>JAEMQS010000050.1 GCA_016463765.1 Solirubrobacteraceae bacterium | reverse complement strand
TCTCGACGAAGCGGCCGCCGCGCGGCAGCAGGTCCAGCGACGCGTCGACGATCTCCCCGGCGAGCGAGCCGAGCACGACGTCCACACCGCGGCCCGCGGTCGTCTCGAGGAACGCCTCGCGGAACTCGGTCGTGCGCGAGGTCGCGATGTGCGACGGCTCGATCCCGAGCGCCTCGACGGTCTCCCACTTGCTCGGGTGCGCGGTCGCGAACACCTCGGCGCCGAGGTGCGCGGCGATCTGGCGGGCGGCCATGCCGACGCCGCCGGCGGCGCCGTGCAGGAGGACCGACTCTCCGGCCTGCAGGCCCGCGAGGTCGACCAGCGAGTACCAGGCGGTGAGGAAGACGACCGGGACCGACGCCGCCTCCTCGAAGGTCCAGCTGTCCGGGACGGCGGCGATGAGGCGGCGATCGACGATCGCTTCGGGGCCGTACGCGTCGCGGATGAGGCCCATGACGCGGTCACCGGGCGCGAGGTCGGCGACGTCCTCGCCCGTCTCCAGCACGACGCCCGCGCCCTCGAGGCCGATCGTCGTGTCCTCCACGAGGCCCATCGAGACGACGACGTCCTTGAAGTTCAGCCCGGTGGCGCGCACGGCGATGCGGACCTCGCCCGGTTCGAGCGCCCGGCCGGCGTCCGGGCGCGGGGCGAACTCGACGCCGTCGGCGCCCAGCGCGAGGTGCCAGGTCGGGTCGTCGACGCGCGGGACGGTCGTCGGGTCGGCATCGGCGCGCGCGAGCCGCGGCGCGAGCACCGCGCCCCGGCGGACGGCGAGCACGGGCTCGTCGGCGGTGAGCGCGTCGAGCAGCGCATCGGGCGGCGGCACGCTGCCGTCGAGGTCGAGCAGCGTGAAGCGGTCGGGATGCTCGGTGTGCGCGCTGCGCAGGAGGCCGAGGAGCGCGGACTGGGCGAGGTCGGGGCGTTCGCCGGTGGCGCCGCGCGTGACCACGACGAGCCGCGCGTCGGCGAGCGGCTCGGAGGCGAGCCACGCCTGGAGGAGCTCGAGCGTCCGCTGCGTCAGCGCGTGGACGGCCTCGATGGGACCGGCGTCGATCTCGCACGCGGGCACCAGGACGACGTCCGGCGCGGCCGCACCGCCGGCGACGGCGGCCTCCAGCGCGCCGAGGCTCTCGTAGTGCTCCCGCGTGAGGGCGTCGTCGACGCCGATGCCGACCACGTGCGGCGCGCCGCCGCCCGACGGCGTGATCCCCTCCCACCGGACCTCGTAGAGCTCGTCCGGGCCGGCGGGCCCGCTCGCGCGCAGCGCGCGACGATCGAGCGGGCGCATCTGGAACGCGTCGACGGAGAGCACGGGCGCTCCATCGCCGTCGACGACGAGGATCTCCGTCTCGCCGTCTCGCGCGGTCAGCAGCGCGCGGGCGGCGGTGGCGTGCGGCGCGTGCAGCTGGACGCCCGTGAAGGAGAACGGGATCGGCATCCCGTCGCCGCCCGCGGCGAGATCGCGCAGGACCGCCGCCTGCAGGACGGCATCGAACAGCGACGGGTGCAGCGCGAAGCCGGCCGCCTGCTGCTCCTGATCCTCGGCGAGCGCCGCCTCGGCGTAGATCGCGTCGCCCGCACGGCGGACCGACCGCAGCGCCTGGAACGCCGGGCCGTACTCGTAGCCGGCGTCTGCGAACCGGTCGTACATGCCGTCGTCCGAGAGGGACTCGGCGCCGGCCGGCGGATCGGGGATCGCCACGCTGCGCGGGTCCGCGGCGCCGAGCGCGGCGGACACGTGATGCGTCCAGGGCCCGCCACCGCTCTGGGAGTGGATCGTCAGCGCGCGCGCCCCATCGGCGTCCGGCGCGGTGACGGTCACCTGCACCGCGACCGCGCGGTCGCCGTCGAGCAGCAGCGGCGCCCGGAGGGTCAGCTCCTCGATGCGGGGGGTGTCGGTGTGCGCAGCGGCGTGCAGCGCGAGGTCGAGGAACGCGGCGCCGGGCAGCAGCGCGGTGCCGACGGCGGCATGGTCGGCCAGCCAGGGATGGCGCTCGAGGGAGAGCCGGCCGGTGTAGAGCGCGCCGCCGTCGGGCAGCGCGATCGCGGCGTCCAGGAGCGGATGCTCCGCCGACGCCTGGCCGATCGCGGCGGGGTCGCTGCCCGCGCCGATCGGCGGCGCGTTCCAGTAGCGCTCGCGCTGGAAGGCGTAGGTGGGCAGCGGGACGTGCGGAGGCGTGGCGCCGAAGAGGGCGGTCCAGTCGATCGCGAGGCCCGCGACCTGCGCGTCGGCGAACGAGGCGATCATCCGCTCGAGCCCGCCGTCGTCGCGGCGCAGGCTGCTGATCAGCGTGATCGCGTCGGGGTCGTGACCGGCGGTTTCGATCGTGTCCTGCACGTGGGTGGTCAGGACCGGATGCGGGCCGATCTCGATGAGCGCGTCGATGCCCTCGCCGATGAGCTGCTGCACCGCCGGCTGGAACTGCACGGTCTGGCGCAGGTTGCGGTACCAGTGCTCGGCGTCCATCGTCTCGGTCGCGATCCGCTCGGCCGTGACCGTGGAGAAGAGCGGAATGGTGCTGGGCTGCGGCTGGATGCCCTCGAGCCCCTCGAGCATCTGCTCGCGGACCGCTTCGACGTACGGGGAGTGGCCCGGGACGGTGGAGAGAATGCGGCGGACCTGCACGTTGTCGGCCTCGAGGCTCGCGGCGAACCGCTCGAGGACCTCGGGCTCGCCGGAGACGACCATCGAGCGGGGGCCGTTGACCGCGGCGATCGTGATCCGCCCGTCGAGGTCGGCGGTGCGCTGCTCGAACTGCTCGCGCGAGAGCGCGACGGCGAGCATCCCGCCGACGCCGGCGATGGTGGCCAGCGCCTGGCTGCGGACCGCGACGATCCGCGCGGCGTCCTCGAGCGTCAGCGCGCCGATGATGTGCGCGGCGGCGATCTCGCCCTGCGAATGGCCGACCACGGCGGCGGGCTCGATCCCGTAGGACCGCCACAGCGCCGCGAGCGAGACCATGATCGCGAACAGCACCGGCTGGACGACCTCGATGAGGTCGATCGACGGGGCGCCGTCCTCGCCGCGCAGCACGGCTTCCAGCGACCAGTCGACGTACGGGGCGAGCGCCGCCTCACACGCGCGCATCCGCTCGGCGAACACCGACGAGCTGTCGAGCAGCTCGACGGCCATGCCCTCCCACTGGCCGCCCTGGCCGGGGAACACGAACGCCGCGCGGCGCTCACCGCGCGCGACGCCCTGCGTGATCGCCTCGACGAACTCCCCGCGCGCGAACGCCGACAGGTGCTCGGAGAGCTCGGTCAGGTCGCCGGCGACCGCGACCGCCCGGTGCGGCAGCTGCGCGCGCCGCAGCGCCAGCGACGCCGCCACCTCGGCCGGCTCCAGCTCAGGGCGCGCCGCGACGAACTCGGCCAGCCGCTGCGCCTGCCCGGCCAGCCCCGCCTCGCTGGACGCCGAGACCAGGAAGGGCAGGACGCGTGACGGCACCTTGGCCGCCCGCTCGGGCTCGGGCTCGGGGGCCTGCTCGAGGATGACGTGGGCGTTCGTGCCCGAGATCCCGAACGAGGAGACGCCCGCGCGCCGCGGCCGATGGTCGACCGGCCAGTCGATCGGTTCGGTGAGCAGCTCGACCGCGCCGCTGTCCCAGTCGACGTGCGGCGTCGGCTCGTCGGCCCACAGGGTCTTCGGCAGCCGCGCGTGGCGCAGCGCCTGCACCATCTTGATGACGCCGCCGACACCGGCCGCGGCCTGGGCATGGCCGAGGTTCGACTTCAGCGAGCCGAGCCGCAGCGGCTCGTCGCGGTGCTGGCCGTACGTGTTCAGGAGCGCCGTCGCCTCGATCGGGTCGCCCAGCGCGGTGCCGGTGCCGTGCGCCTCGACCGCGTCGACGTCGGCGGGCTCGAGTCCGGCGCTCGCCAGCGCCGTGCGGATCACGCGCTCCTGCGAGCGCCCGTTCGGCGCGCTCAGGCCGTTCGACGCGCCGTCCTGGTTGACCGCGCTGCCCCGGATGACGGCCAGCACCTCGTGCCCGCGCTCGATCGCGAGGGACAGGGGTTCCAGGGCGATCACGCCGGCGCCCTCGCTCCACCCCGTGCCGTTTGCGCCGGCCCCGAACGCCTTGCAGCGCGCGTCCGGCGCCAGGCCGCGCTGGCGCGAGATCTCGATGAAGATGCCCGGCTGCGACATCACCGTCGCGCCGCCCGCGAGCGCCAGATCGCACTCACCCGCGCGCAGCGACTGGCAGGCCAGATGCAGCGCGACCAGGGACGCCGAGCACGCGGTGTCGACCGACACGGCCGGGCCCTCCAGCCCGAGGACGTAGGCGACGCGGCCGGAGGCCACGCTCGTCTCGGTCCCCGTCAGCGCGTAGCCGACCGACTTCTCGTCGGGCTGGTGCATCAGCGGGCCGTAGAGCGCGCTCATCATGCCTGTGAACACGCCGGTGCTGCTGCCGCGCAGGCTCAGCGGATCGATGCCCGCGTGCTCCAGCGCCTCCCACGAGCACTCGAGCATCAGCCGCTGCTGCGGGTCCATCGACAGCGCCTCTCGCGGCGAGATCCCGAACACCTCGGGGTCGAAGTCGCCCGCGTCGTAGAGGAAGTAGCCCTGATCGACGTAGCTCGCGTCCAGCCGCTCCCCGTCGCGATCGATGAGCCGCTCGAGGTCCCAGCCGCGGTCGGTCGGGAAGTCCCCGATGGGATTGCCCCCGGCGGCGACGAGCTCCCACAGCTCGTCGGGCGACGCCACGCCGCCCGGGTAGCGGCAGGCCATGCCGACGATCGCGATCGGCTCCTCCATGCGCACGGTGCGCGGGCTCCACTCGGCGTCGGCGCCGTCGCCCGTCAACTCCGCGAGCACCCGGTCGGCGAGCGCCGCCGGTGTCGGGTTGTCGAACACCACCGTGGCCGGGAGCCGCAGGCCCGTCCAGTCGTTGACCCGGTTGCGCAGCTCGACCAGTCCGGGGGAGTCGAGTCCGAGCTCCTTGAAGGTCAGCCCCGCGTCGATGTCGCTCGCCGAGCCCTGCCCGAGCTGGACGGCGGCCAGTCCGCTCACCCCGTCGAGGACGGCGCGCCGGGCCTCGGCGTCGCCCATCGCGCGGATCCGTGCCGCGAACGTCTCGTCGTCCGCCGGCCCGGTCTCCGCGGGCTCGGGAAGGTCCACCCGCGTGCCCTCGGGGATCTCGCGGGCCCAGTCGACGGACCCGCCGCGGGTCCACAGCTCGGCGAGCGCGGTCGCGAAGCGCTCCGGTCCGCCCTGGCCGCGTCGCAGCGTCGCCACCGTCGCGACCTGCCCCGCGCCGCCCAGGGCCTCCTCGGCCACGTGCTCGACCGGCACGGTCAGGACCGGATGCGGCCCGACCTCGATGAACGTCCGGTGCCCGTCCGGGAGCAGCCGCTGCACCGCGGGCGCGAACTGCACCGTCTGACGCTCGCCGCGATACCAGTACGCGGCGTCCATCGGCTCATCGGCGGTGGTGGGGTACAGCGGCACCTGCGCCGGCTGCGGCCTCACCTCGCCCAGCTCGTCGAGCAGGCGCTCGCGGATCGCCTCGATCTGCGGGCCGTGCGCGGCGTAGGGGACGGCGACCCTCCTCGCGCGCACGCCGTCGGCCTCGCACCCGGCCAGCAGCTCGTCGAGCGCGTCCAGGTCGCCCGAGACCACCAGGTCCGATGGCCCGTTGACCGCCGCGAGCGCGAGCCGCTCGCCGAACCCGGCGATCCGCTGCTCGAGCGCGTCCGCCCCGAGCGACACGGCCGCCATTCCCCCGTGCCCCGAGAGGGGGGTCAGCGCCCGGGCCCGGACCGCCGCCACCCGCAACGCGTCGTCCAGGCTGAGGACGCCGGCGACGTGCGCCGCCGCGATCTCCCCATGCGAATGCCCGACGACCGCGGCCGGCTCCACCCCGCGCGAACGCCAGAGCGCCGCGAGCGACACCATGACGGCGACGAGCGCGGGCGGCACGACGTCGATGCGCTCGAGCGCAGGAGCGTCAGGACTGCCGCGCAGCACGTCCTCCAGGACCCAGTCGACATGCGGCGCCAAAGCCTCCGCGCACGCGCGCAGGTGCTCGGCGAAGACCGGGGACGCGTCGAGGAGCTCGACGGCCATGCCCGCCCATTGACCGCCCTGGCCGGAGAAGACGAACACGGGCCGGTCGGGATGCAGGTCGGGGTCGGCGACGCCCTGGATGACCTGCGGGCTCGGCGTGCCGCCGGCGAGGTCGCGCAGCGCGGCGCCGCGATCGTCGCCGAGGATGACGGCGCGATGCGCAGACGCGGGCGGCCCGGTCGCCAGCGTCCACGCGACGTCGGCAGCGTCCACGTCCCCGGTTGCCTCCGCGAGGCGCTGGGCGTACTCGCGCAGCGCGGCGGCACCCGTGCCGCTGAGCACCCAGGGCGCCGGCGCGCGTTCGACCGTCATCACGCACCACCCTGGCTAGAGACGGACGAGCACCGGCCGCGAGCGCAACGCGGGGACGACAGCACCGTGAGCCCGACACCGGATGGCATGAAAACGCAACGATACACCTGCGTTGAAGCAGAGCGGTGGCGGGTCCCTTCGCATCTGCGACCCACGTCACAGAGCAGTCTGGCGGGGCACCACGACCGCGGTGCAGACGGTGCCGCGCTCCACGGTCCAGCGGCCGGCGAACGTGCGTAACGGCGTGCCGTCGACCCGCAGCACCGCCCGGAAGGTCCGGGCGCCGGCGTCGACCGAGACCTCGGCGTCGTCGAACCCCAGCCACCGGCCGGTCAGCGGGAACCAGGCCTTGTAGACCGCTTCCTTGGCGCTGAACAGGAGGCGCCCCGGATCGACGCCGAGGTCGCGGTCGAGGAGCGCGCGCTCACGGCCGTGCACGACGTCCTCGACCACGCCCGCGGGCAGCGGCAGGTCCGGTTCGGCGTCGATGCCGATCCCGAGCGCACGGGTCGAACGCGCCACCGCGCACGCGCGGAACCCGTCGCAGTGCGTGATGCTGCCGACGACCCCCTCGGGCCACAGCGGCTCACCGTGAGACCCGCTGCCTATCGCGCCGGCCGGCACGCCGAGCCGCCCGAGCGCATCGCGCGCAAGACCCCGGCCGGTCGTGAACTCGCGGCGACGTTTCTCGACCGCGCGGGCCACGATCTCACGCTCGGCCGCGAACAGCTCGACGTCGAGCAGGTCGCCCGTCGCCTCGGCGGTCACGACGAATGAGGGGACGAGACGTTCGAGCACGCAACTCCCGGGACGGCGCCGACCCTCGTCTATCATCGGCCCGAGGATGGGCACCAGCAGCCGGCGGGCGACCATAGCAGTGCTTCTCGCCTGCATCTGCGGCCTCGCGGCCTGCGGCGGATCGGACGCGCCGCCGCCGCAGGAGGCCTCGCCGCCGCTGCTGCGGTACAAGGCTGGGCTGAGCCTCGATCCCGATCGCTCGCCGCGCGCCCGCGAAGGGACCCTGCGGGTCTCGCGGATCAGCTACCGGTCCGTCGACGGTGACCGGGTGCCGGCCCTGCTCGCCGTGCCGACCCACGCCCGTCCACTCGGCTGCGTGATCATCCAGGGCGGGCTGAACACCCCGAAGGAGGCGACGGCAGATCTGCGCCAGGCCCTGGCGGTCGCGCGCCTGGCGAGCTTCACCATCGATCCCCGCAACGTCGGCGAGCGCGGCAGCCAGGAGGAGCTCGCGGCGGCGATCTCCTCCCCGGAGGGTCTGCGCACCGTCCTCGTCGCCACGGTCGTCGAGCTGCGTCTCGGGGTCGACTACCTCAGCCGCCGACGCATCTGCCGCGACAACATCGCGTTCATGGGCAGTGCGTTCGGCTCCATGGCCGGCGTGATCCTCGCCGCGCAGGATCGGCGCATCAAGGGCGCGCTGCTGAGCTCCGTCGGCGCCACGTTCAAGCAGGCGCTCCTCGCCCGCCCCCTGGCCGCCGAGCGCGTCCCGAACCTCCCGAACTACATCCCCACGGCCACCGCCGACCCCGCGGCGCTCGACCACGCCGTCGATGTCCTCTCGCCGTACGACCCCAAGCGCTGGATCGGCAGGATCGCGCCGCGCCCGGTCATGCTGATGAACGGCCGCTTCGACCCGACGGTCCTCCCCGGCGACGCCATGGAGCTGATGGGAGCAGCCCGCAGGCCGAAGACGCTCCTGTACTACGACGGCGGACCCGACCCGTTCGCCGAGGGTCCCGCGCGTGACCTGAACCTCCTGCGCGCGGGGCGGTTCCTCGTGCAGACGATGGACCTGCCGTTCCCCACCTCCTGACTACTTCCGGCAGACGGCGACCCAGTCGGCCGGCTTGCCGTACTGCAGCCCGGGCAGCAGGCGCAGCACCTTCAGGTTCGTGGTCCGGTGCACGCGGTACACCGTGCGCTCGTCACCGGACTGCGGCACGTCGGGCTCCACGGCGTCCGCCGGGACGCGCTTCAGGCGCCGCTTCAGGGACACCGGGATGACGGCCTTCGCCAGCGTCGCGGGGCGCCGGTCGATGTCCAGAGGGTCGGGGTAGTGCCACTGGAAGTACATCCGGACGTCGGAGAAGTACGGCGCGAGCGCCTCGTCGAACTCGCGACGGGTCCACTCGCGCAGGTGGTGCGGGTTGCCGCTGAAGCCGCCGGGGAAGAAGTCGGCGTTCGGCGACGAGATGAGCGCGACGTCGGCCTGGCGCATGTTCTGCAGGAGCTGGGGGACGTCCGCCACGTGCTCGATGCCCTCGAAGCACACGGCGACGTCGAAGCCGCTGAGGTCCATCGGCTCGTCGACCGCGCCGACCGAGAACTCCGGCCCGGGGTAGTGCTCCTTCGCGGCGTCGACGGCGTCCTGGGCGATGTCGATGCCCTCGACGCGCGTCGCGCCCGCGGCCAGCAGGAGGTTCGACCCGTACCCGTTGCCGCAGCACAGGTCGACCACGGACCGGCCGGCGACGTAGTGCGCGGCGAACAGGTACCGCCCGAGGTGGTCGCGGTAGCCGCCCGACGTCACCGCGGCGGGCTTGATGCGCTCCCCGATCCCCTCGGTCAGGTTGTCTTCGAACTGCGGCTGCGGTTTCGGGTGGTGCATGCGGTCAGTCCTCCGGGCTCGGGGCGCTCGCGGCCTGTGAGGTCAGCGCCTCGGTGACCAGCGGCGATGGATACCACGCGTTCTCGACGCTCTCGGGGCGCGTGAGGACGATCGATTCGTACGTCCTGGCGATCGCCGCGCGCAGCGCGCTCAGATCGCGGTAGTCGGCGGGGTCGAGCGGCTCCAGCATGCGCAGGTGCATGCGGGTGCCGTGGCGCTCGGCGATGACCGGAAGCACCTTGACCTTCGTGCGGAAGGCCAGCGACGCCGGCACGCTCGTCAGCGCGACGGAGCGCCCGAGGAACGGGGTCGCGGCCGAGCCGGGCACGTCGAAGGCGACCCCGACCGACAGCCCCTGCTCGACCAGCTCGATGAGCCGATCGGGCTCGACGGTGTTCGGGATCAGGCGCTCGGCGCCGAGCATGCGAGCCCCGTACTCCCTGATCCGGAACGTGTCGGTCCGGCCCACGAGGTTCGGCGGCAGGGGTTCCCACATGTGGGCGCTGCCGACCAGGCGGAAGTCCTTGTACCCGCGCAGGCCGAGGATGCCCGGGACGGCCCAGGACGCGCCGATGTGGGCGAGCACCACGACGCTGCCGCGCCCGCCCTCGCGCGCCTCGTCCCACCGGTGGGCGTCGATGATCCGCGCGCGCCGCAGCAGCCACGGGCGCCAGAACAGTTCGCGCATCAGGGAGCGCTCACGCAGATGGCGCCGGGTGACCGCGCGGGTCTCCCCCGCGCGCGGCGTGAATTGGAGCAGGTCGCTGACGAGGCGCTCCGCGTCGGCCTCCTCGACCGGGTTGCGCAGCCGGCGCAGGGGCGGCTCGATCGCCCCGACGAGCGCGAGCGCGAGCGGCGCCGGAAGAATCCGGTGCGTGCGCGGGGACGTGTAGATCCGCAGCACGAGATCCTTCGCGCCGGCCATCCGACGCCTCAGGCCGCGCCGACTTGCAGGTCGCCGAGGAGCTCCTGCGCTGCGTCGAGCGCCTCGCGCATGCAGTCGTCCATGTCGATGTACACGTAGTTGGCCAGGCGCCCGGCGAAGTACGTGCGCTCGGGGCCGATCTGCTCACGCAGGAGGTTCTGGTAGCGCGTGTTCAGCTCCCGGTTCTCCGGCAGCTCGATGGGGTAGTAGCGCGACGGCGCGCCGGTGAACTCGAAGCCGAGGACCGTCCCCTCGCACTGCTGGCCGGACGCGTGCTTGGTCTCGTGGATGCGGATGAACGGGTACTCGGCGCCCGGGTAGTTGACGACCATCGCGCCCTGCGCGTAGTCCATATGCGGAATGTGCACCGAGCGCACGTCGATGCCGCGCCAGTCCAGGCGACCGAAGCGCTCTCCCGCGAAGACGTCGAGCGGGCAGGTGAGCACGACGACGTCCGCCCCCTCCTGTGCGAGCAGCGCCTCGAGGCTGTCGACGTCGACGTCGACGCCCGTGCGCAGCTCGATGAGGTCGGGCGCCAGCAGGCCGTCGATGAGGTCCGTGTAGCCGTTCGGCCCGGACGGGAAGCCCTGGAACGGGTCGGGGAACAGGTACGGGTCGTTGTCCCAGCGGACCGAGACGCGGCGCGGCGCCCACTGCGCGGAGAGCTCGCTCGCGGGCCGGCCCCACTGCTTCTCCGTGTACGGCTTGATGTAGCGGTCGTAGAGGATCGGCCCCATCAGCTCGAGGCACCACTCCTCGAAGTTCGCCGCCTTCGCCCGCTCTTCCGCGTTGACGTCCTTGCGCTCGGCGAGCTCGCGGCGGATGTCCTCGCTGCGCGACTGCGCGTCGATGTCCGAGACGAGGATGGGCCAGTTGAGGATCTTCCCCTCGACGACGATGTCGACCCGGTGGCGGTAGTCGCGGAACGGCGTCATCGAGGTCGCGAGGTTCCAGACCTCTTCGTCCTCGGTGTGGAAGATGTGCGAGCCGTGCGGCTCGTACAGGACGCCGCCCATGTGCTCGGAGCGGATGAGCCCGCCGGGCACCTCCGCGCGCTCGAAGAGCACCGAGGGAATCCCGTTCTGTGACAGACGCCACGCAACGGTACATCCGGTCAGTCCAGCCCCAACAATCGCCACGCGCGGCGCCTGTGATGTCATGCGCCGGAGGTCTATCATGGCTCGCATGGATTGTCGGTGGGGATGCCGCTCGGCAGCCGCCACCTGGGCGCGGTTGCTGTTGTCGTTCCTTGCCCTGTCGCTCGTCGTCGCGGGGTGCGGCGGTGCCGGTGAGGACCCCGCCGATGAGGTGCGCGCCGACAAGCTCGTCAACATCCGCTCCGTCGAGTTCCCGACGAAAGTCGACGACACCAAGGTCACCGGCCTCATGGCCGTGCCGCGCGGCGTCGCCTCTCGCGGCTGTGTGATCTGGCAGTTCGGCTTCCGCTCGACGAAGGAGAACGCCGACTACGCGTGGCAGGGACTCGCCGCGCTCGGCCTGACGACGTTCTCGATCGACATGCGCAACCACGGCGCGCGCGCGGGCGACGCCGGCGAGTACCAGCAGGTGCTCGACGACCCGAAGGCCTTCGACGCCATGGTGCGCGGCACGGTCGGCGACCTCGAGAGCGCCGCGGACTACCTCGAGAAGCGCCCGGAGTGCGACGGGCACATCGCGTTCGCGGGCGTGAGTCTCGGGGGCGCGATCGGCACGCTCTTCGCCGCCGAGGACAAGCGGATCGAGGCCGTCGTCCTGGTCGTCACCCCCGGCAACTGGCGGCAGGCCATCACCTCGCCCGAGTCGCCGATGCTGCGCGGGATCATCAACGACCCGGACGCGCTGTCCGAGGCCCTGGACACCTATGCGCCGCTCGACCCTGCCCGATTCGTCGGGAAGATCGCACCGCGCCCCGTGCTGATCATCAGCGGCAAGTCCGACCAGACCGTCGTGTTCTCGAACGCGCGCAAGTTGCAGAAGGCCGCACGCGAGCCGAAGACGATCTTCGACTTCGACGGCGGGCACAACCCCGCCGTCGGGCCGGATGCCGAGCGGATCGGCAACGAGCTCGGTTCCTTCCTCCTCCACGAGATGGTGCAGCCGACGTACGACATCGACAGCGCGCCAAACGGCACCTTCTACGAACGGACGGCCGGATGAGCAGACTCCCGCTGGTCTCGATCGTCTTCCTCGTCTACAACCGGCGCGACGCGCTGCTCGTCTCGCTCCGGCAGATGCTCGAGCACAGCGGCTACCCCGCGGACCGGCTCGAGGTCATCGTCGTCGACAACGCCTCGACCGACAACCCCGCCGAGGCGGTCGCCCGAGAGTTCCCGCAGGTGCAGGTCATCCGCAACCCCGAGAACGCGGGCGCACCGGGCTGGAACCTCGGCTTCGCCGTCGCGACCGGCGACTACGTCCTCATCCTCGACGACGACGCGTACCTGCGCCCCGGCGCGCTGGAGGCCGCCGTGCGGGCCGCGCAGGACGAGGACGCGGGGCTCGTCTCGTTCTCGGTCGTCAGCTCGTTCGACGAGGACCACCGCCTCAACGACGACTGGAACACCGGCCTGCTCAGCTACTGGGGCTGCGCGGCGCTGCTCAGCGCGCCCGCGCTGCGCGCGGTCGAGGGGTACGACCCGGACATCTTCATCTGGGCGAACGAGGCGGAGCTGACGATGCGGCTCCTCGACCACGGCTTCAGCCACCTCTACCTGCCCGAGCTCGAGGCCGTCCACATGAAGGAGGCCATCGTCGAGTTCGAGCCGCGCCGCTACCTCGTCAACGCGCGCCATCACAGCTACATCGCGGGCAAGCTGATGCGCCCCGGCGACGCGCTGCTCACCGTCGGCAACATCGTCTCGCAGGCGGCCATCGACACCGTCAAGGAGGACCGCGTCGCCGCGCGCGCGGTCAAGGAGGCCGTCGCCGGCTTCGCCACGGGCTGGAGGCGCCGCCGCCCCGTGCGACCCGCCGTCTCGTCGGCGTACCGGCGCAACTTCCAGCCGTTCATCTCGCCGCTGCGTTTCATGCGCACGCCCGCCGACCGGCTGCGGGCCCGGCGCGGCGCCGACCCCGAGGCCCACCGGACCGACCGCTTCGCGAGCTTCTACGAGGAGCGCGCCGCGTACTACCCGACCGGCCGGGCCTCGCTGCGGCTCTGAGCGGCGCGTTCGGCGTACCAGCGCGCCGCGACCACCCCGATGAGCATCCAGACGAGCGCGGAGAGCGCGTAGTTCCCGCCGTTGTGCCACTGGCCGATGTTGGCGAGCAGGACCCCGACGATCGGCAGCATGATCAGCTCCCCGCGAAAGTAGAGGCGGATGGCCGTGATCAGGACGGTGAGGAGCAACCCGACGTACAGGAGCCCGCCCGCCGCCCCGTAGGCGACGAACGCGTTGGAGAAGTCCAGGTCCGTCGAGGCGCTGCCCTCACCGAGGGTGTGCTCGGTGTCGAGCTTCTCGTCCGCGTCGCTCTTGCCCACCCCGGCGGCGGCGTTCGTCGCCGAGGTCCCCAGGCCGAACGGGTGCGTGAAGCCCGCCTTGATCCCAGCGTACGCCAGCTCGGCGTGGATGAACAGCGTGGAGCTTTCCGGATTCAGCGGGTCGGCGAGCCCCTGGACCTGCCGGCCGACGAACGCGTTGCCGCCGCCTTCGGGCAGCACCGCGCTGGCCGCGAAGACCAGCCCGATCCCCAGCACGCCGGCGACCGACGCGACGAGCAGCGCCGTCTTCGGGCGGCCGGTCTTCATGCCGGTCATCGCGGCGATCGCCAGGAAGCAGAACAGGAGCGGCTGCCGGTGGCCGGACATCACGAGCGCCACGGCCAGCAGCGGGATCGGCAGCAGCGCGACGAGCTTGCCCTCCAGGACGAACCACACCGCGAGGGCGAGCGCCATGCCCAGGAACAGGCCGTACTCGAGGAAGCCCGAGAACGTCCCGAAGCCCCGGATCGAGCCGCCCACGTCCAGTGACGTGAAGCTCTCGACATTGGGCAACTCGAGCCACGCCTGGTCCCACGGCGGGTGCCCGATGACGAGCTGCCACAGCCCGTAGAGCGAGACCGCGATGCCGAGCACGACGATGATGCCCATCAGCCGCTCGACGTCGCGGTCCTCCAGGTAGTCGCGGCCCGCGAAGAACCAGAAGAGCGGGAACGCCATGAACACCAGGCCGGCGATGCCCGCGCCGATCCCGCCGCCGAGCGGGTTGAAGACCTGCGCGAAGGTCATGAGCAGCAGGACGAGCACGAGCCGGGAGATGAGGTCCGGCGCGATCGGCCTGCGATCCAGCGCGAACGCCTTGGCGATGAGGATGAGGGCCACGACCGGCGCGATGAGGATCAGCGGATCGCCCGACGTCCAATCCGAGACCCCGAGCAGGACGCGCCGGATGAGCGCGAGGAAGACGAGGAAGACGAACGCGGCGAGGATCCCCAGCGCAGGGCGAGCCCGGGCGAGCGTCATGAGCAGGAGCCCGATCGCGAACGCGGCGCTGAGGCGGATGCCGGGGCCGCCGGCGACGACGAGCAGCGACGTGAACGCGGTCAGGCCGACCGCGAGTGCCGCGGCGTTCAGCGACGCACGATCGGGACGCGGCAGCGGCGGCAGCACCGCGCCGGAGGACCATGCGGTGGAGGGGGTCCGCCGGAAGGCCATGGGCCGGGCTACGCGGCGTAGGGGTTCTTGCGCCGCCGGCTGCCGTTGGCGACGACGCCGATGGGCTCGGCGCCCTGGCGCTCGAGCTCGGTGCGCAGGCGCCGCACGTCGGCCCCGGTGTCCTGGCCCAGCCGGGCGACGATGACGACCGCATCGACCTCGGGGATGAGCGGGAGGACGTCGGCGACCAGCAGGGGCGGAGGCCCGTCGACGACGGCGAAGTCGTACGCGTCGCGGCTGCTCCTGAGCATCTCGATGACCGCTTCGGACTCGACCACCGACGCGGGACTTCCCGCGGCCGGCCCGGCGAGGACGACCGACACGTCACGCGCGGGACCGTCCAGATCGATGGGCTGGACCGCGGCCTGCGGATCGTCGGCGAGCGTCGTCAGCCCCGTGTCCCCGGGCACCCCGAGGACATCGCCGAGGACCGGGCGGCGGAGATTGGCCTCGACGAGGAGCACGGGAGCGGCCGCGCCCTCGGCCGCGGCGAGGGCGAGGTACAGCGCGACCGTCGTCGTGCCGCTCCCCTGGCTCGGCGCGACGAGCAGGACCGAGCGGATCTCGCGCTCGTCGGCACGGTGGCGCAGCACGCTGGCGAGCTGGCGGAACGGTTCGGCGTCCTCCTGCCAGGCGCCGCCGCGCGGGTTCTTCAGGCCGGCGCTCCGGGGCACCGTCGCCAGCAGCGGCAGACCGGATTCACGCTCGAGCTCCTCCGGCCTGCGCAGGCGGCGGTCGAAGTGCTCGACGCCGAAGGCGAGCGCGAGGCCGATCACCAGGCCCACGAGCCCGCCGATCAGGAGGTTCAGCAGCGGCTTGGGCGATGACGCCTTGCGCGGCGGCACCGCGGGCTGTGACAGCTGGACGTTCTGCGGGCCGAGCTGCGAGAGCACGTTGAGCTTGACGAGCGACCTGCGCAGCTCGCGCCGCTGCGAGGCGGACATGCGCCGGGACGAGATCGTCTGGCGGACGCGGTCGGCCGCTGCGTTGATCCGGGAGACCGACTGCTCGTTGGCGATCGCGAGGTAGGACGCGGCCACCGCGTTGGCGATGCGTGCCGCCTCCTGGGGCGAGTCCGCCGTCGCCTCGATCCCGATGAGGTCCGACTTCTTCTGGGGCTCGATCGTGAGCTGGTCCTCGAGGCTGGAGGGCGTGAAGCCCGGCCCGAGCCGCGCGACAGCGGCGACCCGGACGTTCTCCTGCGAGACGAGTCCGACGTTCGTCGCCGACTCCACCGTGGCGTCGTTCCCCGGCGCGACGAGCGGGACGCCGGTGAGCTGGACGTCGAGGAGCACCTGGCGGAACAGCAGCACCGCCGTGCTCTTGTACTGCTTGTCCTGCAGGCTCGTGAACACGAACGCGGACGCGAGCGCGGCCAGCACGGCAAGCACGACGATCCACGCACGACGGCGTACGATCGCCCCGAAGGCCCCGGCGTCACTGCCTGTGTCTACCTGTCCGTTCGCCATCCAGCGCTCAGTGCGTTCGCATCCCGTGATCTGAGTTCACCAGCGCCGTCTGGGACGCCCCCGCAGCTCAGGCGGCGGAGTGTACCGATCGGTCAGTTTCGCCTCATGACAGGTAGGGTCCCGCCGCGTGGGCATCGGCATGCTGGAGCTGGAATTTCTTCTCGCCTCGCGGAGCGCGGGAGTGGACTTCGGCCGCACGCTCCAGCTCGGCCGCCAGAACCTGTGGGTCCGCGCGCCCCTGATCGCCCGCACGGTCCGTCGCTTCGGCGGCACCGCCGACCTCGCCGCCGCGAAGCGCCTCCGCGCCTCCGGCTACGCCGACGAGCTCCTCACCGCACTCGGCGCGACCGACATCCACGCGCTCGACGCCAGCGACTTCGAGGGCGCTGACCTCGTCCACGACCTCAACGTCCCGGTTCCCGACGCGTGGCACGAGCAGTACGACGTCGTCATCGACGGCGGCACGCTCGAACACGTCTTCGACTTCCCCACCGCGCTCGCCAGCGCGATCCAGATGGTGAAGGTCGGCGGCCACTACCTCGCGCTCACCCCGTCCAACGGCGACCTCGGGCACGGCTTCTACCAGTTCAGCCCGGAGCTCCTGTTCCGCGCGTTGTCCCCGGCGCACGGTTTCGAGATCGAGGCGGTCTGGCTCGGGGAGGAGCTCGTGATCCCGGGCCGGACGCGCTGGTGGCGAGTCGTCGACCCCGACGAGCTGCGCCGGCGCGGCACCTACCGCGGGCGTGGCTCGCAGTACGTGTTCGTCCGCGCGCGACGCACCGGGCCCTTCCCCGGCTGGGCCCCGCCCCAGCAGAGCGACTACTCGATGGCGTGGCAGGACGGGTCGATCTACGACCGCGGCGCCATGCGGATTCGCGACCGTCTGCGCTGGGCCGGCATCACGGGCCCCCTCACCGTCGACCGCGAGGCGTTCGTCCGCCTGCGGCCGCACGAGGGGCTGCCGCCCGGGGGACCCACGGTGCGACTGCCATGACCCGCCGCCTGCACCACCTGCCCGCCACCCCGGAGACGGTGCACTGGGGGCACTTCGACAACTCCATCGCCCCCGCGCTGACGATCGACTCCGGCGACCTCGTCGAGATCGAAGCCGTCACGCATCAGGCCGGCGACGCGCCTGACCTGCTCATGGACGAGGGCATCCAGGCGATCTTCGACCGCGTCCAGGACCGCGGCCCCGGCCCACACCTGCTCACCGGCCCGATCGCGGTCAGGGGCGCCCGCCCCGGCGACGTCCTGCGCGTCGAGATCCTCCAGGCCCGCCCGCGCCTGCCGTGGGGCACGAACCTCGCCGGCAACTGGGGTCACCTCTACGACGACTTCGGCAAGGAGCGCGTCACGGTCTACGCGCTGGACGAGCCGAGCGGGACCGCGCGGGCCCACTTCGCCTTCGACTGGACCACGACACCGCTCTACAACAGCGACGGTCCGGGCATCATCACCCCGCCCGACCCCGCGGCCCGCCAGCCCGCGCTGGAGGGCGTCGTCGTCCCGATGCGCCCGCACTTCGGAACCATGGGCGTGGCGCCGGCCGCGCCGGGCCGCCACTCCTCCATCCCGCCCGGCGAGCACGGTGGCAACATCGACAACTGGCGGATCGGGGCGGGCGGAACGATGCACTACCCCGTGCAGGTGCCGGGTGCGCTGCTGTCGGTCGGCGACCCGCACGTCTCCCAGGGCGACGGGGAGGTGTCCGGCACGGCACTCGAGTCGTCGCTGAACGGGCTGCTGCGGATCAGCATCGTCCGCGACAGCGTCTTCGACGTCCCCACGCTCGACACGGCCACGCACCAGCTCGTCCACGGGTTCGGCGACGACCTGGACGAGGCGATGGGTCAGGCCTCACGCCGCATGCTGAACCTGCTCCAGCGCGGCTGGGGCCTGTCGCGCGACGACGCGTACTCGCTCATGTCGATCGCCGCCGACTTCACCGTCACGCAGGTCGTCGACGGGCGCCAGGGTGTGCACGCATGCATCGAGAAGCGGATCTTCCCGCCGCGGCGATGAGCAGCGAGATCGTCAGCTACCTCTTCGGGCCCGAGGACGGCGTGCCGACGTCGGTCGCCCCGTTCTCGCAGGCGACCCTGTGTGACGGGCGGCTGTACGTGACCGGGCAGATGCCGATCGATCCCGCGACGAACGAGGTCGTTCCCGGCGGGATCGCCGCGCAGACCGACCAGGTGATGCGCAACCTCGAGCGCGTGGTGACGCTGTGCGGCTCGTCGTTGGACCGGACCGTGCAGGCCCGGGCCTACCTGACGGAGTTCGCCCGCGACTACGCGGCGTTCAACGCGGCGTACGCGGCCTGGTTCCCCGAGCGGCTGCCGAGCCGCACGTGCATCGGGGTGACCGCGCTGGCCGTCGGCGCGCTCGTCGAGGTCGACCTCGTCGTCATCCCGTGACGTAGGCGCTGGCCTCGATCTCGACCAGGAAGGCCGGATCGATGAGCGCGGCGACCTGCACCATCGCCGTGACCGGCGGCGCATCTGCGAACACCCCACCGTGGGCACGCCCCACGGCGTCGGCATGCGCGGCGATGTCGACGACGTAGAGCCGCGTGCGCACGACCTGGTCGAGTCGTGCGCCCGCCGTCTGCAACGCCGTCGCGATCCGCGCGAGCGCGACCCGGGTCTGCTCGCCCGGGTCGCCCGGCGCCACGACGGCGCCGTCCGCGTCCACCGCCACGGTGCCCGCGACCTCCACGAAGGGGCCGCAGCGCACCGCGCGGCAGTAGCCGTACGGCACCTCCCAGGGCGACCCGGAGCGGTGCCGCACGATCGCCATCAGCTGCTCAGCGCGCCCGCCAGGACGATGATGCCGATGTAGAAGACCCAGATGACGGCGCCGACGCCGATCAGGACCTTCTCCAGCGTCTCGAGCTCGGCCTTCTGCGCGGAGCCGTTGCTCGCCCGCATCCACGTCGCGTTCAGCTTGTTCTGCACGCTGATGAAGATGAAGATGTTCACGATCGGGATGAACGACAGGATGATGTAGAGGATCGGGCTGAACCCTTCCTCACCCGACGCCTCCGCGAACTCCGAGATGTCCTTCCACGTCATGTAGAGGACGAAGATGTTCACGATCGGAATGATGTAGAGCACCGTCCGCAGACCGGCCTGCGTGTCCTTGCCGGTCGCGCGGCCGATCTCGGTCAGCGTGTTGTAGATCCAGGCGAAGCCCCAGAGGCCGAAGCTCAGCAGGAGCCAGCCGAAACAGGCCCCGATGCTGCGGATGACCTTGGGGCCGCCCACCGGGGAGCCACCGAATGCGGCATCCGGTGCGGGAGTGGCGTTCATGACAGACCTTCCTCCATAGGTGAAGCTGCGAAGTGCGCGGCGTGAGCCAGGTCCGGAGCGGCACCGGCGGGGGTGGCCGGCCGCACCGTCCGGACGATGGAAAACACGCTGCGCGGGACTACGTTCGGCGGATGACTCCACGCACCTTCTCGCTGCGGCGTCCCGCAGCGGCACTCTCACTCGCCGGCGCGACCCTGTTCGTCGCCGGTATGGCGCTCACCCCCTGGGAGAGCGAGGACTCCACGGCGGCGTATCACGACGCCCTCGCCGCACAGCCGGGACGGGCACAGGCCGCGGCGATCACCCTCGCGTTCGCGTACGCGCTGTTGGCCGCCGGCTGCTTCGCGTTCATCGGCGTGCTGGCCGGGCGCAGGGACTGGTGGCTGCGCATCGGCGCGTTCTTCACCGTCTTCGGCGCGACCCTCCTGCCCGGGCTGCTGATCACCGACGCGTACGACCTCGCCCTGGCGCAGGAGGTCCCCGAGGCGACCGGCGTGAAGGTCTCCGAGGCGGCCGGCGACCTGGTGCTGCCCGGTGTCCTGGGCCTCGCGGGCGTGCTCGGGCTCGTGCTCGGCACGACGCTGCTGGCTGTCGCGCTGTGGCGCGCGGACCTCGTCCCCGTCGCTGTCCCCGCGCTGGTCGCGCTCAGCTGGGTCGTGGGCTTCGCCACGCTGACGCCCGTCGTGCTGATCAGCGGCGCGCTGCTGCTCGTCGCGGCCTACGCCATCGCCGCCACGCGCCTGTGGCCGGTCCATCCGGTCGGCTCGGCCGGCACCGCCGCGGTGGGGGCGTAGCGCTCAGCCCACCGGCAGCCGGGCGCGGACCGCGAATCCGCCGCCCGGCTCCGGGGCGGCCGCCAGGTCGCCGCCGAGCAGTCGCGCCCGTTCCCGCATCCCCGCGATGCCCCGCCGGGTGCCGTCGGCGTCGGTACCCGGAGCGGGGTCGTTGCGGACCTCGACCAGCAGGGCGTCCCCGCGATCGGTGATGTGCACCGTGGTCTCGGCCCCTGGCGCGTGCTTGCGGGCGTTCGTCAGCGCCTCCTGGACGATGCGGTAGGCCGACGTCGCGACGCGCGCGGGAACCCGCCGCACATCGATGACGTCCAGGCGGATGTCGACGATCTGCCCGCCCGCGCGAGCGATGTCGACAAGATCCCGCACGTCGGCCAGGGACACGGACGGCGCCGCGGACGGGTCGTCACCGAGCGCGGAGGTCAGGCGCTCGAGTTCGGCTCGCGCCTGGACGACCGCCTGCCGCGCGGCCCGCAGCGACCCACGTGCCCGCTCGGGGTCGCGGCGTGCCTGCGCTCCCGCTGCGCCGGCGAGGACCCCGACGAGCGACACGCCATGCGCCACGACGTCATGGAGGTCCCGCGCGACGGACCGCCGTTCCTCGGCCACCGTCTGGTGCAGCCGGCGCCACTGCTCGGTGGCGAGCCGCTTCTCGCCGGCCCGGGCGTCCTCGACGCGCTCGAGGTTGTGGCGCACCCGGCGGCCGAACCCCCACGCCATCACGAACATGAAGAGGATGATCGGCGTGTCCGTGAGCGGCACGTCGGGCGGGAGCTGGAGCAGGTTCACCGCCACCGCCGACATCGTGGCGACGGCCGCCGCCGCGAACGCCACCCGGGTGTCGGCGATGTGCATCGCTGCCGCCCCGGAGCCCAGGAGCGCCGCGATGATCGGCGTCCGGGAGTAGCCGGGCAGGACGTTCGCCAGCTCTAGGGCCAGGATTCCTCCCGCGATCACCAGGACCGCCGCCAGCGGCGCGCGCCGCCGCAGCATGAGCGGCACGACGAAGACCGCCGCTTCGAGGAGCAGTGTCGTCAGCGGACCGGCCCCGCCGGCGCCGCGCGCGTCGTCGAGCACGACGAGGGTCGCCGCGCCGATGACGACGACGTCGCCGAGCACCAGCTCGCGCCATCCCGGCCGCAACGCGTCCGCGCCCGGCAGCACGGCGTCGACGGACCAGCGCCTCGCACGCCTGCGCAGCCGTGCCCGCCCGCCGTGCAGCCGCACCCGTTCACGCAGCGACCCCCGGGACGCGGGGTCGGCCAACGGACCCGGGAGCGAACCGCGGGACGAGACCCGCACGCGGACACCGTCGCTCGCGCGGTCGGCCCGTACGACCACCGGTTGATGGTGGGGCGGCGGGTCGCCGGCCAGCACCTCCTCGACCACGCGCCCGGCCGCGAGCACCGCGCCTGCCGACGCGTCGGCCGCGCCGCCGTCGCCCTCCAGCCGGACGGCCCAGCCGCGGGCCCGCGCCGCCGCGACGGCCGCGTCCGCAGAGACCGGCAGCGCCACGCCGGCCTGACGCTCGGGCAGCACGCCGAGGAGGCGCTGGAGGTCGGTCATGACGGCGGATGCCCGCACCTGCAGGTCGGCCGCCACGGCTGCGAGCTGCCCGGCGCCGGCCGTGTCGAGATGTCGCAGGCGGGCGTCCATCGCCGACAGTGCGCGGGCGACGATGGCCCGCAGCTCCCGAGCGATGCGGGCCCGCTCCTCCTCGACCCCCTCGCGGACGAGCGCATCGGCACCGAGCCCCGCGGCCCGAAGGCTCTCGGCCTGCCGCTCGGCCTCCTCACGCCGCCGGCGAACCGCCCACCCCGCACCAGCGGCGACGGACTGGACGACCACCAGGCTGACGATGTCCCTCGTGGTCACGGGACCGTCCTGGGCGAACGGGCCGAACATGACGACCGGGAGCGGGACGGCGACCAGTGCGGCGATGCCGGCCAGGGCACGGTGCGCCCCGAACGCCGCGATGGCATACGTCGCGAGCGGCAGGAGCTGAAACGGCGTGACCGCCTCGATCGGCAGCACGTCGACGACGATGTCCAGCAGGAACGCGCCCAGCGCGATCGTCAGCGCCGCCCCCGGCCAGCGCCGGCGCAACGCCATGGCGCCGGTCACCGCCGTCGCGAAGACGACGCGCCACCCGGTCGGCACCTCGCCTCCGAGGGTCAGGGCCTCCAGGACCGCCCACGCCGCGACGGCGACCGTGATCGCCGCGTCGCCTGCGGACAGCCGCAGCCAGCGCAGCGCCGCGCTCACGGCCCAGGGTCACCCGGCCGCACGAGGCCCGTCTCGTACGCCAGCACCACCGCCTGCACGCGGCTGCGGACCCCGAGCTTGCCGAGGATGCGCGTCACGTGCGACTTCACCGTCGCGGGGCTGAGGAACAGCCGCTCGCCCATCTCGTCGTTCGACATCCCCCGCGCGAGGAGGACGAGGACCTCGCGCTCGCGCTCGGTCAGGTCGTCCAGGCGCCGCTGCGTGTCCTCGTCGGGCTGCGGGCGGGCGAGGAAGTGCTCGACGAGCCGGCGGGTCACCGAGGGGTCGAGCAGCGACTCACCCGCGGAGACCGTGCGGACGGCCTGCACGAGGGTGCCCGGCGGCGCGGCCTTGAGCAGGAAGCCCGCGGCGCCGGCGCGCAGCGCCTCGAAGACGTACTCGTCGAGGTCGAAGGTCGTGATGACGAGGACCCGCGCGCGCGAGCCGGCGGCCAGGAGGCGCCGGGTGGCCTCGATCCCGTCGAGCTTCGGCATCCGGACGTCCATGAGGATGACGTCGGGGTGGGTGCGCAGTGCCTCGTCGACCGCTTCGGCGCCGTCGCCGGCCTCGGCGACGACCTCGATGTCGCCCTCGGCCTCGAGCATGGCGCGCAGTCCGCCGCGCAGCAGCACCTGGTCGTCGGCGATGAGGACCTTGGTCACCCATGCAGTGTGGCCGAACGCGGGGCCGCGCGCCGCCGACAGCGGGTGCGCGCACCCACACCAAACGGTGTGGGTCAGGCCGCGACGGTGAGCACGCGCTGGTGCTCGGGACTCGCGACGACGACCTGGCGGCGGCCGGCGGCCTTCGCGGCGTACAGCGCCCGATCGGCCGCCAGGAGCAGCTCGTCCGGCGTGGTGATGGTGCCACCGAGCGTCGCGATGCCGACGCTCGTCGACAGGACGATGTCGTCGTCGAGCGTGTCCGCGATGAGCAGCGCCGACACGCCTTCCGCCCAGGTCCGGGCGCCCTCGGTGTCGGTGCCGAAGAGCAGGACGGCGAACTCCTCGCCTCCTGTGCGCGCGGCGACGTCGGTCGTCCGCGTCTCGGCCTGCAGCAGTGCGCCGAACCGCTGGAGCGCGGCGTCGCCGGCCGCGTGGCCGAAGCGGTCGTTGACGAGCTTGAAGTGATCGAGGTCGAAGAGCGCGACGCTCACCGGCACGCCGGCGCGGCGGCTGCGCGCGACCTCCTGCTCGAGGATGGGCTCGAACGCCCGGCGGTTCAGCAGCCCGGTGAGCGCGTCGACGGTCGCGACCTCGTGCAGCTGCTCGAGCAGCGCGACGTTGCGGCGCACGAGCCCGGAGACACCGAGCGCGACGATCACCGAGATGCTCACGGTCACGCCCCAGGTGCTGCCGGTGATCTCCTCGGAGCGGCTCACGGCGAGCGCGGCCCCGCAGGTTCCCGCGAGGAGGACCATGTTGGCGATCAGCTCGCGGCGGGTGCAGAAGTACCCGGCCGTCATCGCGGGCCAGCAGTAGAACAAGAGGGCTGCCCCGAGCGGCAGGATGACGGCGACCATCGCGCTGATGGTCAGGATGCCTCCGGAGACCGCGATGAGCTTGATCGCCCGATCGGAGAGCCTGCGCCCGAACAGCAGCGCCAGCCCGAAGGTCAGCGGGAGCAGCGCGATGAGCACCATGTGGGTGTGGTCGCGCGGATCGGGGTCCGGCAGGACCAGGGTGCCCAGGTCGAGCAGCGCGCCCGCCAGGAAGCCCAGCGCCGCGAGCTTCCGCAGCACCTGCAGATCAGCGAGCTTCGGCGCCTCGGGCGCGGGTCGCGTGGCGGCGGGAGCGTCCATCCCACCGTACTTCGGCGTACTGTGGCGCCCGCTTGAGAAGCGGACGCCGTTCTCGACGCCTGGTGGCCGGTGCTAGTGGCGGAAGTGCCGACGGTTGGTGAGCACCATCGAGATGCCCGCCTTGTCCGCCGCCTCGACGACCTCGCGGTCGCGCTTGCTGCCGCCCGGCTGGATGATGGTCGAGACGCCCGCGGCGATCGCGAGCTCCGGCCCGTCCGCGAACGGGAAGAACGCGTCGCTGGCCAGCGCGCTGCCCTGCAGCGAGCCGATCCGCGCCTTGTCGACGGCGATCCGGACACTGTCGACGCGGCTCATCTGGCCCGCGCCGATCCCGATCGTCGCGAGGTCCTTCACGAGGACGATCGCGTTCGACCGCACGTGCTTGCACACGCGCCAGGCGAAGAGCATCTCGCTCCACTCCTGCTCGGACGGCTGGCGCGTGGTCGCGACCTCCATCTCGGTGCGGTCCTCGATGCCCGTGTCGCGGTCCTGCACGAGCAGGCCGCCGGCGAGCTGGCGGATGGCGGGCTCGCCGACACGCGGCTTGCGGCGCTCGCCGTCCTCCAGGATCCGCGTGTTCGGCTTCGCCGTGAGGATCGACATCGCGTCCTCGTCGTAGCCCGGCGCGATGAGCACCTCGACGAACTGGTCGACGAGCTTCTGCGCCGTCTCCTTGTCGACCTTGCGGTTCAGCGCGATGACGCCGCCGAACGCGCTGAGCGGGTCACCGGCGAACGCCTTGTCGTAGGCCTCCAGCGGCGTGGCGCCCAGCGCGACGCCGCACGGGTTGTTGTGCTTGATGATCGCGCAGGCGGGGACCTCGAACTCGGAGATGAGCGCGCGGGCGCTGTCGAGGTCGAGCAGGTTGTTGTAGGAGAGCTGCTTGCCGTGGTGCTGCTCGACCTGGCTGAGCACGTGCATGCGCGCGCCGACCTCGGAGTAGTACGCGGCGCGCTGGTGCGGGTTCTCGCCGTAGGAGAGGTCGGTGACCTTCTCGTACGCGCGGGCGAAGAGCTGCGGGAAGTCGTCGTGCTTCTCGGAGAACCAGCGGGCGATGGCCGTGTCGTACCGCGCGGTGAGCGCGAACGCGTCGGCGGCGAGCGCCTCGCGGGTGGGCATGGACAGCGTGCCGTCGAACTCCTCGAGCTCGGAGAGCACGGCGTCGTAGGACTCCGGCTTGACGACCACGCCGACGAACGCGTGGTTCTTCGCCGCCGCGCGGATCATCGTGGGTCCGCCGACGTCGATCTGCTCGACGACCTCGTCCTCCGTGGCACCCCGGCTGGCCGCCGTGCGCTCGAACGGGTAGAGGTTGACGCACACGAGATCGACCCACTCGATGTCGTGCTCGTCGGCCGTCTTGACGTGCTCCTCGTTGGAGCGGACGCCGAGCAGACCGGCGTGCAGCTTGGGGTGCAGCGTCTTGACGCGGCCGTCCATGATCTCCGGGAAGCCCGTCAGGTCGCTGATGGTCCGCACCTCGAGGCCGGCGTCCATCAGCTCCTTCGCGGTGCCCCCGGTGGACACCAGCTCGATGCCGAGCTCGGACAGCCCCTTGGCGAAGTCGACGATGCCGCGCTTGTCCGACACGGACAGGAGTGCGCGGCGGACGCGCACCGCCCCGGGAGCGGTGACGCCTGCGGTTTCCTGGATGTTCGGCTCGGTCATCGGTCGCGCGAGGATATCGACGTGCGCCGCATCCGGCGCGGGTGGTCGGGATCTGGCTCGAAGCCTCCGGCCACGAGCAGGCGCACGGCCTCGGGCAGAAGCCGGTGCTCGACGGGCTGCAGCGCGGTGTGGACCTCCGCCGGATCGGTCGCGTCCGGAAGCTCCACCGCCCCCTGGAGCAGGATCGGCCCGGTGTCGACGCCGTCGTCGACCAGGTGCACGGTGACGCCGAAGACCTTCACCCCGTAGGCCAGCGCCTGCTCGATGGCCCGCAGGCCCGTGAACGCGGGCAGCAGCGACGGGTGGACGTTGACCACCCGCTCGCGGAACGGGTCGAGGAACTCGGGGGTCAGCAGCGCCATGTAGCCCGCGAGCACGACGACCTG
>JAEMQS010000126.1 GCA_016463765.1 Solirubrobacteraceae bacterium | reverse complement strand
CGCCTCGTGCGACCAGCTGCGCTACCTGCGCCTGCGCCACCGCGGCGGACCGGCAGCGTCCGGGGACGCCGACGCGGTCTTCGTCTCCATGCCCGGCGTCCCGGCCAGCGCCGGGTCCCTGGAACTGCACGGGCTGAGCGTCGTCCAGCAGGCCGCCGACCGCGGGCGCCACGTCGAGTACTGGGCACTCGACCGGCGGCCGAACTGCCTGGAGGACCACACCGGCCTGCAGGCCGCGCTGCGCGACGACGACCCGCGCAAGGTCCTCGACTACTACTTCTACGACCGCGAGATCGACGGTCGCCGGTTCGATGGCTTCCGCACGTCGAAGGACCTCGCGGGTCTCACGCGGATCGGCCTGGAGCAGGTGCTCGAGGACTACCGCACCGTCATCACGGAGGGCGTGCCCGACGCGCAGCGCCGGCGCGAGCGGGTCGTCTGCGGCGGGCACTCGCTCGGTGGTCCGCTGACCGCGGCGCTCATCGCCTGGCGCTTCGACGACGGCGCACTCGGCGCCGACCTGTGCGCGGGCACCATCGCGCTCGACACCCTCACCACCGCCGACCCCGCCGGGTTGCGCACCGTGCCGCAGGTCGACGCGGTGATCCGCCCACTGCGCGCGTTCGGCTACCGCACGGTCACGCGCTGGGTCAACGGCGGGCGCCTCCCACGCGCGCTGGACGTCGCCATCGTCAGCCCCGACATCACGATCCTCGTCGAGGCCGTGGGCATCAACGCGCGGCTGCGGCCCGACGAGGACGCGAACCCCATCGCCAACCAGGTGCCGTCCGACGCCGCGAGCGACCTTGGCCTGAGCATCCTGCACTCCCAGACGTGGGCGGACCTGCTCGGGCCGAAGCCCCGGCTGCGCCGCCAGCACCTGACCGGCCGCGCGCTGCTCGGCGCGCTCCTGGACGACCACACCATGCCGTTCGCCTTCCTCAAGCACAGCGTCGGGACCTACGACCGCGGCCCGGTCGCGCCCAAGCAGGTGCCGTTCGGGCCCGGGGCGTTCCGCGGTCCGCTGCTGCAGGGCCTCGGCGGGGTCGAGCCGCTCATGATTCCCGCCCGAGACGGCCAGCTCTACGGCTGGCGGACCTTCGACGAGCCGCCGGCCGGGCTCACGCTCCCCGACGGGCGGCCGTACTCCCGGCCCGGCGACGAGGTCACCGACATCGACGACCTGGCCCGGTCGCTGTACGACGGCCCGCTGGACTACACCGAGCAGTACTTCTCGATGCGAGTGCTCACCGACATCGTCTTCGCGCTCTCCGGCGCCCGCCAGGACGATCTCGCGAACCTGCGCGACCCCGGCGCCGCGACCCGCAAGCCGCGCCTGACCATCGTCGGCGCCGACAGCTTCATGCCGCCGATCCTGCGCGCCATCAAACCCGCCGAGCGCGGGGACGTCCTCACCCTGCCCGGGTACGCCCACATGGATCTCGTCATGGCCGCGCCGAGGCAGGCCGACGGACGCCCGGAGCCCGGAGCCGCGGCCGTCGTCGACTTCCTGCTCAGGACGGCGAGCTCGCCACCGCCCGCGCGATGATGCGCGCGAGCTCGCGAGGCTGGAGCAGGCACAGCAGCTCGCCGCGGCCGCCGTGGACGCGCATCCCGACGATGCCGCCCTTCTTCACCCGGGCGTTGGCACCGGTGAGGTCGCCGACGAGCTGCGCGAAGTCCGGGTTGTGGCCCACGAGCAGCAGCCGGCGGTCGTGGCCGACGATGTGCAGCAGCTCGCGCAGGTCGTCCAGGCCGAAGCCCTCCGCGAGCGGGGTGTGCACCTCCGGGACGAGCCCGAGCGACTCGCAGGCCAGCCGCGCGGTCTCGGCCGCCCGGACCTTCGGGCTGGTGAAGACGAACTGGAACGGCGTCTCGAGGGCGACGAGCGCGCGCCCCGCCGCAGCCGCCTGCTCCTCACCGCGTGCGGTCAGGCGCCGTTCGGCGTCAGGACGCGCGTCGTGCGGTTCGGCCTCGCCGTGCCGGAGGAGCCAGACCTGATGCGACATTGGCGGACACCGTAGAGCACCGCGTCACCGGGCGTACGCACGAACCGCGGGCGAGGTGTAGGTCTTGCCCGCCGGGTCGGTCCAGCGCAGTCGCCAGCGCTTGCTCGCGCCGCCCGCCGTGGTCAGGGTGAACGAGCCCCGCGCGTCGGTGGTGACACGCCGCAGCAGGCGGTAGCCGTCGCCGCTGCGCACCTGCAGGTCGACGGTCGTCGCGCCGTTGGCCGGGCGCGCGAGACCCCAGATGCTCACGCGGCCGTCCGACCGCGTGCGCACCGCCAGCGGCAGCCGGAATCCCGCGAGGGACGGCTTGGCCTTGCCGTCGGCGAACCGCAGGCCGGTCTCGAAGCCGCCGTAGCTGTCCTCGCCGGTCGGGTTGTCGTCGCGCAGCAGGTACTGCGAGAAGGCGACGACGCGCTTGTTGTCCCGTGCGAGCCGCTCGCTCGTCGCGCGGAACTCGTTCTGCTGGAGGAGCGGGACCCCGGAGAACGTGTCGGGCACGGACTGGATGCCGAACTCGGTGAGGTAGATGGGCAGGTTGGGTGAGATCGCCCCGGCCTTCGCCGCGCGATCGAGCGCGCGAGGCAGACGAGAGATGACGCCGATCGTGACGTCGTCCTTGTTCGCGGGCACGAAGGACGGACCCTGGCGCGTGGTGTACGCGTGGTGCGCGACGCCCTCGGTCTGGACGCGCGTGCAGCTGGCGCGCTTGCGGTACTTCGAGTCGAGGCAGAGCGCGCGGCGGATGAACTCCAGTGGCGGGAGGCGGTTCGTCGATCCCTTCGGGGCGGTCTCGCCGAAGAGGATGCGGTCGCCCGACTGCCCCGCGTCGAGCAGGCCACCGCGCCCGGCGAGGTACAGCTCGCGGTACAGCGACGGGCCGACCGGCTTACCCCGCGAGATCTGCGGGCGCAGGAACTGCGGGAGGTTCGGCTCGTTCCAGATCGACCACGTGTCGATCTGCGCGCCGTACCGGCGTCCCGCCGCGGTCGCGAAGCGCCGGAACTCCGTGGGGCTCGGGCGGGTGACGGTGTCGCGCTTGGCGCTCGTGGCCCACTTCGGCACGGGGCTCGACAGCGTGATGGTCACCGCCCACCCGCGCGCTTCGGCGGCGGCGAGCAGCGCGTCGTACTGGCCCCACCCGTACGCGTTGGGGTCCGTCGCGTCGAACTCGGGCCGCGTGGCGCTGTCGCCTGCGGGCGCGACGTCCTTCCAGCGCAGGATCACGCGCAGGTTGCGGACGCCGAGGCTGTCGAGCTCGGCCAGCGCGCGGTCGCGCTGGGTCGCGTCGAGCAGGTCGCGCGGGGCTTCGAACGTCATCGCCTGGTCGGGCCGGGCGTGCGCCGCGGGCACGGCGAGGCCGAGCACGGCGAGGCAGAGGCAGGCGAGGAGGACAGGGCGCGTCAGGGGCATCGGAGCCAAGACACCGTAGAGGAGCGTCAGGTTGCGGTCTTTCTCAGTGCTCGCGTTCGATGCGGGCGCGCAGCTCGGCCCCGCGCCCCGCCGCGACCGCTCGCGCCGCGCGCCCGTCGGGCAGCGGCGCGCCGCGCGCGGCGGCGAACTCGTCCAGCGCCATCGCCTCCTCGTCCTCGCGTCCCGCGCGCACGAAGAGCCAGCCCATGATGCAGATCGTGACGATCGAGCCCTCCACCATCATCACGCTGCCCGCGGCCACCTGGTCGGACAGCGGCGAGATGCCCCACTCGCGCTCGCCCGCGTCGTAGACGTCGTACAGCGGCGTCCCCGCCCAGACGAAGACGTTCGCCACCACCGTGCTGAACAGGCGCAGCGCGAGGATGTAGCCGAGCTTCGCCCAGGTCCCGAACCACGCGGGCTTCGGGAGGGGGCCGAGGAGCGCCATCCACGCGTTGAACGCGCACCCCACGAAGAGCATGTGCTGCAGCGCGTGGACCACCTCCTCGCGCACCGCCGCCTCGTGGGGCCCCGGGATGTGCCAGAACGCGAGGTTGACCGCCCACAGCAGGAACGCCGGGACGGGCTGGGCCAGCCGCTCGAGCCACCGCAGCTCGCGGACGCGCAGGATGGGAACGAGCATCGGGCCGGTGAGCCCGAGCACGAGCAGCAGCGCGCCCAGCTCGGCGATGAGCAGGTGCTCGCTCATGTGGGCGACGAACAGCTCGCCGGCGATGTGCGCCAGCGGCGAGGCCAGCGTCAGGCCGATGACCGTCAGGCCGGCGTACCACGACACCTGACGCAGACCGGGAACCGGACGACCCTCCCCCGCGAGCGTGCGGGCGCGCAGCGCATACATGAGCCCCGCCGCGACGAGCGGCGCCAGCTGCAGGACATCGACCTGCACCCCTCCCACGTGCGCGAGCACCACCCGCCGGAGGCTACCCGGCACCCCGCCGCCGCGCGAAAGTGAACCGGGTTCATATGAAACTGAGCAGCGTTCATGGTCTGACGTGCATTACTCCTGGCATGGAGGAGATGTCGTCGGCCGTGCGGATGCTCGGGTGGTCCCCGGAGCCCGCGGCCCAGCTGCTGGACCGGGCGCGCGCGGGCGTGCCGCTCGCGGACCTGCGAGGGGACTTCGTCGTCGCCCAGGACCGCCTGCGCGACGGGCGGCCCGAGACGACGATCGCGACGTCGCTGCTCTCGTGCCGGCCCTACTACTGGACGCGGCGCGCGCACGGCAGCGGCATCGTCCACGGAGCGAGCGTCTTCGACGTCGCGCGCCGGGCCGGCCGGCCGTGGCGCTGGAACGACGAAGCGGTACGCACGCTCGCGCTCATCCGCCACCTCGTCGACGACCAGACCCTGCACGCCGACGTCCGCCGCGTGCCCGCCGGCTGCGTGCTCGAAGCGCGCGACGGGGCCGTGACCCTGACCCAGCACGACGCGCTCACGCCAGTGCTCGCCGACGACTCCGGCACGGACGAGGACGCGATCACCGCCCTGCTCGAGGTCACCGCCGAACTGCCAGACGCGCCGCTCGTCGCGCTCACCGCCGGGCTGGACAGCCGCGCGCTGCTCGCGGCGCTCATGCACCTGGGCCGACGCCCCGCGGTGTGGACCGCTGGTCCGCCCGAGAGCACCGACGTGCGGGTCGCCCGGGCGATCGCCGCGGACCTCGGCCTCGAGCACCACACCACCGCACTCGACCCCGGCGACTGGCTGCGCCACGCGCCCGGCATCACCCATCGCACCGGCGGCGCGTACCCGGCGGGCGACTGGCACTCGCGGTTCCTCTTCGCGGGCGCCGCGGCGCAGGGGTTCCCGGTCGTCGTCAAGGGCGCCAACGGCGAACTGGCGCGCAGCTTCTACGCGGACGCCGGCGTCGCCGCGCGGGTCGCCGACCACGCACCCGACCGGCTCGCCCGCGTCCGCCTGGCGATCACCGTCCGGCGCGGACGCGCGGCCTACGACCGGCTGCCGTCCTTCCTGGACCCGGCCCGCGGCGGGGACGACGCGGCGTGGCTGCCCGAGCGCCTGGCCGCACGGTGCGCGATCCCGGCCCGCCCGCTCGACCGGCTCGACCACTTCTACGCGACGCAGCGGGTCCGGCACTTCGTGGGCATGGGCGTCCGGCTGTCCGACGCCGAGCTGCCGGTCGCCGCTCCGTTCCTCGACGCGCGCTGGACACTCGCCGCGGCCCGCCTGCCGCGCCGGCGCAAGCTCGGCGGCGCGCTGCACCGCGCGACGATCGCGCGCCTCGCGCCCCGGTTGCTGGAGCACCCGCACGCCGGGGAGGCCCACCTGCAGGCGACGCCGCCGCGGGGAGGGTGGCTGCACCGCGACCACAGCGTCGGGACGAGCCCCTTCGCCCAGGTGCTCGCCGACTCCGAGGTGCAGGAGCGCATCCGGCGCTCGCCGCACCTCGACCGCTTCGCCGGCGCGGAGGAGCGCGACGACATCGTCGACCGCGCCGACCGGGTCGCCATGGAGCTCCTGCTCACGCTGGACGCCGCCGCCGAGCAGGCGGCCACGCCCGAAGGCGCTCAGCCGGCGGCGATCATCACGACGCCCGCCAGCGCGGCCGCGACGCCGACCGCCTGACTGCCCCGCACCCGCTCGTGGAGGACGGCCGCCGCGAGCAGCACGGTCACCACGGGGTACAGCGCGGCCGCCACCGCGACGCCCGAGAGGTCGCCCTTCGTCGTGGCGACGTTGTAGAGCGCGTTCGCGCAGAGGTCGAGGACGCCGATCGCCACCAGCGGCGCCAGCCCTGCGGGGGTGCGCGGCACGGCGGCCGCCCCGGCGACGAGCAGGACGACGACCAGCAGGACCGGCGTCGACACCGCGCGGCTGAGGAACAGCGCCCAGGTCACCGACTCCTCGGACGCCAGGTCCGCGAACGTGAAGTACGTGCCGAAGGCCGCGCCCGCGACCAGGGCGAGGATGATCGACTGGCGCCGGGCCGACTCGTCGATCTCGGGCGCGTCCTCGGGACGGGACTCGCGCGAGGCCAGCACGACGCCGGCCACCGCGAGGACGAGCCCCGCCGACGTCACGAGCGACGGGTCCTCACCCTGCGCGAGCCCGACGATCACCGGGATCGCCACGCCGGTCGCCGAGATCGGAGCGACGATCGACATCGTGCCGATCGCCAGCGCGCGGTAGAACGCGCCGAGCCCCA
>JAEMQS010000125.1 GCA_016463765.1 Solirubrobacteraceae bacterium | reverse complement strand
TCGCGTGCGCGAACCGGCCGCAGGGCACGACCGTCGTCGCCGGCACCGGCTCGAATGACACGCGCCATGCCTGCCACCTCACCGAGCGCGCGACGGAGCTCGGCGCGGACGCCGTGCTCGTGGTGACCCCGTACTACAACCGGCCCAACCGTCGCGGGATCCTGCGGCACTTCGCGGAGGTCTCACGCGCGACGGACAAGCCGATCGTGCTCTACAACATCCCCGCGCGCACGGGCACCGACATGCCGAACGACCTGCTCGCGGAGCTGGCACAGCTGGAGAACGTCTCCGCGGTCAAGCAGGCGAACCCGGCGAACCTGGCGCTCGTCGACGGCCTGGACCTGTACGCCGGCGACGACGACAGCCTGCTGCCCACGCTGGAGCTTGGTGGCGTCGGTGGCATCTGCGTCGCGAGCCACATCGTCGGCGACCGCATGCAGCAGATGGTCAGCGATCCCGCGCGGCGCGCCGAGATCAACGCCGAGCTGCAACCGCTGTTCGAGGCGCTGTCGGTCACCACGAACCCGATCCCCATCAAGGCGGCGCTCAACCTGCTGGGCCATCGCGTCGGCGGCCTGCGTCTGCCGATGGTCGAGGCGACCGAGACCGAACTCGGCGTCATCCGCCGCGGGCTCCAGTCCGTCGGTCTGCTCGAGGGCGTCACGTCTTGAGTGGCACGCTGCGTGTCCTCCCGCTCGGCGGGCTGGGCGAGATCGGGAAGAACATGACGGTCCTGGAGTACGAGGACCGGATCGTGCTGGTCGACGCAGGACTGCGGTTCCCCACGGCGGAGATGATGGGCATCGACCTCGTCCTCCCGGACTTCGCGTACCTGCGCGACCGGGTGGACGACATCGAGGCGATCGTCATCACGCACGGCCACGAGGACCATCTCGGTGCGCTGCCCTTCGTCCTGCGTGAGCTCGGCGGCCCGGCCCCGAAGATCTACGGCCGGCCGCTCACGATGGCCATGGCCCGCAGCAAGCTCGACGAGCACCGCCTGAAGGACGTCGACCTCGTCGACACGAAGCCCGGCGAGCCGTTCGACGCCGGCCCCTTCTCGATCGAGCTCATCCACATGACGCACTCGATCCCCGACGCGTCGGCGGTCGCCGTGACGACCGAGCTGGGCACGGTGCTCATCACCGGTGACTACAAGTTCGACCAGACCCCCGTCGACGGCGGCCCCGCCGACATGGCGCGCCTGGCCGAACTGGGGCGCGACGGGCTGCTGCTGCTCTGCGGCGACTCCACCAACGCGGACCGGCCGGGCTGGGCGCTCTCGGAGGCCGTCGTCGGGCCCAAGCTCGAAGAGGTCTTCGCCCGCTGTGAGGGACGCATCGTGGTCACGTGCTTTGCCTCGAACATCCATCGCGTGCAGCAGGTCGTCGACGCCGCCGCCGGTCTCGGGCGCAAGGTCGCGCTCATCGGCCGGTCGATGAAGAAGAACACGAACATCGGCAAGTCGCTGGGCCACATCGACGTTCCCGAGGGCATTCTCGTCCAGCCGCGCGAGATCGACGACTGGCCCGACCACAAGCTCGTCGTCATCTCGACGGGATCACAGGGCGAGCCGCTCTCGGCGCTGCGGCGCATGGCCCACCGCGACCATCCGCAGGTCGAGCTGCGCGAGGGCGACACCGTCGTCTTCAGCGCCACGCCGATCCCCGGCAACGAGCGCGCGATCAACGAGACGATCGACCGCCTGCACCAGATCGGCTGCGACGTCGTCACCACGCGCGACGCCCCGATCCACGCCTCCGGCCACGGCTACGCGGAGGAGATCAAGCTCATGCTGAACCTCACGCAGCCCGAGTACGTCATGCCGTTCCACGGCGACCACAAGCGCATCCGCCTGCACGGCGAGCTCGCCGAGGCCGTCGGCGTCCCGGAGGAGAACATCTTCCGCGGCGAGAACGGGCTGCCGCTGGAGATCGACGCGCAGGGCGCCCGCTGGGGCGAGCCGGTGCAGTCGGGCATGATCTTCGTCGACGGCATGGACATCGGTGACGTCGCCGACGTCGCGCTGCGCGACCGGCGCATGCTGTCGGCCGATGGCATCTTCGTCGTCGTCGCGACGATCAGCGAGCAGGACGGCTCGTCGGTTGCCGACCCCGAGGTCATCTTCCGCGGCGTCTCCTTCAAGGAGGAGGCCGAGCAGCTCATCGACGACATCCGCGACGCCGTGGACGACTCGATCGAGAAGGCCGCCAAGGAGGAGATCCGCGAGACCGATCTGCTCCAGCAGGTCCTGCACGACGACCTGGCGCAGTTCGTCTACGAGCGCATCAAGCGGCGCCCCATGGTGCTGCCCGTCGTCGTCGAGGTCTAGTGACGTCGGCCGGAGGTCGGAGCTTGCGACGACCGAAGGACGAAACTATGCCATGACCGACGCGGGGAGCCGGACGATGAACCGCGTGCCGTGCGCCGGCCCGTCGCCGTTCATCGTCGGTGACTGCACGCTGACCTGACCGCCGTGGGACTCCGCCACGGCACGCACGATCGCCAGGCCGAGGCCCGACGACTTGCCCCCGCGATCGCCTCCGCCGCGGACGAAGCGCTCGAAGACGCGATCGCGCAGCTCCGGCGGAATCCCCGGTCCGTCGTCCTCGACGGTCACCGTGACGATCCCGTCCTCGCCGCGGACCGCCGCGTGGATGTGGGTGCCGGCCGGCGTGTGGGCCACGGCGTTCTGCATGAGGTTCAGGACGAGGCGGTGCAGCTCGTCGCGTGAGCCGTCGACGATCGCGGGGTGGGTGTCGACCTCGAGCTCGTGGTCCTCGGCCACGGGGCCCAGTTCCGCCGCGGCCTCGACGACGACGCGCCCGAGGTCGGTCGGCTCGTGGGGCGCCTCGCGCGCGGCGTCGGCACGTGCGAGCAGCAGGAGGTCGGCGACCAGGCGCCGCATCCGCTGCGATGAGCGCAGCGCGGAGTCCGCAGCCTCCCGGCGCTCGCCGTCGAGGGTTTCCGCGAGGAGCTCGAGGTTCGCCAGGACGCTGGTGAGCGGGGTGCGCAGCTCGTGCGACGCGTCGGCGACGAACTCGCGCTGGCGCTTCAGGGCCGCGACGGTCTCGTTCCGGGAGGCCTCGAGCGCGTGGAGCATGTCCTCGAGCGTGCGGGCGAGCTCGGCGACCTCGTCGTCGGCCTCGGGGATCGGCATGCGCAGCGCCGGGTCCTGTGTGCGCTCGATCTCGCGCGCCGTGCTCGTCAGGTCGGTCACGGGCGCCATCGCGCGGCGAGCCGTCATGAGGCCGGCGAGCAGTGCGAGCCCCGCGCCCGAGAGGACGCCGCCCAGCAGGAACAGCTTGACGCGGTTGATGGTGGCCTCGACGTCGGCGAGCGGCCGCGCGTACTGGATGTACAGCGAGCCTGAGATCAGGCCGTCGTTGAACTGCACCTCACGGGTCCCGATCCGGTACCCGCGGTCCTCGACGGTCCCGGCCCGGGGGATGCCGACGTCCGGCGCCCCGACGCTGCTGCTGTACTGCCGCCCGTCGAGCCCGAGCACCCGGACCGACGCGTTCTGTGAACGGGCGTAGGTGTTGAGGTCGACGCCGAGGCCACGGTACTTCAGCCCGGTGGTCGTGAGTTCGAAACGGGGCTGCGCTGCCGCGGCGAGGTTGTCGGCCGCGTCATCGACCTGGCGGTTGAAGTCGTCGCGGACCCGCTGGGTCGTCAGCGTGCCGACCGCGATCGCGAACACGCACAGGATCACGAACGTCAGCAGCGCGGAGCCGCCGGCGAGCCGCCAGCGGATCGGCCACCGTCTAGGCGCGGAGAACGTAGCCCGCGCCGCGGATCGTGTGGAGGAGACGCGGCTCACCTTCGGCTTCCAGCTTGCGTCGCAGATTCGACACGAACACCTCGATGGTGTTCGTCGTCGCGAACGGGTCGTAGCCCCAGACCTCTTCGAGCAGGCGCTGGCGCGGCACGACGATGCGCTCGTTGCGCATCAGGTACTCGAGCAGCTCGAACTCCCGCTGGGTCAGCTCGATGTCGCGCTCGCCGCGCTTGACCTCGTGCGTGTCGGGGTTCAGGGACAGGTCGGCGACCACCAGCGACGCGCTCCCGCGCGGCGGCCGGCGGCGCAGCAGCGCGCGCATGCGGGCCAGCAGCTCCTGGCGCTCGAACGGCTTGACGAGGTAGTCGTCGGCGCCGGCATCGAGGCCCTCGACGCGCTGCTCGACGCCGTCGCGCGCGGTCAGCATCAGGATTGGGACGTCGCCCTTCTCACGCAGGCGCCGCGCGACGTCGATGCCGTCGACCAGGGGCAGGCCGAGGTCGAGGACGACCAGATCGGGCGAGAACGACTCGGCGTCGGCCAGGGCCGTCTCACCGTCGAGGCTGGCCCGCACCTCGTAGCCCTCCAGGCGCAGCGAGCGCTGAAGAACCTGGACGATCTCCTCGTCGTCCTCGACCACCAGCACGCGGGCAGGGCGTTCGTTCATACGCTCATGCTAGATGGCACGGTCGGCGGCTCCACGCCGTCGTGGTACGGGACCTGGTCCTCGAGCCGGAAGGAGTAGGCGTGGCGGTCCCCCTCGGGGTGGCGGTCGGCCGCGCGGACCTTGCCCTCGTCGGGGTACAGGATGATGTCCGGATCGCCGTTCGTGCTGATCGCGAGGAACCGCACGGCGCTGCCGGTGTCGTTGACGAGCTGGTGTCCGCCCTCCTCGCCGACCGGGAAGCTCAGGATCTCGCCCTCCGCCACCCGGCGCCAGCCGGCCGGGGTCCGCAGCGCGGGGGTTCCGGCGAGCACGATGACGAGCTCCTCCTCGGCGAGATGCAGGTGGTACGGGTAGGCGGCCTCTCCGGGCGGCAGCTCCCACTGGCTGATGCCCAGGCGCCGCGCGCCGATCTGCCGCCCGACGCGGGCGCGACGGGCACGAAACCCGTCCTGGTCTCGCGTTTCGTCATAGGTGGGGGAGTGGAGGTTCGCCATGGCCACGGTCTAACCGATCGGGCAGGGATCGCGCCACCCCCGGCGAATCGAGGTCGAAGGACATGGCAGCCCGTCGTCAGCCCGCCAAACGCCGAGCACGTGCCCGGCGCTCATCGCCGACCGCGTTTCGGCTGCCCGCGCTCGAACAGCGCCAGCTCGACCTGCTCGGGCTCGGCCTCGTCGCCGTCGCCGTGCTGCTCGCCTTCCCGCTGTACCTGGGGTGGAACGGCGGGGTGGTCGGTGAGCAGATCCTCGACGGCCTCGAGTTCCTGCTCGGCCAGCTCGCGTACGCCGTCCCGGTCTTCGTCGCCGGTGCGGGTGCGGTCCTCGTGCTGCGCCCGGTGCTCCCGTCGGTCCGGCCCATCCGCGCGGGTGCGGTCTGCCTCGCGCTCGCCTTCGCGCTGGGGCTGGCTGCAGGCACGTTCGGGCTCGGCCCCGGAGACCGCCCCGGTTTCTGGGACGCCCAGGAGTACCGCGAGGCGGGCGGCCTGCTCGGTGAGACGCTCCTCTGGGCGACCATGACCGGGCTCGGCATCGCCGGGGCGCACGTCATCGCCGTCTTCCTGCTCCTCGCGGGCCTCCTGCTGCTGACCGGCGCCTCGGTCGCCGGGGTCCTGCGCGCGACGTCGTCGTCGGTGGCCGACACCACGCGCGTCATCCGCACCGCGGTTCCCGCCCGTCCTGTCCGGACGACTGCGCCCCCGGAGGAGGAGCGCACCATGGTGCCGCCCGAGCCCGAGGACGAGGAGCCGATCGTGCGCGCCACGCACGTCGAGGCGCCGGCCACCCGCACGCTCGACGGCGCGGAGCGCTTCCCGGACCTGTTCGGCGACACCACCGCCGCACCGGACCCCTTCGAGGCCGACGAGGAGCCCGAACCGACCCCTGAGCCCGACCCCGAGCCGCTCGCCCACGAGGACCTTCCCGAACTCGAGCCCGTCGAGGACGACGACCTCGATGAGGACGAGGACGAGGACGGCGTCATGAAGATCAGCGAGGAGGACCTCACGCCGCAGGGCCGCCTGCGCGCGTCGGTGACCGACTCGCCCGACTTCCAGTGGAAGGTCCCGCGCGCCCGTCTGCTGACGCGCTCCACGCGCGACCAGACCCGGCCGGACACCGCGGCGCAGAAGGAGACCGCCCACGCGCTCATCGAGGCGCTGGCGCACTTCAAGGTCGACGCGAAGCTCGTCGGGACCGTCGCCGGTCCCCACATCACGCGGTATGAGCTGCGCCTGGCGCCGGGCATCAAGATGAGCAAGGTCAGCCAGCTCAAGGACGACCTGGCCTACGCGCTCGCCGCCGTGGACATCCGCATCCTCGCCCCGATCCCCGGCAAGACCGCGGTGGGCGTCGAGGTGCCGAACGCGAACCGCCACATGGTCCATCTGGGCGACGTCTTCCAGGACGCGCCGGAGGGCTGGTCGCCGCTGACCGTCTGGCTCGGCAAGGACGTCGGGGGCAAGGCCATCGGCGCCGACCTGGCGAAGATGCCCCACCTGCTGGTCGCGGGCACCACCGGCGCGGGCAAGTCGGGCGCGATCAACGCGATGCTCGCGAGCATCCTGCTGCGCGCCACGCCGCACGAGCTGCGCATGGTCCTGGTCGATCCCAAGCAGGTCGAGCTGAACCTGTACGAGTCGATCCCCCACCTGCTGACGCCGGTCATCACGAACCCGCGCAAGGCCGCGAACGCGCTGCAGAACCTCGTCAAGGAGATGG
>JAEMQS010000250.1 GCA_016463765.1 Solirubrobacteraceae bacterium | reverse complement strand
GTCCGTCCCGACCTCGACGTTGCCGAAGAAGCGGAAGCCCTCCTTGCGCGCGGTCTTCTCGTACATGCGCGTGACGGACTTGATCTTCGGATGGTCGGGCGCGACGCCGCCGCGCACGAGGCCCCACGGCGTGGGAAGGCGCTCGAACACGTCGACCTCGATCGGCCGGCCGGCCTGCGAGAGGAGGTGGCCGGCGGCGTAGAACCCCGAGGGGCCCGAGCCCACGATGGCGACACGCAGCGGATGCTGCTCGGTGTCGGCGGTCTGGTCAGTCATGCGTCTGCTCCGAATCGTCTCCGACCCCCGACCATAGTGGGGATCACGCCAGGATCGTCTGCGCCCCCGCGCCGGTGAACCACACGCCGACGATGGTGAAGACCGCGACCAGCACCTGGCGCTCGTGGTCGCGCAGCCAGCTGCGCATCCACTCGACGGCGGCACGCGTGCCCTCGGGCTGCAGGACGAACGCGACCAGCGCCGCGACCCCGGTCGAGTACCAGAGGGCGTTGTAGACCAGCACCTCGGCGATTCCGGCCGCGGGGCCCGGCCGCCCGACCGCGATGAGGTGCAGTCCCGCGAGATAGAAGATCCCCGGCAGGTGGGTGGCGATCCCCGCAACGACCAGGATCCGCGCGGACGGATCGCGCAGGCGCGTGACCCACCCCGGTGCGGTGCGCTGCGCCGCCGGCGACCATCCGACCCGGCCGGAGACGACGCCTGCGGCGAAGCCCAGGGCCGCCGCGCCGATCATGAGGTCGACGACCCCGCTCACGGTGGTCTGCCGGCGGTAGCCGGAGACCTCGTTCAGCGCCAGGACGACGACCGCGCCCACCGTGACGCTGAACAGCGCGCCCGCGGCCAGGAACAGGAGCAGCGACCGCCGCGGCCGAGCGGACCCCAGCAGCGCGTAGATCGCCGCGATCCCGGTCGGCCGGAACGCGCTGGCCAGGCCGAGCAGGATCGCCTCGTAGGGCACCGCGCGAAGTCTATGCGCGCACGTGGCAAAACCCGGATGCACGGCGCGGGAAACGTGGAAGAATCGCGCAACACCCCGCAACCGGAGACTGCACATGTCCGAACTCGATGAGCTGGGCCCGATCGACTACATCGTCGTCGAATGGCCCGGCCGTCAGCCGACCGGCGAAGCGCTGCCCCACCTGGTCGACCTCGTCGATCAGGGCCTCATCCGCCTGATCGACCTCGCGTTCATCGCCAAGGACGAGGACGGCACGGTGACGGTCCTCGACATCAACGAGCTCGGAGAGACCCTTGCCGTGTTCGAGGGGGCCTCCAGCGGCCTGCTCGGCGACGACGACATCTCCGAAGCCGGCGGCGTGCTCGAGCCGGGCACGAGCGCCGCGATCCTCGTCTGGGAGAACCGCTGGGCGGCGCCGTTCGCCAGCGCGGTGCGCAAGGGCGGCGGGCAGCTCGTCGCCAGCGGCCGCATTCCCGTCCAGGACCTCATCGGCGCCCTCGAAGCGGCCGACGCGGTCGCCTGACCCTCTCGAACCGGAGCACAGAACTCATGCCAGGACTTCTTCGCGGCGTCGCCCGCACCGCCGTCATCGCGGGCACGGCCACGCACGTCAGCAACAACGTCTCACGCCGTCAGGCCAACAAGTGGGCCCAGCAGGAGCAGCAGCAGTACGCGCCGCAGGCGTCGGTCGTCGATCAGCTCAAGGAGCTCGCCGAGCTCAAG
>JAEMQS010000049.1:10027-26974 GCA_016463765.1 Solirubrobacteraceae bacterium | reverse complement strand
CGGAGCTGTACGACAACGTCAAGGTCTCCGGTGCCGGGACCACGCCCGTGGAGGTCGAGCTCGAGCTCTACGGCCCGTACCCGTCGCGGGCGGCGATGGACTGCAAGGGCGAGCCGTCCTGGAAGGGCAAGGTCCAGGCCGACAAGGGCGACGGTCAGTACCGCTCCCCCACGACCCGTCTGCGCCGCGCGGGCTTCTACACCTACGTCGAGCGGATCGCGGGCAGTGAGCTCGTGACCGGCACGGAGTCGAAGTGCGGCGTCGAGGCCGAGACCTCGCTGGCCGCGCCGCTCATCCTCACCGGCCGCGGTGACGTCGAGGTCCGCGCGCCGAAGGCGTCGGCGGCGCAGGACGACCGCACGACCCCGACGAGCGTCGCACTGCCCCGCGTGGGCATCCGCGCGCCCATCGCGACCGCCGACATCGACCTCGAGCAGGGCGCGCTGGCGGTCCCCAAGAACATCGACCGGGTCGGCTGGTGGCGCGACGGCGCGGCGCCCGGGGCCACGGGCGGCACGATCCTGCTCGCCGGCCATGTGGACAGCGCCAAGCGCGGCGCGGGCGCGTTCTATGCGCTCAAGCGCGCCCGGCGCGGAGACCGCATCGAGCTGCGCGCCGACGACGGCCGAACGCGGCGCTGGCGGGTCACGTCGATGCGGGAGATGCGCAAGGGCGCGCTCCCCGCGTCGATCTTCACCCGGACCGGTCCGCGCCGGCTCGTGCTCGTGACGTGCGGCGGCCCGTTCGACGAGCAGGCCGGCCAGTACCGCGACAACATCGTCGTCACCGCGGTTCCGTTGTAGCGACCGCGCGCGAGAGCAGCAGCTCGCGCTCGCGGTCGTTCGCGCACAGGTCCGCCGCGCGCACGAACTCGTCGCGTGCCTCGGCGGACCGGCCCAGACGGACGAGCAGGTCGCCCCGCACGCTCGGCAGCAGGTGGTAGTCGCGCAGCGCGGGATCCTCAGCGAGGGTGTCGACGAGTTCCAGGCCCGCCTGCGGCCCGAACGCCATGGTCACGGCGACCGCGCGGTTGAGCTCGACGACCGGCGAGCCGGTGAGCGCCGCGAGGCCGTCGTACAGCGCCACGATCCGCGGCCAGTCCGTCTCCTCGAACGTCCGGGCGCGCGCGTGGCAGCCGGCGATCGCGGCCTGGAGCGTGTACGGGCCGAGTGCGCCGCTGAGCGCCTCGGCGCGACGCAGCGCGGCCAGCCCGCGCTGCACGAGCAAGCGATCCCAGCGCGCCCGGTCCTGGTCGGCGAGGAGCACGGGCGCGCCGCCCGGTCCCACCCGGGCCCGCAGCCGCGACGCCTGGAGCTCCATGAGCGCCAGCAGCCCGTGGACCTCCGGTTCGCGCGGCAGGAGCCCGGCGAGGATGCGGCCCAGCCGCAGCGCGTCGTCGCAGAGCGCGGGGCGGGTCCAGTGCTCGCCCGCCGTGGCGGCGTAGCCCTCGTTGAAGACGAGGTAGACGACCTCGAGGACCGCCGACAGGCGCTCGGCCAGTACATCCGACCCGGGCACCTCGAACGGCACGTGCGCCTGGGTCAGCGTGCGCTTGGCCCGGACGATGCGCTGCGCGACGGTCGCCTCCGGCGCGAGGAACGCCCGCGCGATCTCCGGGGTCGAGAGCCCGCCGACCAGCCGGAGTGTGAGCGCCACCCGCGCGTCCTGGGACAGCACCGGATGGCACGTCATGAAGATGAGCCGCAGGACGTCGTCCTCGACCTCGTCGACCTGGGCGACGAGGTCGGGCTGGTCGAGCTGCTGGATGAGCTCCAGCTCGCGCCCGATCATCTCCTGTTTGCGCTCGAGCGTGGCGCGGCGGCGCAGCGCGTCGATGCCGCGCCGCTTGGCGGTGACCATGAGCCAGGCACCCGGGTTCTCCGGGATGCCCGACTCGGGCCACTGCTCCAGCGCGGCGACGAGCGCGTCCTGCGCGAGGTCCTCGGCCACCGCGACATCGCGGACGATGCGGGTCAACCCGGCGATCAGCCGGGTCGACTCGATCCGCCAGACGGCGTCGATCGCGCGATGCGTGGTGGCCGCGTCGCTCACGAGCGCTGCTCGACCTGCTGACGCATCTCGTCCTCGGCCGCGCGCAGCTCGGGGGTGAGCTCGTCGCCGAAGTCGTCGGCCTCGAAGATCTGCCGCAGCTCGATCTCCTCACCGTCGAACGGCGCGCGCTTCAGCCACTCGATCGCCTCGTCGCGCGACGCGCACTCCCAGACCCAGTAGCCGGCGATGATCTCCTTGGCCTCGGTGAACGGCCCGTCGATGACCGTGCGCTGCGTCCCGTCGAACCGCACGCGGGCGCCCTTCGACGTCGGGTGCAGGCCGTCGCCGGCCAGCATGACGCCCGCCTTGACGAGCTCCTGGTTGTACGCCGTCATCTCTTCGAGCTGCGCGGTGCTCGGCATGACGCCGGCTTCGGTGTCGGCGTTGCCCGGGACGATGACCATGAAACGCATTGCTGCCTCCTCGTGGGGGTTGTGGTGCCTTCTACCCGGACGTCGAACGAGGAAGAGCGAGATCGACACGCCCCCGAGATTTTTTCTCGGAGGGTCAGCGCGACGGCATCGCGGCACGATCACGAGCCGCGAGCCGCCGCTGCACCATCACGTTCAGCGCGAGCAGGAGCAGGATGATCACGAGCAAGCCGGTCGCGAGCACGTTGACCGCGGGTGGGACGCCCTGGCGCGTGGCCCCGAAGATGAAGAGCGGGAACGTCGTCGTCTGCCCCGCGTTGAAGCTCGTGATGACGTAGTCGTCGACCGAGATCGCGGCGGCGAGCAGCGCGGCGGCGAGCACGCCGGGCGCGATCATCGGCAGCGTGATCTTGCGGATCGCCGTCCACTCGGTGGCGCCGAGGTCCATCGCCGCCTCCTCGATGTGGCGGTCCATCCCCTCAAGCCGCGCTTTCACGGTGACCACGACGTAGGAGATCGTGAACATGACGTGCGCGATGACGATCGTCGTGAACCCCGTCGTCACCGCCATCGTGAGGAACAGCCCCAGCAGTGACGCGCCGAGCACGACCTCGGGGGTCGCCAGCGGGAGGAAGACGAACATGTCGGTCGCGCCCCGGCCGCGGAAGACGTAGCGCACCAGCGCGAGCGCCATGAACGTCCCCAGCACGACCGCGATCGCGGTCGAGATCCCGGCGATGAGCAGTGAGTTCTTCATCGCCAGCGCAAGGTCCGGGTCGGCGAACGGGTTCTCCCAGTGGCGCAGGGTGAAGCCCTGCCAGGTGAAGTTGAAGCGCCCCTGGTTGTCGTTGAACGAGAACGCCGCGATCACGAAGACCGGGATGAAGAGGTAGAGCAGCGCCACCCCGGTCCACAGCCCGAGGAACCACGCCCGCACCCTGTCCGCGCGTGTTCTCATACGGCACTGTCCGTGAGGGTCTTCGTCCCCAGCAGCCGCGCGTACAGCGCGACCCCGACGAGGATGAACGTCATGAGGATGAACGACAGCGCCGCGGCGGTCGGGTAGTCCTGGACGAACAGGAACTTGCTCTGGATGACGTTGCCGATCATCGACTGGCGGGGCGTCCCGAGCAGCGCGGCGTTGATGAAGTCCCCGCACGCCGGGATGAAGGTCAGCAGCGAGCCGGCGAAGATCCCCGGCAGCGCCAGCGGCAGCGTGACGTGCCGGAACGCGCTCGCGCGGCTGGCGTACAGGTCGGTCGCAGCCTCGACGAGGCGCCGGTCGATCCGCTCCAGCGACACGTACAGGGGCAGGATCATGAACGGCAGGAAGTTGTAGGTGATTCCTGCGATCACGGCGGTCCGTGTGGCCAGGAGCCGCCCGTCGTCGCCCAGCAGCCCGAGGTCTCTGAAGCGCGCGACGATCCAGCCGTCGTCGAAGAGGATCAGCTGCCAGCTCACGGTGCGCAGCACCGAGCTGACGAAGAAGGGCAGGATCACCAGCAGCAGGATCAGGTTGCGCATCCACGGCCGGGCCTTGAACGCCGTGTAGTACGCCAGCGGGAACCCGATGACGAGGCACAGGATCGTGGCCGTCGCCGCGTACCCGATGGACCGCAGGAACTGCTCCTGGTAGTCGGCGATCGCGTCGGTGTACGTGCCGAACGCCCAGGTGAACTGGTACCCCGTCTCGGGGTCCCCGGTCTGCAGGGACACGTAGAGCTGGTTCGCGAGCGGGATCGCGAAGAAGACCGCCAGCCACAGCAGTCCCGGGCCGATGAGCAGCCACGGGACCAGCTGTCGGCGACGGCGCAGGCTCACTGTTAGGCGCCTGTGACCTGCGCCATGGCCTCGCGCATCTGGCGCTCCTCGGCGGGCGTCAGCTGCGGGTAGTTCTTCAGGTTCGCCGCGACCTCGTCCGACGGGAAGATCAGCTCGTTCGACGCGATCTCCGGGTCGGTCTGCTCCAGGATCTCCTTGATGCCGTCGACCGGCGAGATGTAGTTGACGTACGCCGCGAGCTTCGCCGCCACCTGCGGCTCGTAGAGGTAGTTCATCATCGTCTCGGCGGCGTACGGATGCTCGACCTTCGCCGGCATCATCATGTTGTCGGTGAAGCGCACGGCGCCCTGCTCCGGGTAGGCAAAGCGCAGGTCGGGGTTGTCGCTCTCCAGCTGCACCAGGTCACCGGAGTAGGCCATGCAGACCCACGCGTTGCCCTTCGTGAGGTCCGTCGTGTAGTCGTTGCCCGTGAAGCGGCGGAACTGGCCGTCGTCGTTGGCCTGGGAGATGACCTCGATGGCCTCGAGGAGCTCGTCGATCGTGGCCTTCTCCGGGTCCTTGCCCTGCTGGATGAGGACGGTGCTCGCCGCGTCGTATGGCTCGGAGAACAGCGTGACGCGGCCCTTGAACTCCGGGTCGAAGAAGTCGTCGATCGAGGTGAGTTCGCGGCCGGTCTTCTTGATGTTGTAGCCGATGCCGACCGCGCCGGACTGGTACGGCAGCGTGTAGGAGCGCTCGGGGTCGTACGCGATCGTCTGGAGGTTCTCGACGAGGTTCGCCGCGTTCGGGACGTTCTTCTTGTCGATGGGCTCGGCGTAGCCGTCCTTGACCCACCGCTGCGCCATGTAGTCGGTGAGCACCACGATGTCGCGGCCGATCGGCTGGCCGTTCTGCAGCTGCTGCCGGACCTTGCTGAAGAACTCGTAGTTGTCGTTGATCTCCTCGACGTATTTGACCTTCCCGCCGAACTCCTTGTCGAAGTCGGTGAGCAGCTTCTTCTCCATGTACAGCGGCCAGTTGGCGAACGTCCAGGCCGCGATGGCCTCCTTCGGGTGGCTCGCGGTCGCGACGGTCGCGGTGTTCGCGTCGTCCGCGGTGCCCTCCACCCCGCCGCAGGCGGCCAGGAAGGCCCCGAGGCCACCGACGGCGAGACCCGCCCCGGCGGTCCGCCCGAGGAACCGGCGGCGCGAGACGCGGTCGCTCGCCAGCAGCTCCTCGAGACGACGCTCGAAGTTCGGATCGGTCATGTCGGTGCCTCCTTTTCAACTACGAAGGTGAAGTCGGGGTTCCAGGTCAGCAGCACGTCGCGACCCACGGTGAAGACGTCCGGCGCGGTGCCGTCCCGGTTGGGCGCGATGACGGTCAGCTCCTCCCCGCCGGCGGCGCGGATGAGGTACTGGATCGACACGCCGAGGAACGCGGCGACGATGACCTGCCCGCGCAGGACGTTCCAGCCGCTCGGCACGTCGCCGCCGGGCTCGGCGAGCTGCACCTTTTCGGGCCGCACGCCGATGCGCACGTCGCCGTGGGCGTCCAGGCGCGCCGCCGGAAGTCGCAGCTGCGCGCCGTCGTGGGTCTCGACCGATGCGACGTCGCCGTCGGCGCCGATCACCCGGCCGTCGACGAAGTTCGAGATCCCGAGGAAGCTCGCGACGAACTCGGTGCGCGGCGTCTCGTACAGGTCGGTCGCGCTGCCGGCCTGGTCGATCCGGCCCTCCCGCATCACCGCGATGGTGTCGGCCATGCTCATGGCCTCCTCCTGGTCGTGCGTGACGTGCACGAACGTGATGCCCAGCTCGCGCTGCAGGCGCTTGAGCTCGAGCTGGAGCTCCTTGCGCAGCCGCAGGTCGAGCGCGCCGAGCGGCTCGTCGAGCAGCAGGGCGCGGGGCCGGTTCACGAGCGCGCGCGCGAGGGCGACCCGCTGCTGCTGGCCGCCCGACAGCTCCGAGGGGCGCCGCGCGCCGAAGCTGCCGAGCTGGACCATGTCGAGCGCCTCGGCGACCCGCTGCTTGACCTCGGCCTTGCCCAGCTTCTGGCGCTCGAGCCCGAAGGCGATGTTCTTCTCGACCGTAAGGTGCGGGAACAGCGCGTAGGACTGGAAGACCGTGTTGACGTCGCGGCGGAACGGCGGGCGGTCGGTCACGTCCTCGCCGCCGAGGTGCACCCTCCCGCTCGTCGGCTCCTCGAAGCCGCCGATCATCCGCAGGGTGGTGGTCTTGCCGCATCCGGACGGTCCGAGCATGGCGAAGAACGCGCCGCGCTCGATCTCCAGGTCGAGCGCGTCGACGGCCACGTGGTCGCCGAATCGCTTGGTGACGCCCTCCAACCGGACGTCGCTCTCCACCTCAGGCATCCGTTCCCCGGTGCGTCATGCCTCCATTCTCCTGATCTCGGTGTGTCCTGTCGATGGACAACCGTCGAAACGGCTTCTGCCAGGCGGGCGATGGAGCGCGCGGCGCCGTGACCGCGCGCTCCATCGGTGTCCTGCCTACGGACGGACGGTCAGGCTCGAGCTGACCGTCGAGGTGGCCTCGGTCGGGCGGCCCGAGAAGCGCGCGGTGACCTTCGCCGTGCGCTTGCCGCGCAGCGCCGCGCGCGCCGTCGGCCCGAGCTTCACCGAGTAGGTCCGGGTGAGCCCCGCGCCGATGGTGATCCTCACCGAGCCGAACGTGTACGTCCCGGTCTTCCCGTTCTTCGTGGCGCGGCCACGCAGGACGATCGTGCCCGTCAGGGTCCGGTTCGTCGGGTTCTGCACCCGCACCCGGAGGGTCGTGGATGTCCGACGGCCCGTCGTCGAGATCACGAGCTTCGTCGGCGCGGGCGTCGTCGAAGCCGGCGCGATCGCGTTGCTGACCGGGTCCGGCGCGCTCGGCGTCGTCACCGGGTCCGTCGGCACGTCGGGCACGATCGGCGGCAGCGGCGTGCCGGGCACGTACTGGAGCTTCGGCGTCGTCGCCGGGATGATCTTGCCCTCGGCGCCCACCTCCTGCTCCAGCGCGTAGCCCAGCCCGAGCACCGGGCCGTCGTCGTAGGCGCGGCCGATGATCTGCAGCGTCATCGGGTCGCCCACGGGGTTCGGGCCGACCGGCACGACGATCGTCGGCAGGCCGTAGTTCGACGTCAGGAACCCGTGGTTGCGGTCAGACGACAGCGTCTGGGCCCCGTCGTTGTCGTAGACGTCCGAGCGGAAGCCCGGGTACACGACCGCGTCGACACCGAGCGTGTCCATCCACGCGTCGATGCGCTCCTTCGAGACGTCGCGCGCCTCGAGGATCCGGGTGACCTCCGCGTCGGTGAGGCCGGGCCCGTCGGCGACCGTCTGCTGGTTGTACGGCAGGTTCTTCGGTGACGACAGGATCTCCGAGCCGCGGGTGAACGGCGCGTTGTCGTGCCGGCCGAAGTACCGCGCCCAGCCCTCGTTGCGGCGGTTCGCGCCGGAGACCGACGGGGTCACCGATCCGGTGCCGGGCACCGGGGTCGCCGCCGTGTCGATCGGGACCAGCGTCGCGCCGGCGTCCACGAACTTCTGGAGCTTGGCGACCATCGCGTCCATCGTGCCGGTGTCCTGGCCGTAGCTCGAGTTGGCGGTGAACGACCCGGGGATGTAGCCGATCTTCTTGCCGACGAGCGCGTCCTCGTCGAGGAAGTCGGTGTAGTCGTCCGGGCGCTTGGAGCCCGCGTCGTCGTGCACGGTCTGGACGTCCTCGGGGTCGGTGCCCGTCGTGACGTTCAGGAACCGGGCGACGTCCTCCACCGTCTTGCCCATCGGGCCGGCGAAGTCCTGCAGCCAGGTCAGCGGCATGACGCCGGCGCCGGAGGCGATGCCGTCCGTGCCGCGCATGGTCACCAGGCCGCCGCCGGTCGACGGCGCGTAGAGCGAGACGCCCGTCTGCGAGCCCATGCCGATCGCGGCGAAGCTCGACGGGATCGCCGCACCGGTGCCGCCCGACGAGCCGAGCGTCGTCTTCGACGGCTTGTGGGCGTTCCACGCCATGCCGAAGCCCGACTCCGAGTAGCTGCCGGAGTTGGCGAACTCGGACATCGTCGTCTTGCCGATGATGACCGCGCCCGCGTCACGCAGCTGCTTGACCTGGAAGGCGTCCTTCTTCGGGACGAAGCCCTCCAGCGCCTTCGTGCCGTTCGTCGTCTGGATGCCGGCGGTGTCGTAGTTGTCCTTCACCGCGATCGGGATGCCGAGCACGTCCCCGGTCTCCCCCGCGGCACGCCGGTCGTCGGCGGCCTTGGCCTGCGCCATCGCGTTGTCGGCGACGGTGATGAACGAGTGCAGGCCGAACGGGCCCGTGTCGTAGGCGGCGATGCGGTCGAGGTAGGCCCGCGTGACCTGCTGGGACGTCGTGACGCCCGCCTCGAGGTCCTCTTGGATCTCGGACATCGACTTGCCGACGACGTCGTACGGCGAACCCGTGGTCGGCAGCGCCGTGGGCTTCGCCGTCGGGGCGACCGGCTCGACGAACTCCTCGCACAGCGCCTCGTTGAACGCGGGCAGCGCCGCGAGGTTCCAGTTGGCGACCGTGCAGACATCGGCGAACGGGATGCCGCCGAGGTCCGGCGTCGCCGACAGGTCCGTCGCGCCGGTCTTCACCGCGGCGATCTGCGTGCCGGGGTCCGGGAGTGTGCTGCTCGGCGTTGTCTTCTCACCGCGGCCGACGACGACGAAGCGCAGGACCGACTTGGTCTGCCCCGGCTGGAGGATCAGCGTGTGCTTGTAGCCGTAGAAGCTGTCCTTCAGCCCGTCCCCGCTGGGGATCGGATCGTTGAACGGGTCGTACTGCTGCACGCCGATCCCGGTGAAGTTGCCCGAGAAGCTCGGTGTGCCGAGCACCACGGCGCTCGGGCCGCTGACGGTCGGGCCGGAGGTCAGCGTGGTCGCCGAGCTGTGGGGCGTGGCGACCTGCACCCACGCGTCGGCGCTGTTCGCCGTCGTGTCGCCGCTGCTCGTCTCGACGATCTTGCTGTGCGTCGTGGCGTTCGTCGTGCCGGCGGTGCCGCCGAAGGACGTGTCGACGGTGATGACGCGATCGGTCGTGTTCGTGAACGTGTCGAGCCAGCGCGCGGTGTTCTTCGCCGACAGGATCTTCAGGGTGCGCTCGACCTCGATGCCGCCGAGCGTGACGGGCGTCGTCGTGGCGAACGTCGGATCGGTGCCGTCACCGCCGTCGAACTTCAGCCCGAAGCCGCGCAGCATCTCCCCGTTGAAGCGCTTGGTCGTGTCCGAGTCCGGAACGCCCGACACGTTGATCCGCAGATTGCCGAAGCCGACGAGACCGTTGTTCGTCGTGTTGCGGATGCTGCCGGTGTCCAGGCCCGGGCGGGCCGCGTCGTGCACGCCCCACTCGACGCCGTTGGCGGTGCTGACGAAGTTGACCGCCTCGGCGGGCGCGCTGACCGCGAGGGCCAGGCCGGCAGAGGACAGCAGAGCGCCGCTGACGCGGCGTGCACGGGCACGCGAACGTGCCCGCGGGACGGGGCTCGAACTCACGGGGAGGGTCCTTCAGATTGGGAGCGGGATGGGGACGCCGACGGGTCGGCGATGCCCGCGACCGATCGTGTCAGCCACCTTGCGACACCGGTCTGGACCGGATGTACAAATCTCAGGGCCGGAAGTACAGACGACCTGTCGATGGTCGCCCGGAAGCGGGGACCCTCAGCCGCTGAGCGTCGACGCGCTGAGCACGACCACCGCCGCCGCGACCCCGCCGTCGTGGCTGATCGAGACGTGCGTGGCGATCTCCCCGCGCAGCTCCAGCTGCACCGCCAGCGAGGAGACTTCCTCCGCGACCTCGCCGTGGAGCGCGATCGCGGGCCTGCCCTGGCCGTCGAGCTGGATCTCCACCGCGCGCAGATCCACCCCGGGCACCGCCGGCGGACGCCCGTAGCGCGCGGACGACCACGCCTTGATGAACGCCTGCTTGGCCGCGAAACGACCCGCGAGCCGCAGCGTCCGGTCGCCGCTGCCGAATTCCGCGTCCGCGCGCTCGCCGGCCGTGAAGGTCTCGTCGACGAACGGCGACGCCTCCGCGACCTGCGGCGCGAACCCGGCGATGTCGACCACGTCGAGACCGATCCCGAGCACGCTCACCGCGGCCTCCCCTGCATTGGCTCCCACATGAGACGGAATCTACCTTGCGAGAGCGGACGCCCTTCCCCAATCGACACGGTGTCAGTAGGCTGGGACACCTGTCTCGGGTTCGGCTTGGGGAAGACCGGATGCGAGCCTTGTCCAGAGGGGGGAACCTGATGTTGATCCGTTGCGCGGACGCGGCACCCACCGGGGTGCACGTCCGATCCACCAGTCCTGTCGAGCCGGCTCGGAGGAATCGCCGATGACCGGAGGACTCACGTCTGCGCCGCCGCGGATGCCCGATCCGCTCGCCGACCGCGAGGGCGCGCTCGTCGCTGACTACCTCGAGCACTGGGCCAGCGTGATGCCCGATGCCCCGGCCCAGACGTTCACCGACTACCTGACCACCCGCGCGGGCGACACGCGCACGATCACGTTCGCTGAGCTCGACCGCTGGTCGCGTGCGGTGGCCGCCGCGGTCATGCAGCACGCCGGCCGCGGTGACCGCGTCGCGATCGTGTGCGCGCAGAGCCTGGAGTACGTCGTCGCGTTCGCGGCCGTCCTGCGCGCCGGCGTCGTCGGCGTCCCGCTCTTCTCCCCGGACATGCCGGGCCACGGTGACCGCCTGCACGGCGTGCTCGCCGACTGCGAGCCGGTGTGCCTGCTCGCAACCACCGACAAGCTCGACCTCGTCTCCGGCCTCGCCGGGAACGATCCCGCGCGCGTGATCTGCGTCGACACCCTCGCGGGCGAGGACGGCGCCGCGCTCGCGGACGCCTTCGTCGCACCGGACGACATCACGCCGGACGACCTCGCGTACCTCCAGTACACGTCGGGCTCCACGCGCGCGCCCGCGGGCGTGGAACTCACCCACGGAAATCTGCTCGCGAACTCCCGGCAGATCATCGACGGGTACGACCTGCGCTACGCCGACACCAACGCGGTCAGCTGGCTGCCCCTGTTCCACGACATGGGCCTGCTCATCGGGGCGCCCGGCGCGATCGTCTGCGGCGCGCACGCGCACCTGATGGATCCGCTCGCGTTCCTCATGCGCCCGCAGCGGTGGGTCGCGATGATGAGCGGCAAGCAGCACGTCATCAGCGCGGCGCCGAACTTCGCGTACGGCTACGTCGCCAAGCGGACGAAGGACGCCGACCGCGACGAGCTCGACCTCTCCGGCGTCATCGCGCTGCTCAACGGCGCCGAGCCGGTACTGCCGGCGACCGTGGACACGTTCCTCGAATCGTTCGGCCCGGTCGGCGTCCGCCCCGAGGCCTGCTTCCCGTCGTACGGCCTCGCCGAGGCCACGGTGTTCGTCACCCGCAGCCGGCCGGGCCACGCCCCGCTCGTGCGGGACTTCGATGCCTCGGCCCTGCAGCACGGCGGCCTGGAGCCTGCCGGGGCGGGGCGGTCGATCCGCCTGGTCTCGTGCGGCACCACGCCCGAGGGCCAGCACGTCGCCATCGTCGAGGACGGCCTGCGGCTGCCCGCGGGCCGGGTCGGCGAGATCTGGGTGTGCGGGCCGAACGTCGGCCGTGCCTACTGGCAGCGGGCCGACGAGACCGCCGCGACGTTCGGAGGCACCCTCGAGCACCCCGGAGAGCTCCCCGCCGGTCCGTGGCTGCGCACCGGCGACCTCGGCGCGATCGTCGACGGCGACCTGTACGTCACGGGCCGTCGCAAGGACCTCATCATCATCGACGGCCGCAACGTCTACCCGCACGACGTCGAGCTGTCGGTCGAACAGGCCGACGGCGCGATCGCCGCGCACCGGCTCGCCGCGTTCGCGGTGCCGGGCGACGGCGGCGAGGTCGTGGTCGTCGTCGCCGAGCGCCATCGCTCGGTCGAGGACGCGCCCGCCCGGCTCGAGGAGATCGCCTCGGCCGCCCGCGCCGCGGTCTCCGCCGAGCACGCGGTCGGGCTGCACGACTTCGTCCTCGTCGAGCCCGACACCATCGCGCGCACGTCGAGCGGCAAGATCGCCCGGCACGGCGCCCGCGCCGCCTACCTCGCGGGCGAGCTCGTCCGCGTCGAGGTCGCCGGCGGCTGATGGCCTTCCGGCCGCGCCGCGGGTCGATCCCGCGGCGCGCCGGTGCGACGCGCGCTCAGCGCGTCGGCAGGTCGATCCAGGACGGATCGCCGGCCGGCGAGCTGAACGTCAGCGTGCTGCCGGGCGGGTTGCGCTCGAGGTAGTAGTTCGGCTCGAAGGTGCTCGCCGCGAGCAGGAGGCGGTGGCCCGGCGGGATGTTGTACGCGTTCGGGCGCAGCTCGAGGTCGAGCGTGAACGGCTTGCCCGGCGTCCTGTTCCGCCACGTGATCGGCGCGTGCGTGATGTGCCGGCCGCTGTTGTTGTTGCCGATGGACCACAGGACGAGGTTGAGGAAGCCCTTCGCGTGCGTCGGCGTGACGGTCACGTGGACCTTCGCGGAGCCGCGCATGCGGACCCAGTCGGTCATCGGCCCGCTGAGCCACGTCGCACTCGTCTTGCGGTCGATGTACTTCGGCTCGCTCCACACCGGCCTGCCCCACCAGACCTCGGTCAGGTGCGACACGATCGGGCCACCGACGTGGTTGACGACGTTGAGGCCGGGCTTGATCGTCGTCGACCATTCCGTCTGCGGCGCATCCGCCAGCCCGCCGTCGCCCTTCTTGTTCATGACGGCGCCCAGGTGCCAGCGCTTCGTGCCGGTGGTCGCGTCACTCCAGTTGGTGTAGGTCTCCTCGCGGCGGTCGCCGTAGGGCGCGCGCGGCTGGATCTCGATCTGCTGGCCGAGCGACTCGCGTTGCGACGGGTCGCGCACCGTCTGGTCGAACCAGCGGTACATCCGGCTGAAGACGGGACTCCACTGACCGAGCAGACCCATGGTCTCCTGGCCGACGTGGTCGCCGGGCCGCAGGTACAGCCGCCGCGGGACCTGGAGGTCCTCGTAGAAGTCGAGGAACTGGTCGGGCGGGAACGCCAGCTCGTTCCAGTTCTGGGACATCATGATCGCGGGCCGGTTGGCGTTGATGCGGTCGAGGTAGGAGATGGCGGACCGCCCGCGGGCGAACGCCAGCGTCTCCTCGCTCTTGCGGAACTGGAAGAACTGGTTGAAGACCTCGTTGAACTCGGGGCTCTCGTTCGACGCCTGCTTGGCGGACGCCCAGAGGATGAATCCAGGCCACGAGTTGCGCGTCTCGTTCGGGAACAGCGCGCGGCCGAGGTCGGTCCAGCCGCTCATCGAGACGACGGACTTGATCCGCTTGTCCACCCCGGACGCCATGAGCGCGATGCCCGCGCCGTAGGAGATGCCGGCCGCGCCGATCCGATCGGGGTCGGCGCCGCGCTGCGTGACCATCCAGTCGATGATCGCGCTCATGTCCATGATGTCCTTGGGCCCGCCCATCTCGACGAACCCGCGCTTGTCGGTGTCGATCCCGGTGCCGCGGGTCGTGTAGCTCACGACGACGTAGCCCTTGCGGGCCAGCTGCATCGAGGGCACCGAGTTCTGCTCGGCGCCGCCGTTCCAGGCGGCGGCGAACGCGATGCCCGGCGGCTTGTCCCCGGGCTTGATGTTCCCGGGCATGAAGACGATGGCCTTCAGCCGGACGCCGTCATCGCTCGGGATCGTGACCCATTTGGCCGTCGGCAACGCCGCGGACGCACTCGCCGCGCCGAGGCACAGCACCACACAACTCGCCAAGGCGACCGCAAGCAGTCGTCGCAACATGCATTTCCCCCACACAGCCGGACAGTTCCCCGGAGCCGTCCGGCGTATCCCCCGCCCGGTGGCTCCTTGTCGGAGGGTACCAATCGCTCTTGGAAATGCCAGGAATTGGATTCACGACTCCGCCGCCCCTTAGCGTGTGGGCCCTCCGCCATGCCGCCCGAGCCGTCCGCCAGCACGCCGCTGCCCCCCGGTCACGTCGAGGTCTGGTGGAGCAGCATCGACCTCTCGCCTGCCGAGCTCGACGCGCTGCGCGCGGATCTCGGCGAGGTCGAGCGGGCGCGCATCTCCCGGCTGGCGGTCCCGGACGACCGGCGCAGGGCGGTCGTCGCCCACGGTCTGCTGCGACGACGTGTCGCACGAGCGCTGGGGGTCGAACCCGCCGACGTCCCGGTCGTCCGACGCTGCGCGGTGTGCGGCGCGGACGACCACGGCAAGCCGGCGGTCGCCGCCCGGGACGCGCCCGAGGTCAGCCTCACCCACGCCGGGACGCTGGCCGCGGTGGCGATCAGCACGGCCGGCCCGGTCGGCGTCGACGTCGAGCCGCTCCGGCGCGACGTCGACTGGTCCTCGACCCGGCGCCACGTCTTCAGCGCCGCCGAATGGGATGTGACCTCCCGCGCCGCGGACCCGCAGACCGCCCGGCTCTGGGCGTGGACCCGCAAGGAGGCCGCGGCCAAGGCCACCGGCCACGGGCTCGCCGCCGGACTCGAACGCGTGGCGGTCGGCGAGGCAGCTGGAGCCGGCGGGTGGCGCGAGGTCGCGATGCCCGCGGACGTCGCGGGCACGACCGCCATCCGTGTGCTCGACCTCGACCTCGGACCGGTGTGGACCGCGGCGGTCGCCGTCGCGGGCGCGGAGCCGCCGCCGACCTTGACGGTGTGTCGACCAGGCAACTGACGCGACGTTGAAAAAGTCCGCCCCTTGCTCTTGACCGTCTGTTCGGTAATGCTACGTTCCAGGGGAGCAAGTACCGCGCGGCATCCATGGGGGGAGCACGGCGCGGCACGTATCCAGGGGGGTGGATCGCTTGCTACGTCTCGACTGTCTGGGCATCTGTCCGTGCCGTGAGCACCGCCGAACCATCGCGTTCGCGGACGCTGCATGGCCCACGTCACCGTCGCGTTCTGCGGCCGGTGCGCACACGTTCGCTTGCGGGGGTCCTGCGTGACCGAGGTGCAGACGCGGGCGCCGAAGTCCGTCGACCCGCTCGGAGATTTCTCCGGGCCCGGCGGCATGGCGCTCCTCCCCGACTACGTCGACCACTGGGCCGCGCGGCGACCTGACCGCATCGCGCTGCGCTACACGGATTTCTCCGGCGAGCGCGACGGGGTCGAGCACACGGTCACCTTCCGCGAGCTCGACCGCTGGTCCCGCGCGATCGCCGCCCGTCTCGCGGCGCTCGTCGCACCGGGTGACCGCGTCGCGATCCTCACGCCCTCGAGCCCCGAGTACATGGCCGCGTTCGCCGGCACGCTGCGCTCGATCGCCGTGGGCGTCCCGCTCTTCGAGCCCGAGCATCTCGGCCAGGGCGACCGCCTGCGCGGCGTCCTCGCCGACTGCCGTCCCACGTGCCTGCTGACCACGGCCGCGCACCGCGCGTCGGTCGAGGAGCTCGTCGCGAGCCTCGACGAGCCGCTCGACGCGCACATCGTCCTCGTCGAGGACCTCCGCACCGACGTGACCGCCGCGGAGGCGTACGTCCGTCCCGAGCTGACGCCCGACGAGGTCGCGTACCTGCAGTACACGTCGGGCTCCACCCGCGCGCCCGCGGGCGTCGAGCTCACCCACCGCAACGTCATCGCCAACGCGCTGCAGCTCATGGTGGCCTTCGACGTCGACGCCGAAGACCACAACGCCGCCGTCAGCTGGCTGCCCCTCTTCCACGACATGGGCCTGGTGCTCGGCCTCGTGCTGCCGATCGTCTGCAGCGCCACCGGCAGCATCTTCGACCCCCTCGCCTTCATCCAGCGGCCGGTGCGCTGGATGCGCGAGCTCGCGCGCCAGACCTGCACCTACACGGCGGCGCCGAACTTCGCGTACGGCTACGCCGCCAAGCGCGTGCGCGCGGACGACCGTGCCGCCCTCGACCTCTCCGGGGTCAAGGCGATGCTCAACGGCGCCGAGCCGGTGCAGCCGCGCACCGTGCGTGACTTCCTCGAGGCCTTCACGCCCTGCGGGCTGCGCCCCGAGGTGCTGCACCCGTCCTACGGGCTGGCCGAGGCCACGGTGTTCGTCTCGACCACCACGCGGGACCGCCCCGCGCGCATCCTCGAGGTCGACGCCGCTGCCCTGCAGCAGCACCGCGCCGTGCCGCCCGCCGAAGCGGGCGCCCGTGTGACCGAGCTGGTCTCGTGCGGTGTGGCCGTCGGACAGCGGGTCGCGATCGTCGAGCCGGCGTCGTGTGAGCTGCTGCCCTCCGGAACGGTCGGCGAGGTGTGGGTCCACGGCGAGAACGTCGGCGTGGGGTACTGGGGCAACGAACGCGCCACCGAGGACACCTTCGCCGGTGTGCTCCGCGACGCGGGCGACCTGCCCGGGCAGCCCTGGCTGCGCACCGGAGACCTCGGTGTCCTCGTCGACGGCGAGCTCTACATCACGGGCCGCATGAAGGACACGATCATCATCGACGGGCGGAACATCTACCCGAACGACGTCGAGGCGACCGTCGAGGAGGCCCACCCCGCCATCGCGGCGCACCGCCTCGCGGCCTTCGCCGTCGACACCGGCGACGGTGAGTGCCTCGTCGTGGTGGCCGAGCAGCACCGGACCGCCGAGACGGCGGCCGCGGAGCTCGACGCCATCATCGCGGCCGCCAAGCAGGCGGTCTCGGTGCAGCATGCCGTGACGCTCCACGACTTCGTCCTCGTGCAACCGCACACGGTCCCGAGGACGTCGAGCGGCAAGATCGCGCGTCAGGCGACGCGGACCCAGTACCTCGAAGGCACCCTGC
>JAEMQS010000049.1:0-9927 GCA_016463765.1 Solirubrobacteraceae bacterium | reverse complement strand
AGCGGCAAGATCGCGCGTCAGGCGACGCGGACCCAGTACCTCGAAGGCACCCTGCTGCCCGTCGGAGGACGGCCATGAGCCCCACGCCCGAGCCCGCGGAACTCGAGCTGATCGCGTGGCTGCGCGACGCGATCGCCGATGTCCTCGACCTTGACGCCGACGCGATCGATCCCGATCGCCCGCTCACCGAGCTCGGCCTGTCCTCCCGCGACGCCGTCGGTCTCGTCGGCGATCTCGAGGACCACCTCGACCGCGACCTCGACGCCACGCTCGTCTGGAAGACCCCGACGATCACGCTGATCGCCCGGCGCCTCATCCACGGCGACGAGGCCGTCGCCGAGACACCGGCGACGTCCCTCACCGTCTCCCCCGCGGCCGCCGCGGACGACGACGGCGACCGCGTGGCGATCGTCGGGCTCGGCTGCCGGCTGCCCGGCGGAATCGAGGGCCCCGACGACCTGTGGCGGGTCCTGCTCGACGGCGGCGACGCCGTCGGCGAGGTGCCGGAGGGCCGCTGGGAGCAGTTCACGCCCGCCGACCCGTCGGCCCAGGCGATCGTCGAGGCCACGCAGCGCCGCGGCGGGTTCCTCGCCGACGTCGCCGGCTTCGACGCCGAGTTCTTCGGCATCACGCCGCGCGAGGCCGAGCTCATGGACCCGCAGCAGCGCATGCTGCTCGAGGTCGCCCACGAGGCGCTGCTGCACGCCGGCATCGCGCCGTCGACCCTGAAGGGCAGCGCCACCGGCGTCTTCGTCGGCATGTGCGCCAACGAGTACAGCCACCTGACGACCGCGGACCTCGCGCGGATCGACGCGTGGACGTCCACGGGCTCGGCGCTGAGCATCGCGGCGAACCGGCTGTCGTACCTGCTCGACCTGCGCGGTCCGAGCATGACGACCGACACCGCGTGCTCGTCGTCGCTCGTCGCGGTCCATCAGGCGACCCGCGCGATCGCCGACGGCGACATCGACCAGGCGGTCGTCGGCGGCGTGAACCTGCTGCTCGCGCCCGCCATCACCGTGAACTTCGAGCTCGGAGGCGCGCTCGCCCCCGACGGCCGGTGCAAGCCGTTCAGCTCGGATGCCGACGGCATCGTCCGCGCCGAGGGCTGCGGCGTCGTGGTGCTCAAGCGGCTGCGCGACGCGCGCCGCGACGGCGACCGCGTGCTCGCGGTCGTCCGCGGCACCGGGGTCAACTCCGACGGGCGCTCCAACGGGATGATGGCGCCGAACCCGCTGGCGCAGGAAGCGCTGCTGCGCGACGTCTACCAGCGGGCGGGCATCGACCCCACCTCGGTCGACTACGTCGAGGCCCACGGCACCGGCACGCTGCTCGGCGACCCGATCGAGGCCGGGGCGCTCGCCTCGGTGCTCGGCGCGGGCCGGGACGAGGACCGTCCGCTCCTGCTCGGCTCGGTCAAGAGCAACCTCGGCCACCTCGAGGGCGCCGCGGGCGTCGCCGGGCTGATCAAGCTCGTGCTCTCGCTCCAGCACAACCGGCTGCCGCAGAGCATCAATTACGCGGGCCCGAACCCGCACATCCGCTTCACCGAGTCGCGCCTGCGCGTCGTCGACGAGGCGCAGCCCTGGCCGCGCTACGCGGGCACCGCCCGCGCTGGCGTGTCGGCCTTCGGCTTCGGCGGCACGAACGCGCACATCGTCATCGAGGAGTCCGGAGAGCCTGCGCCCGCGTCGGCGCCCGCGCCCGACGACGACGGCCTCGTGACGCTGCAGCTCTCCGCGCGCAGCGAGCCGCGCCTGCGCGCCGAGGCCGCCCGGCTCGCCGCCTGGCTGACCGCCGACGGCCGCGACACGCCGCTGCGCGACGTCGCCCACACGCTGGCTCGCCGCCGCGATGCCGAGCCGGTCCGCTGCGCGGTCACCGCGCGGGGCCGCGACGCCCTGGCCGCGAGCCTCGCCGCGCTGGCGGATGGCCTCGAGGCCCCCGGCATCGCCGGGCCGGTCACCGCGCCGCGCGGGCCCGAGACCGACCGTGGCGACGTCTGGGTCTTCTCCGGATTCGGCTCGCAGTGGGACGGGATGGGCCGCGATCTCCTCGACGACGAGCCCGCGTTCGCCGCGGCGATCGCCGAACTCGAGCCGCTGGTGCAGGCCGAGGCCGGCTTCTCGCTGACGGCCTCGCTCGTCACGCCCGCCGAGGACGAGACGGTCGAGCAGACCCAGGTCCGCGTGTTCGGCATGCAGGTCGCCCTCGCCGCGCTCTGGCGGTCCTACGGGCGCGAGCCCGCGGCCGTCGTGGGGCACTCGATGGGCGAAGTGGCCGCCGCCGTCGCCACCGGGTCGCTCACCCCCGCCGAAGGCGTGCGCGTCATCACGCTGCGGTCGCGGCTGCTCCAGAGCATCAACGTGCTCGGCGGCGGCGCGATGGCCGTCATGGAGCTCTCGGCCGAGGAGCTCGCGGAGCTCTCGGACACGTTCCCGGACGTCGAGGTCGCGGTCTACGCCGCGCCCCGCCAGTCCACGGTGGCCGGCGACGCCGACCAGGTCGCCGCCCTCGCCGCGCACGTCGAGAGCCTCGGCCGCAACGCGTGGATCCTGAAGGTCACGGGCGCCGGGCACACCGCGGCGGTCGAGCCGATCCTCGGCGACCTCGTCGCGGGCCTCGCGCAGCTGCGCCCGCAGGAGCCGTCGGTGCCGGTCTACAGCTCGGTGCACGCCGATCCGCGTCAGACCCCGGAGTTCGACGCCGAGTACTGGAAGCGCAACGCGCGTCAGCCCGTCCGCTTCCGCCACGCCGTCGGGGCCGCGGTCGACGACGGCTACACGCGCTTCCTGGAGGTCTCGCCGCACCCGGTGGCCGCCGCGTCCGTGCGCCAGACGGCGTCGGATCAGGGCGCCGAGGCGACCGTGACGCCGACGCTTCGGCGCAAGGCCGACGAGGGCGTGACCTTCCGCACGCACGCCGCGCAGCTCGCGCTGCGCTCGCGCGATGTCGAGCTCGGGCGCCTCGTGCCCGCCGGCCGGCAGACCGACCTGCCGCTCCCGGCCTGGCAGCACGAGCGCCTCTGGATCGACCACCGTCCGGCGGCGGCGCCCCAGGGTCACCCGCTGCTCGGCGCGCACGTGGAGCTTCCCGAGGGGGGCCGCCACCTGTGGCGCGCCGACGTCGGTGTCGAGATGCTCCCGTGGATGGCCGACCACGCCGTCCACGGCGTGCCGGTGTTCCCCGGTGCCGCGTACGCGGAGATCGCGCTCAGCGCCGCCGCGGAGATCCTCGGCGGCGACCCCGCCGAGCTCGTGCTCCGCGGCCTGGAGCTGCACCAGGTGCTGCCGCTCGGCGCGCACGCCGACGTCACGACCTCCGTCACGATCAGCGGCGCCGGCGATGCCCGCATCGAGGTCCACGCCCGGCCCGAGGGCGCCGCGCCCGGCAGCCCGATGGTCCGTCACGCCACCGCGACGGTCAGCCGAGACGCCCTGCCGGCGGACGACTGGCCGGTCGCGCCGGAGGACGCGGGCGAGCCCGTCGACCTCTACGGCGCGTTCCGCGCCGCCGGCCACCGGTACGGCCCGGCGTTCGTCGGCGTCGGCGACGCCCGTCTGCACGAGGGCGGCGTCGCGACCGCGCGCGTCCGGCTGCCGGAGTCCGCGCAGGCGGACCCGCGCTACCGCGTCCACCCGGCGCTGCTCGACGTCTGCCTGCAGACGCTCGGGGTCGCCGCGCAGGCGCACCTCGCCGACCGTCCCATGGAGCTGTATCTCCCGCTCGGGATCGGCGCGCTGCGCGTCGCCGGCGACCCGCATCGCGGCGGTCGCTGCGTGGCGACGCTCCGCGCCCTCGACGAGGACGCCAACGGCCTGTCCGGAACGCTGCAGCTCCTCGACGACGACGGGAACGTGCTGCTGCAGGCCGACGAGGTCTACCTGCGGCGTCTGTCGCGTGACGCGATCCCCGCGCCGCTGGCCGACAAGCTCTTCGAGGCCGTGTGGGAGCCCGCCGAGGCCCCCGATGCCACGGACACGACCCCCGGCCGCTGGCTGGTCCTCGCCGAGAACGCGACGGAGCACGCGGTGCCGGTCGAGCAACTCGCCCGTGAGCTGCGTGCGGCGGGCCACCGCATCGAGCTGTCCGGCCATGCCTCCGAGCACGAGGTCGCCGACGCCGTCGCGGCGCTCGCCGCCGACGCGGACCGCCCGCCGCTCGGCATCGTCCTCGTCGCGCCGACGCTCGACCCGGCGGATGTCGGATCCGAGGCCTCCCGTGAACTCGCCGAACGGCTCGTCGTCTCCGTGGCCCGCGTGGCCCGCGTGGCGGCCGAGGCCGATCTCGGCCACCCCGTCCGCATCTGGGTCCTCACCCGCGGCGGCGCCGTCGTCAGCGCCGGCGAAGCTGGCCATCCCGCCCTCGGTGCGCTCCGCGCCGCGGTACGGGTCCTGGCGTTCGAGCATCCCGCCCTCCAGGCCACGGTCGTGGACCTCGCGGCCGATGGCCCCGAGGCGCTCGCGCACGCGGTCTCCGAACTGCGCGGTGGCGCGCCCGACGACGAGATCGCCTGGCGCGGAGAGCACCGCTTCGTCCGGCGCCTGGCCCGCGCGGAACTCGAGACGCCGGCCGCGGACGCGCCGGCGCCCGTCCGCGAGGGCGCGTACGTCATCACCGGCGGCCTCGGCGGCCTCGGGCTCGTCGTGGCGCGGTGGCTGGCCGGCAGCGGCGCCACCCGCGTCGTCCTGAGCGGCCGCTCCGCCCCGTCGGCCGACGCCCAGCACGTCATCGACGAGCTGCGCGCCGAAGGCACCGCCGTCGAGGTGGTCCGCGGCGACGTCTCCCGCCGGGCCGACGTCGACGCCATGGTCGCCGCGGCGACCGACGGAGGCGTGCCGCTGCGGGGCGTCATCCACGCGGCGGGCGTCCTGCAGGACGAGGTCGTCGCCCGGGTCACCGCGGGCGCGGTCGAGCGGGTCTGGAGCCCGAAGGTCCTGGGTGCCTGGAACCTCCATGAGGCCACCCGCGAGCACGACCTGGACCTCTGGCTCATGTTCTCCTCCGCGGCCGCGCTGCTGGGCTCGCCCGGACAGCTGGCGTACGCGACGGCGAACGCCTGGCTCGACGCGTTCGTCTCCTGGCGGCGCGCCCAGGGCCTGCCGGCGTCCACGATCAACTGGGGCGCCTGGTCACAGGTCGGCGGCGTTGCCGAGACGTCGAACGCCCTCCTGGAGTCGCTGTCGCCTGAGGAGGGTGTCGACGCCCTCGAGGCCGTGCTGCGCAGCGGCCGGGCCGCGACCGGCGTCGTCCGCCTCGACGCGCGCCGCGCCGTCGAACTGCTGCCCGGCCTGGCGTCGCTCGCGTTCTACGGCGATCTCCTGGCGCGTGAGGCGCCGCCCGAGACCGACGACGCCGGCGACTGGATCGGCGCCGCCGGCCTGCGCGCCGCCGACCCCGACGTGGCGCGCCAGCTCCTCTCCGACCGTCTGCTGGAGCGGGTCGCGACGATCATGGCCTACCGGCCCGAGCAGATCGACGTGCACGCCCCGCTGACGGCGCTCGGCGCCGACTCGCTCATCGCCGTCCGCGCGAAGAACGCCGTCGAGCACGATTTCGAGGTGGCCCTCCCGGTGCGCTTGCTGCTCCAGGACGCCAGCCTCACCGACATCGAGGCGTACATCGCCTCGGAGCTCGGGCTCACCGACCCCGCCGTAGCGCGTCCCCAGGCTGTCGGGGGGCGGCCACGGTACGTCGAGCCACGCGACACCACGGAGCGTTGGCTGGCAGGGGTCTGGGAAGAGGTGCTGGACCGTCGCCCCATCGGCGTGTCCGAGCCCCTCTGCCCGCCCGCCGACGAGACGGTTGCGGAGCGTGTGCTCGCACACCTCCGTGACCGTCTCGGCGAGGAGCCTGACGCTTCGGCGCTGCTCGCCGACGGCATGACGATCGAGGGCCAGGCCGACCTGCTGCGCCACCGCCTCGAGGACAACGACGGGTCGCCCATCCGCGTGCTGCGCGAGACCGAGAGCGACGCGCGCCCGCTGTACCTGTTCCATCCGGCCGGCGGGACGACGGCGGTGTACCAGCCGCTGGCCGACCTGCTGCCCGAGGACGTCACGGTCATCGGCTTCGAGCGGATCGACCACCTGAACACGATCGAGGAGAAGGCCGCCTTCTACCTCGAGTCCATCCGGGAGATGCAGCCCTCCGGCCCGTACCGCCTCGGCGGATGGTCGCTCGGCGGCTGCCTGGCCTACGACGCCGCGCGCCAGCTGCGCGCCGTCGGCGAGGAGGTCGAGGTCGTGGTCATGATCGACACGATCCTGCCCGACCACTCGCTCGTCGACGACGAGCAGGAGGCCATCCGCGGCCGGTTCGAGCGCTTCGTGGAGTACCTCCAGACGACCTACGAGGTCGAGCTCGACCTCGACGTCGACGCGCTCATGACCCTGCCCGAGGACGAGCAGATCACCCGGTTCATGGAGGCGGTCGCCTCGTCGGACCTCGGGATGAGCGCCGGCGTCCTGGAGCACCAGCGCACGTCGTACGTCGACGCGCGCATCGCCGAGCGCTACCACCCGCAGGACTACGACGGCCGCGTGGTGCTCTACCGCGCGAGCGATCGCGGGCTCACGACGACGCTCGACCCACGGTACGCCCGGCAGGAGGAGAGCCTCGGCTGGGACCTGCTGTGCACGTCGCTCGAGGTCGTCCGGGTCACGGGCGACCACACGCAGATCATCGACCGTCCGAACGTCGACATCATCGCCGAGCATCTCGGCGTCGTCTTCACCGAGGCGCGGGAGCTCGCGGAGGTCGCCGAGCTCGCAGAGCGCCGCCACCACGATCCGACGCACCGGTTCCGCCGGAGCAACGGCCACGAACCTGTCCCGACCAGGCAGCGAAGGGATGTCGCGCTGTGATCACCGTTCCACCCGTCTCCGTCCGTGCCCGGCGCGCACTGCGGTCCGGCGCCGTCGCGCTCGGCGCCGCGCTCGTGACCGCGCTCGCACCGTCCGCGGCCTCCGCCGCCGTGGGCAACCTGGCGGAGGCCAAGGCCGACAACGGCGCCCGCGTGGTCGCCGAGACGGTGGTCGACGAGCGCACCGTCGACCTCAGCATCTGGTCGCCGGCGACGAAGCGCAACGCCAACGTCCGGCTTCTGCTCCCCGCTGACTGGGCGAGCAATCCGGCACGCACCTATCCAGCGCTGTACATGCTGCACGGCGCCAACGAGCGAGTCGACTACCGCAGCTGGACGGAGTTCACCGACTTCGAATCGTTCCTCGCCGACAAGCCGGTCCTGACCGTCCTGCCCTCCGGCGGCAGCAGCGGCTTCTTCACCAAGGAGTGGAACTACGGGCGCAAGGGCGGCGTGGACTACGAGACCTTCCACACGGAGGAGCTCCCGCAGATCCTCGAACGCGCGTACCGCTCGACGTCGACGCGCGCCGTCGCCGGCATCTCGATCGGCGGGTACGGGGCCATGGCCTACGCGGCCCGGCACCCCGGCCTGTTCCGTGCCGCCGCGTCGTACTCGGGCCTGCTGCACCTGCGGTACTCGAGCACGTGGATGGTCGTCTCGACGATCCGCGTCCGCGCGAACCGGGACTTCTTCTCGCTGTGGGGCTCGCCCTGGTGGCAGGGCCGCATCTGGCGCAGCGTGAACCCGTACGACCTGGCCGAGAAGCTCCGCGGCACCGAGCTGTACGTGTCCTCGGGCAGCGGGCGGCCCGGTCCCTTCGAGAAGCCGGACGACCTCAACATCCTCGGCAACCCGATCGAGGAGTGGTCGTGGAACAACTCGCGGGTCTTCGCCAAGCGCCTGGATGAGCTGAACATCCCGGTGACCACCGACTTCTACCGCGACGGCACGCACACGTGGCCGTACTGGGAGCGTCAGTTCATCCGCTCCTGGCCGGTCCTCGCCAAGGGACTCGGCCTCAACGGCTGAGGACGTCGTGACGGGAGACGCGCAGCCGACCGGCCGGTCGGCCATGTGGGTGATGGCGCCGGTGGCGCTGGCGGCGTTCATCACGTCGCTGGACAACACGGTCATCAACATCGCGCTGCCCGCGCTGCGCGAGGACCTGGGGCTGTCGCTCTCCGGCCTCCAGTGGGTGGTGACGAGCTACATCCTCGTCTTCTCCAGCCTGCTGCTCGTCGGTGGCCGACTCACGGACATGATGGGCCGGCGTCGCGCGATGCTCGTCGGGTTCAGTGTCTTCTCGGGCGCCTCGCTGGCGGCCGGCCTCGCGCCGTCGGGTGAGTTCCTCGTCGCGGCGCGCGTGGTCCAGGGCGCGGGCGCGGCGCTGATCCTGCCCGCGTCCCTCTCCGTGATCGCGTCGGATCTCGAGGGTGAGGCGCGCGACCTCGGCGCGGGGATCTGGACCGCGGCGATCGCGATCGCGCTGTTCCTCGGCCCGGTCGTGGGCGGCGCGATCAGCGAGTACCTGCACTGGAGCTGGATCTTCTTCCTGAACGTGCCGGTCGGTGCGGTGGCGATGGCGATGGTCGTCGCCAACGTCCCGGACCCGGGCGGCCGCGCGCAGGGCTCGATCTTCGCCCGGCTCGACCCTCCGGGGCTCCTGCTGTCCACGCTGGCACTGCTCGCCATCACCTACGCCCTCGTCCAGGGCACCGACGAGGGCTTCGGCTCGGAGCTCATCATCGTCGCGTTCGTGGTCGCGGTGGTGGCGGCCGTCGCGTTCATGATGGTCGAGTCGCGCGCCCGCTACCCGCTCGTCGACATGTCGTTGTTCCGCAACCGCGTGTTCGCCGGAGGGACGGCCGCCCAGGTCCTCTGGGGGCTGTCGATCAACGGCGCCTTCTTCTTCACGTCGCTGTACCTGCAGGACGTCCTCGACCTCTCGCCCACGCAGGCGGGGCTCGTGTTCGTGCCGCTCGCGCTGACGCTCGTGCTCGGCGTGGCCATCGCGCCACGGCTCGTGACGGCGTACGGCGCCCGCATGACCGTCACCGGAGGCATGGTCGTCATCGCCGTCGGGCTGCTGCCGATCGTCGTGCTCGGATCGGGCCTGCCCCAGCAGATCCTCGGCTTCGTGATCGTCGGGTTCGGATCGGGGCTGACCACGCCGCTGACCTCGGCGATCCTGGGCGTCATGCCCGAGGACCGTGCAGGCCTGGGCTCGGCTGTCGTCGCGGTCGCACGGGAGATCTCGGGCGTGCTGGGCATCGCGGTGATCGGCGCGATCCTGTCGGCCCGTCAGGCCAGCGCCCTCGCCGAGGGCTCCCCTGCTGCGAGCGCATTCCTCGACGGGCACCAGATCGGCCTGGTGTCCGCTGCCGTGCTCGTCCTCATCGGCGCCGCGGTCTGCGCGGCCACGCTGCCGCGTTCCCGTGACGAGGAAGGGCGCGAGCGCGAGTCCATCGCCGTCGCACCGTTGCCGGTCCCGACCGGTGATCCCGTGCAGCGGGCCGTGCGCTAGCCGGGTGCTTCGTCTGGCCGGGCCGCGGGATACGGTCACGCGATGGAGGTGAGAGCCACGCGGTCGCCCGACGGCCTTCCCGTCATCGCACTGTCCGGCAGCGCACAGGCGGTCGACACCTCAGCGTTGCTGGACCAGCTCGCGTCGGAGTGCGACGGGTGCCACGGGATCGTCGACGTCCGGGGCGTCCCGGTCATGACGTCGTCGCTCTTCGGCGTCTTGCAGGCGATCGCGGTCCGGCTGAAGCGCGATGGCAGCCGCTTGGTCGTCGTGTGCCCGCAGGACGACCTTCCGCGCCTGCGCGCGATGCGCGCGGGCCGGGACTTCGCGCTGTCGGACTCTGTCGACGGGGCGCAGTGGGAACTGACCCGCGCCCCGTCGAGGTTCCAGCGCTAGACGCTGCTTCCGCGACCGCGGAGGCCTGCGGGGACGCCGGCGAGCAGCACGAGGACGGCGGCGACGATGCCGACGATGGACGGCAGGCCGAGCGCGACGCACAGGGCGTACGCGAGCGCCGCCACGAGAACAGCGATGA
>JAEMQS010000012.1 GCA_016463765.1 Solirubrobacteraceae bacterium | reverse complement strand
ACCCGGTCCTGGGCCTCGAGCACTTCGTCGCGCAGCAGCTGCGGTCGCGCCCGCTGACGCAGGTCCTGACGCGCAGCAACGTCTTCAAGACCTTCGTTGACGCCGCACCTGGCGCGCGCGAACTCGTCACGATCGGGTCGATCTGGGACCTCGTCCAGGATCGGCGCTGGCGCAAGGACCTGCCGAACTACGACCTCGTGGTCGTCGACGCACCCGCGTCGGGCCACGGTGTCGCGATCCTCCGGACCCCGAAGACCTTCGGCGACATCGCCCGGGTCGGCCCGCTCGCGCAGCAGGCGTACCGCATCGCCGAGTGGCTGCAGGACGGCCGCCGTGCCGGGTACCTCGCGGTCGCGCTCGCGCAGGAGATGCCGGTCGCCGAGACGATCGAACTCGAACGCACGCTGCGCACCACGCTCGGCCGTCCGCTCGAAGCCGTCCTCGTCAACGCCGTCCTGCCCCGCCGGTTCAGCACCGCCGAGCAGCGCGACGTCGCCGCCCTCCCGGGCAAGGACGCGCGCACGGCGGGCGTGCGCGCCGTCGTGGCGTCGCACGCCGAGCGGGTCCGCATCCAGCAGGCGCAGCTCTCGAAGCTGCGGCGCGGAACCGACGCGTCGGTGGGGACGCTGCCCTTCATCATCCGCCCCGCCCTGGAACTGGACGACATCGAGGGCCTCACGCCCCGTGTCCAGGCCACGATCGGCTGACCGGTCATCCGTCCAGACCGATTGCAGTTGCGGCCCCCCGCCGCCGACCAAGGGAGGGACAGGCGCAGCGTGGCTCATGGAGGAGCCACCCGCACCGGTTCACGCCGGCGGGTCGCCAAGGACTAGAGAAGGGACATCATCGACGGCGAATCCGTTGATGTTCTGACTCGTGTCAAGCCTGCTCATTGAGAGGGATGATCTGAGGGGACATCCTGGTTGCGGTGGGCGACGACGGTCGCCCACCGCGACCCTCTCTCCCTGAGCCCAGCGCTACTCGATCCCCAGCCGGTCCAACGCCCGGTCGTCCCCGCGCCAGTCCTTGCGCACCCGCACGGACAGGTCGAGGTGCACCTTCATGCCGAGCTCGCGCTGCAGCTCACGCCGCGCAGCGGTGCCGATCGCCTTGATCATCTTGCCCTGGGCCCCGATCAGGATGCCCTTCTGCGAGTTCGTCTCGACCCACGCGAACGCGGTCACGCGGATCAGGTCGTCGCGCTCCTTCTCGATCGAGTCGATCATCACCTCGACGGCGTGCGGGACCTCCTGGAACGTGCGGCGCAGGACCTGCTCGCGGATGAGCTCGGCGACGAGCGTCGCCTCGGTCTGGTCGGACTCCTCGGACGGGTCGTAGTAGAACGGCCCCACGGGCAGCAGGCCGCGCAGGCGGTCCATCAGCGGTTCCAGGCCGGTGCTCTTCTTCGCGCTGATCGGGTAGATCTCGTCGCCGACCTCGAGGTCGGCCGTCGCCTGCAGGACCTCCATGAGCTTCGCGTCGGTGAGCTTGTCGACCTTGTTGACGGCGACGATCACCGGCGTGCTGGTCTTGCGCAGCGCCTCGGCGATGAAGCGGTCGCCCGGGCCGATGCCCTCCAGCCCGTTGACGATCATGAGCGCCGCGTCGCTGTCGGCCAGCTCGCGCTCGACGCGTGACTGCATGCGCGTGGTCAGCGCGTCACGGGGGCGCTGGACGCCGGGCAGGTCGACGAGCACGAGCTGCCAGTCGGGCCCGGTGGCGACCCCGCGGATCGCGCGGCGCGTGGTCTGCGGCTTGTCGGAGACGATCGCGACCTTGTGGCCGACCATCGCGTTGACGAGGGTCGACTTGCCGACGTTCGGGCGGCCGGCGAGGGCGACGAAGCCGGAGCGGGTCGCGGTCACTGTTCCCACGACAGCAGCTCAGCCTGAAGCGCGAGCATCTCGCCGTCGTCGGTCTCGTGGTCCATCCCGGTGAGGTGCAGCGCCCCGTGGATGATCGCCTCGCGCAGGTCCTCGGTGTGCGCCGGGCAGATGACGATGTCGCCGAGCTCGATCTCGACCTCGCCGAGCCCGTCGACGTTCGGCAGCAGGCCCGCTTCGCCCTCACCGTCGATGGGGAAGCTCAGGACGTCCGTCGGCCCGGTCTTGCCGCGGTGCTCGGAGTTCAGCTCGGCGATGCGCTCCTCGTCGACGAACTCGACGGCGCAGTGGCCGGCCTCGATGCCCGCGCTGGCCAGCGCGATGGCGACGAGCCGTTCGATCTCCGGGGGCGGCGGCGCGCTGGGTGCGTGGCGCGCGCCGATGACCTCGACTTCAAGCACGGTCGCCCGCCTACGCTCGCCGCTGCTTCGCGGGTCGGAGCTCGGGGGCCAGCGCGTTGGCGTGCTGGTCGTACGCCTCGACGATCCGCTGGACGATGCGGTGGCGGACGACGTCCTCCCCGCCGAAGCGGACGAAGTCGATGCCCTCGATCCCCTCGAGGATCTCCGCGACGGCGACGAGCCCGGACTTCTGCTCCCGCGGGAGGTCGACCTGCGTGATGTCGCCGGTCACGACCATGTGCGAGTTGAAGCCCAGCCGGGTCAGGATCATCTTCATCTGCTCGGGCGTGGTGTTCTGGGCCTCGTCAAGGATGATGAAGCTGTCGTTCAACGTGTTGTGCGTGAGCAGGAGATCGTCGGTCACGTACAGCGAGTCCTCCGCCGCGACCTGGATGCAGACCGTCTCGGCCGAGCCGGAAGGCTCGATGCTGTCGATCATGCGAACGGGCAGGCCTCCGCCGTGTTGGCGGTACGTGTCGCGCTTACGCGTCAGCCGGAACGGCTCGATCGCCTCCGGCAGACGGATGTCCATGATGTGGGCGTCCGATCGGTGCGGCACGGGGCGCCCCTTCGCGAGACCCGGCTTGCGCCCCTCCGCCCGTCGCGTGCGTACGTATGCGACGCCGCCGAGCGACCGGACCAGGAACATCACGTCGTCGCGCAAGCGCGACGAGCAGGTCGTGTACTGGATCCGGCAGGACCGATCCTTCTGCCGGACCGGGCCGCCGTCGCTGTCGAGCAGCCCTTGCAGCAGCGCGACCCGCACGTCGGACGCGTTCCAGAGATACGCGCTCGGAATGAACTTCGTGGTCGACCGGGTACCCGCAAGACCGAGCTCCCGCAGCTTCACGGTCACAGGGTTGGCGATGCGCACCCCACCCCGACCGCCGTTGCGGTGACGCAGGACGTAGTCCACCCCGGACTTCTTCACGATTTCGATGTGGTCAAGCGCCGCCTCGAGGGCAGTGGCCAGTTCCGGATCGGCCGTCGAGAACGACGGCGTGGTCTTCGTCGTCAGGCAGCCGTCACCGAGCAGCAGCCCCAGCGCATAGGGGTCGAGCGGCACGTCCTGCGGTTCAAACTCCGCCGGAGCGCTGAGCACCGGCAGCTCGTATCGCCGCTGGTGCGCGACACGCAGCTTGCCGATCATCTCGTCGGTCCGCAGGGTCCGCCCCGGGCGTCCACGCCGCTTGTCCGAGGCGGTCTTGACCGTCCAGAGGTGTTCCGCGCAGCACAGCGTGCTCGCGCCGTCCTGGGCACGAACCTCGTACACGTCGCGACGCCCCTGGGGGAAGACGCCCAGAACCGGCGTCGGCAGACCGCCAGAACCGATCACCAGGTCACCGACGCGCAGGCTGCCGATGGGTTGCCAGCCGCTCGGGGTCAGCACCTTGCTGTCCACCGGCTGCGCGCGGCCCCGCATGAACGCCAGCGGCGCGACCTCGATCTGCCCGCGCTCCAGCGCCTGCTGGACCTTCTCCGCGTCGAGCATGTCGTGCAGCGCGTCGAAGAGCGGGCGCAGGTACGGGTCGATCTTCGCCATGAGGTCGCCGGGCAGGAAGCCCAGGCGCTCGCCGGCCTCGACCGCGGGCCGCGTGAGGATGATGCGGTTGACCTCGCGCCGCGACAGCGCGGCGGCAGCCAGGGCGACGGCGAGGAACGTCTTGCCGGTACCGGCCGGGCCGATGCCGAAGGTGATGGTGTTGCGCCGGATGGAGTCGACGTAGCGCTTCTGGTTGACCGTCTTGGGCGCGACCCGCCGGGAGCGGTGCTGCCAGACGACGTCCTCCAGGATCTTCGCCGGGTCCTCGTGGCGGTCCAGCGCGCCGGTGACGGCGGTGATCGTGCCGGGCGCGATCTCGTGCCCCTGCTCGATCAGGTCGGACAGCTCCCGCACGACCTTCGACGCCTCGCCGACCGCGTCGGGGTCGCCGTCGAGCGTCACGACGTTCCCGCGCAGGAACACCTCGCACGACACGTGGTCCTCGAGTGCGCGCAGCACGGCGTCGCCACTGCCCGCCAGGCTGGACGCGACCTCGTTCGACACCTCGATCTGACTACGCACCCAGCACCTCCTTCACGATCGCACTCACCCGCTTGCCGTCAGCACGGCCTCCGACCTTGGGCATGGCGGCCTTCATGACCTGCCCCATGTCCTTCGGGCTGCTGGCCCCCGTCTCGGCGACCGCCGCCTCGACGATGCCGCGCAGCTCGTCGTCGGCCATCTCCGCGGGCAGGTACGCCGCGATGATCTCGGCCTCCGACTCCTCGGCCTCGGCGAGCTCCGGCCGGTCGCCCTTGCGGAACGCCTCGGCCGCTTCGAGCCGGCGCTTGCGCTCGCGGCGCATGACCGCCTGCTCGTCGTCGTTGCCGTCCTTCGCCGCCTTCTGCAGCTCGGAGAGCACCAGGCGCAGCGTGCCGACGCGTTCGGAGTCCCCCGCCTTCATCGCGGAGGTCAGATCCTGCTTCACCGTGTCGGCCAGCGTCACCAGGGCAAGCATAGGGCGCGCGGCGGAACCCACGTGCCGGACGACTGGCGGAAAACCGGACCAATGCATATGCTCATCGCCATGGCGTCCATCGAGACACGGACTGGTCTCGCGCCCGTTGCCTCCGACGAGCCCATCCGCACCCACGGCCAGGACCTGCTCGGCCGGGCCAGACTGGCGGATCTGATTGCGCTGCAGGCGGTGAGTCCCGCACCGGATGCAGGGCTCGTCATCGCGCTCACGGGCCCGTGGGGCGTCGGCAAGACCTCGGTCCTCAACCTGGTCGAGGAATCGCTGCGCGCCCACGAGCATGCGCTGGCGATCCGGTTCAACCCGTGGCTGAGCTCGGGAGGCGACCTACTCCCCGCGCGCTTCCTGATGACGCTCGCGTCGGAGTTCACGCGCCTGGGCGCACCGGAGAGCGTGGTCGGGGCGGTGACCGACTACGCCGCGAGCCTGTCCGACCCCGCCGCGTTCGGCGACGGCCAGCCGCGCGGCGTCGCCGCGGCGGCCCAGCAGGTCGCGCTGTCCTCACAGGCCGGCACCCGGGTGACCGAGTCGCCGCGGGACCGCCTCGCGCGCCATCTTCGCCCCTACCCGGGCCGGTTCGTCGTCTTCATCGACGACGTCGACCGCCTGGAGCCCGAGCAGCTGCGCGCCGTCATCCGCCTGGTCAAGCTCATCGGCGACCTGCCGCGCATCACCTACGTCCTCGCGTTCAGCCGCGAGCGGGTGGAGGCCACCCTGCGCGCCGGCGCCGACGCGAACGTGGGCCGCGGCTACATGGAGAAGATCGTCCAGATCGAGCACCACCTGGCCGCCGCGCCCGGCGACCACCTGCTCGACCTCACGCTCACCGAACTGCGTGCGGCGCTGCGCGCGATCACCGACCTCGACGACGACGTCCTGGAGTCCGACGAGCTCATCACGCCCGGGGTCGGCGCGCTGCTGACGTCGCTGCGTCAGGGCCGCCGGTGGATCAACGCCGCGACGGGCGCGGTGTGGCTGCTCGGCGACGAGATCGCCGTCGAGGACCTGCTCGCGCTCGAGGCGCTGCGCGTCTGTGAGCCCGACGTCCACGGGCAGCTGCCGGTGATCGCCGACGCGCTGACCGGCAACCGCGCCGAGCGCTTCGACGCCGGTTCGGCGACCGCCGAGGAGGACTGGTCGCGGGTGCAGGACGTGCTGGCGACGGCGCAGAATCCGGCCGCCACGCGCACCGTGCTCGCCGAGCTGTTCCCCGCGGCGAAGCGCCTGCTCGAGCCGCAGTTCAGCGACGTGGTGGAGCGCACGTGGCGCTTCTCCACCCCGCACGAGGGCGACGCCCGCGTGGCGGACCCGCTGCTGCTCGCGCGGTACCTCGGCGGCAACTGAGCGCCCAGCCGGCGACGGCCGGGCGCGCGGTCACTCCTGCGTGCGCGCGGGCATCGGTTCCGGCTTCGCCGGTGCCGGCGGCAGCGCTTCGGCGTGGCCGAGCTGGCCCAGCTCCGCGGTGTCGCGGCCGAAGAGGATCCCGACGTTCCAGTCGAACAGCAGCCGCGCACGGCGGCCCCAGCCCGGCATGAGCGCCAGGTGGTACGTCCGCGCCAGCCACCAGGCCGGCGTGCCGCGCCAGCGCAGGCCCAGCGTGGAGGCGACGGCCTTGCCCCGCCCCATGTCGACGAACACCCCGAGCGTCCGGTAGCGGAACGGGCGCGGCTTGCCGACCCCCATCGCCGCGGCGATGTTCTGCGCGACGACCTTGCCCTCGCGGGTCGCGTGCTGCGCCGTCGGCGGGGCCGCGACCTTCCGCCCCTGCGCGGGATCGGGCACCGCGGCCGCGTCGCCGATCGCCCACACGGAGTCGTGGCCGGTGACCTGCAGGAACTTGTCGGTCGGGATCCGGCCGCGCTCGTCGAGCGGGAGGCCGAGCTGCGCGACGACCGGGTGCGGCCGCACGCCCGCGGTCCACACGACGCACCGCGTCGGGACGACCTCGCCGTCGGACAGCACCGCGTGGGTCTCGGTGACCTCCTGGAGCGTCGTTGACGTCCGGATCTCGATCCCGCGGCCCTGCAGCTCACGCGTCGCGAAGGCGGCGAGCTGCGGCTTGATCTCCGGCATCACCCGGTCGGCCGCGTCGACGAGCATCCACCGCATGCCGCTGACCCGGCAGCGCGGGTAGTGCTCGATGACGTCGGTCGCGAAGTCCTGGAGCTCGGCCAGGCCCTCGAGCCCCGCGTAGCCCGCGCCCACGAAGACGTAGGTCAGGTACGACGCGCGCTCGGCGGCGTCGTCGATCGTCTCGGCGATCTCGAAGCTCTGCAGCAGCCGGTTGCGCAGCTGGATGGCCTCCGGCAGCGACTTCAGGCCGATGGCGTGCTCGGCCAGCCCCGGCACCGGCAGCGTGCGGCTGACCGACCCGAGCGCGACGACGAGATGGTCGTAGCGCAGCTCGTTGACGTCGCCGTGCAGCGACCGCACCGACACGCTGCGCCGCGCGGGATCGGCACCCAGCACCCGGCCGACGCGCAGGTTCACCTGATCGGACAGCTGCTCGCGCAGCGGCACCACGACGTGCCGCGGTTCCAGCGTGCCTGCCGCCGCACCCGGCAGCAGCGGCGTGTAGAGCATGAAGTTCGTCTCGTTGACGAGGGTGATGCGGGCGCTCTGCGGGGGGAGCAGGCGGCAGAGGCGATGCGCGGTCTGCAGCCCGCCGAATCCGCCGCCGGCGATGACGACGTTCCAAGCCATGCCGACGACCTTAGTCCTCGGCGGCGCTTGAGACGAACCGCACCGCGTCAGCGCTTGGGCGGCTGGTGCTCGTCGTCGCGGATGACGAGCACCGGGCGGTGCGCGTGGTGGACGACGCCCTGGGACACCGACCCGAGCAGCGCGCTGCGCAGGCCGCCATGCCCGCGGGAACCGACGACGATCACCGACGCGTCGACCTCGTCGGCCAGCGCCACGATGCCGTGCCACGTCGGCGCGTCCTCGGTGACGCGTCCCTCGGCGACGAGCCCCGCCGCACGGGCGGCCTCCACGCCCTCGTCGGACGTGCGGCGCGCGCTGGCGTTCACGGCCTTGTCCACGCGCTCCTGGCTCTCGATGTCCAGGGGGTCGATCGTGCCGAGCGCGCCCGGCGCCGAGAGCACGGGCGTCGGCTCCCACACGGTGGCGATGACCGCCCGCGCGCCGGGGAACAGCGTCCCCGCGCGGTCCAGGGCGTGACGGGACGTGTCGGACCCGTCGTAGGCGATGAGGAGCACGGTGTCAGAGGGCATCACGGCGGATCGTACGCCGTGCGCCCGTCAGGACTCGCCGTCGCCCGCGTCGGGCTTGGGCTTCGCGCGCGCGCCGCCCTTGTTGCGCCGCTGGCGGCGGGTGCGTGTCGCCGTGGACGCGACGGCAGGCGGCGCGGCCACTTCGGCCTCGGCCACGGCGGCGGCCGGTTCCTCGGCGCCGTCGCCGGATTCGGTCTTCGCCCGCTCGCGCACGAAGTCGGCCGCGTCGGCGGCGTGGTGGCCGCGGGCGCCGTTGGCCGCCTTCGTCGAGGGCGCCTCCTTCGCCGCGTCGGCGTCGGTTTCGGGTTCCGGATCGGGCTCGCGCGCGGGCTCGGTCATCGCCGGGGACGACTCGCGCGCCACGAGCTGCGGCATGCGCGCCTCGGACCCGCTGGACCCCGCGTAGGAGTACGACGAGTAGCCGGCGTAGTCGCCCACACGCGCGCCGCCGTTGATCACGACGCCCAGCACGGGCGCCTTGAACTTCGACAGCTGGCGACGCAGGTGCGCGAGCTCGTCGCGCTGCGTCTTGCCCAGCCGGGTGACGACGAGCACGCCGTCGACCTGGGACAGCAGCGGGATCGGGTCGGAGACGACCGGGACCGGCGCGGTGTCGACCACGATGTAGTCGTAGCGGCGGCGCACCTCGGCCAGCAGGGCCGTCATGTTCTCGGACTCGATGAGGTCGCCCGGGTTCGGCGGCTTCGGGCCGGCGTACAGGACGTCGAACGTGTGGTCCTCGTCCCCGCCGTGCTCGTAGTGCTGCAGCGCCTCGGAGAGCGTGACCTGCTCGGACAGCACGGTGCTCAGCCCGCGCTCGCCAGGCGTCGCGCCCATCTTCAGCGCCAGGACGGGACGGCGCAGGTCGGCCTCGATCAGCAGGGTGCGTGCGCCGCTCTCGGCGGCACACAGCGCGAGGTTCCACGCCACGGTGCTCTTGCCCTCACCGGGCGCCGAGGACGTGACCATGATGCAGGACGCGTCCTTGCTCGCCTCGAAGTAGCGCAGCTCGGCGCGCAGCAGGCGGAACGCCTCGACGTCGCTGGGTCGCAGCGCCTCCAGCCCGCCCTTCTGGCGGGCGATGGCCTTGCTCTGCGGCACGACGCCGAGGACCGGCGCCTCCACGGAGTCCTCGATCTCGCTCTCGTCGCGGATGCGGCGGTCGAGCCGGTCGACGAGCAGCGCCAGGGCGATGCCCAGCAGGCCGCCGAGGAAGATGCCCAGCGCGACGTTGCGGCGGGTCTTCGGGGACGAGGGCGTCTCGGGCACGACGGCGCTCTCGACGAGCTGCACGCTGCCGGTCTGGATCGCCGACAGGTTCTCCAGGTCCTGCTTGCGCGTCTCGAGCTCCTCGATCTCGCTCGCGGGCCCGTCGCCGGCCTCCAGGCGCTCGATGCGACGGTCCAGCAGCGCGATCGCGCGGGTGATCGTCTCTCGCGAGGCACCGCGCCGGAAGGTGATGAACTCCTCCGCGAACCGCGTCGCGATGACCGCGGCGGCCTCGGGGCTTGGCGCAGTGGCCGTCACGGTGCCGAGGTTGTCGGTGCCCGACTGCTCGACGGTGACGTCGACGTCGACCCCTGGGAAGCGGTTGGCGATCGCGGCCTCGGTGCGGCGCTGGACGGTGTCGAGCTGCGCCAGCGCCGTGTTGGTGGCCGCGGTGCGTTCCTGGTCGCTGTCGACGTACGTGTCATCGCCCAGCAGCTGGTTGTCCAGCCGCGCGTCCTGGAACAGCAGCGTCGCCGTCGACGAGTACAGCTTCTCTTGGGACAGCGAGAAGGCGAGCGCCGCCGCCGGGGTCACGATCACGCAGATCGCGACGATCCACCAGCGTCGCTTCAGGGCCTTCAGGATGTCGGTGAGGCCGAAGCCGTCGTCGCTCTCGAGCTCAGGAGCCAAGGGGGGTGTTCACCTTCCGTCTTCGGTTCAGGCCGGGGTCGTTGTCGGACAGTCGCAGCACCATCTGAACCACAACCTGATTCGGAAGAGTACGGATACTGCGCCTTACGTTCACCTTTCGCAGGCGAACGTCCAGTGGTTCATCATCGGCAGAGCAGGACCGCCGCCCAATCTCCGCCCTCCCGCCGGGCGGTTTCCTGCAGCCCGTGGACGCCGAACGCCGCGGCCACCTCGTCGGCTTGTTCGCGCAGCAGTCCGCTGATGATCAGCCGCTCGGGCACCGATCCGCGGAACCCGGCCCGGGCGACCGCGAGCAGCAGCGGCCGCAGGAGGTTCGCGACCATCGTCGGCGCGGTCGGCGCCGGCCCGTCGCGCAGCAGGTCGAAGCGAGACACGTCCACCTCCACCCCGTTGACCGCGGCGTTCTCGCGCGTGGCATCGACGCTCTCGAGCTCGTGGTCGACCCCGCGCACCGGGTCCCAGCCGAGCTTCGCCGCGGCGATCGCCAGGACCCCGGACCCACAGCCGAGGTCCATCAGCTCGCCCCCAGGCTCGAGTTCGAGCAGCAGCTCGAGGCACAGCCGCGTGGTGTCGTGCGCGCCGGTCCCAAACGCCTGGCCGGGGTCGATGACGATGTCCTGCGTCCCCGCGGGCGGCGCGTCGGCCCACGGCGGGCGCACGTGCAGGCGGTCCCCGATGGTGATCGGCTGGTGAAAGGCCTTCCAGCGCTCGCCCCAGTCGTCGGCCACCTCTTCGGTGATCACCTCGACGAGGACCCCACCGGCCGCGGCCTGCAGGTCGGGCAGCGACGGGATCTCCCCGGGCGCGCCGTAGACCGCGTACTCGATGCGATCCCCGAGGTCGCGCTCCTCCACCCCGGCGGGCACGAGGGACAGCAGTTCGGCGAGCGCGATGTCGGCGTGCTCGCGTGGGACGCGGAGGGCGAGGCGCAGCATGGTGGCCGACAGGATGCCTGCGGGAAGGGCATCCTGTCGGCCGACCTGTCCCCAGTTGGTCAGCGCTGGTAGGTCACCAGCAGCTCGACGCGGCGGTTCTTCGCCCGCCCGGCGAGCGTCTGGTTGCTCGACCGCGGCTGGGTCTCCCCCGCCGTCACCGTTGTGGTCTTGACCTTCGCCCCGGCACGCTTCAGCGCGCCGCAGATCGCCTTGGCCCGCGCCAGGCCCAGGCGCCGGTTGGCCTCCGGGATCCCCTGGCCCGAGCGGGCGGTGTGACCGGTGCACCGGATCGACGTCGCGGTGCCCAGCTGCTTGGCCGTCGCGGCGACCCACGCCCTCGCCGCCGGCGTCAGCTTGGCGCTCTGGTGCGCGAAGATGCCCGTCGCCGGGGTGACCTTGACGCGCGACGGCAGCAGCACGCTCTTGCCGCTCGCCTTGAGCTGGGCCCCGCCGCCCTTGGGCCACGCGGTCATGTCCAGCGTGACCTTCACGCCACCCAGGCGGTTGACCAGGCGCTTGCCGGTCGCGTTGAGCGTCAGCTCGATGTCCACGGCGTTGGTCGTCTTGTTCGTCTTGAACTCGCCGGTGCCGATCTTCACCCGCTTGGCGGCACGGGCCTTCCCGCCCTCGGCGTCGACGACGGCGTAGACGTCGACGATGCAGCGCTCGATGTTCACGCCGGCGACCTTGCAGCCGACGGTCAGGTCGTCGCTCTTGACGGCCAGCTTCGCGCCGACGTCGAGCCGCGCCTCGGTCACGACCCAGCTGACCTCGAGGATCTGGCCGTCACCGGACGCGTTGGTCTGGAACACCTTGACGGTGTGCCGTCCGGGCGCCAGGCCGCTGAGCTTCAGGGGCGACGAGCACACCTCGGCGGGCTTGTTGTTGATGACGCACGTGTACGAGCCGCCGGCTTCGCCGCTCCAGCGGATCTCCGCGTCGCGCGACGTGGTGGTCGACGGCGGGCCGCTGACGAGCGTCGGCGCGGCCGGCTTGGCAACCGGGGTGGGCGTCGGCGTCGGCGTCGGGGTGGGCGTCGGATCCGGGGCCGGGGCCGCGACGACGCGCACCGTCACGGTGCGGGCCGAGGTCATCGGCGCGCTCACGTCGGAGTCCGTCGCGTCGACCGCGATCTGCGTCGTGGTGCCGACCGCCGACTCGGGTGCGTTCAGCGACACCGAGGCGGTGCCGTTGCCGGTGGTCGACGAACCCCAGGACGGCACGCCACCGACGGCCATCGTGAGGGTCTGGCCCGCGTCGGCGTCGGTCGCCGTGAAGTTCAGCGTCGCCGGGACGCCCGGCTTGATGTCGATCGTGCCCGACGCAGAGTCGCCGCTGAAGACCGGCGGCGTGTTGTTCGACACGGTGAGGAGCAGGTCGCGCTCGGTGTGCTGGCCCAGGTCGTCGGTGATGCGGACCTTGTAGACGTAGTAGTGCCCGACGGTCAGGCCCGAGGTCGTCGAGAACGGGATCTCGACCAGGCCGCCGCTCGTGACGCTGACGAGGTTCGTCGACGGCGCCGTGGTGTCGTAGGTGGCCGTGGCGCCGCTGTTGGCGCTCTGCAGCAGCGCAACGGTGGGCGCCGTCCCGCTCTCCGTGTTCATCGCCAGCTGCTGCGAGTAGCCGGCCTGCGTCGAGATGCCGAGCGCCGGCTGGCTGGTGATCTTCGGCGTGCGGTGCGTGAAGCCCGCCTGCTTCTTCAGCTTGGAGGTGACCGTGATGGTCGAGGGCGCCGAATTCTGGATACCGCCCACGCGGGCGCTGGAGACCATGCGGACCTCCACGTCGCCGTCGGCGGCGCCCGCGATGCTGACGCTGAACGTGCCGTTCGTCGTCACCGAGCCGGGGGTACACGCGGCGATGGTCTGATTGCCCGACGGGATCGAGATCGTCGTCCACGACCCGCTCGCGGCGGGCTTGTAGCTCACGGTGCCGAGCTCGGGATACGGGGACGCGCAGCTGCCGTAGTTCGCGGCGATGAGCTGCACCGATCCGGTGAGCTGTCCGGCGCTGTCGATCTGCGCGTCGATCGACGCGCCCTTCAGGTGGGATGCCTGCGCCGGGGCAGCGGCGGCGAGGACGCTCGCAAGGAGCGCGAGGAGGACGACGGTGAACACGCGCGGGCGTGCCCAGCGGGCGGTACGGGACATGCGGGACAGGCTCCGAAGGTCGGGAACGGGAGGCTCGTTCCAGGATCGGCAGCTCAACTGTCCGACGGAGACGCAATGGACGAGGTGTCCACCGCTTCCGGGTACGTGGTTGCTACAGGTGCAGCGCGCGGCGCAGCTTCTGCCCGAGCGACTCGTCGCCGCGCAGATTGTCCTCCGTGAGGCTGTCGGCGAGCTGCTGCAGGAGCTCCTGCTGCTCGGGCCGCAGCCGCCGCGGGATCACGACGTCGACGACGACCTTCAGGTCGCCGCGTCGGCCGGGCCGCTGGAGCACGGGCATGCCGCGCGCGCGCAGCGTGATGACCTCGCCGGGCTGCGTGCCCGCCGGGATCTCCAGGTCCTCCTCGCCCTCGAGCGTCGGGATCGGCAGCGTCGTGCCGAGCGCGGCCAGGGGCGCGGCGACGTCCAGCGCGCAGATCAGGTCGTCGCCGTCGCGGATGAAACGGTCGTCGTCACGCACCCGCACGCGGACGTACAGGTCGCCGGGCGGCCCACCGGGCTCGCCCGCGTGCCCGCGGCCGCCCAGGCGGATGCGCTGCCCGTCGCTGATGCCCGCCGGGATGTCGACCTTCAGCGTGCGGTCGCGCACCTCCCGCCCGCGCCCGCTGCACTGCATGCACGGCTGTTCGGGGATCTTGCCGCTGCCGTCGCACTGGTCGCACGCCACGGTGCGGACCATCTGGCCGAACGGGGTCCGCTGGACGGCCTGCAGCCGCCCGGCGCCGCCGCAGCGCTCGCAGGTGACGATCGGGGTGCCCGGCTCGGCGCCGTTGCCCCGGCACTTCTCGCACGTGTCGACGACCTCGTACTCCACCTCGACCGACGAGTCCGTCGCCGCGTCGGCGAGGTCGATGACGGCCTCGACCAGCGCGTCGTCGCCGGGGGCCGGTCCGCGGAACCCGCCGCCGCCCCCGCCGAAGAACGCGTCGAACAGGTCGCTGAACGACCCGAAGTTGCCCATGTCGGGCGCCGCGCCGCCGCGCTTCAGTCCTTCGTAGCCGTGCCGGTCGTAGATGGACCGCCGCTCGGCGTCGCTGAGGATCTCGTAGGCCTCGGCGGCCTCCTTGAACTTCTCCTCGGCGTCCGGGTCGTGGTTGTTGACGTCCGGATGCAGCTCGCGGGCGAGCTTGCGGAAGGCCTTCTTGATCTGGGTCTCGTCGGCGTCGCGGGGGACGCCGAGCACCTCATAGGCGTCGCGGGGCATCGGCGGGCAGTGTAGGAGCGGCGCTACGCGTCCTCGTAGACGTCCGTCACAAACCTCGAGAGCTGATGCGCCACATCCCGGACCGTCCCGATCGTGCTCGGATAGTCCATGGCCAGCGGCCCGATGACGCTCACCGTGCCGAGCGCGCGCTGCGGCAGCCCGTAGCCCGACGCGACGATCGACAGCGACCGCAGCGCCGGCACCGGGTTCTCCGCCCCGATCCCGACGATCACGTCGCGGTGACCGAGCGCCACGCGCAGGAACTCCAGCAGCGAGACGCGCCGCTCGAGCATGGTCATCAGCTCGTTGATCTGCGTGACGTCCTGCACCCGGTGCTCGGATAGCAGCCGCGCGGCGCCGTCGACGTACAGGGTGTCCTCGGAGGTCTCGGCCAGCTCGGTGAACGCCGGCGAGAGCGACGCGAGGAACGCCTGCTCGCGGTGGTCGAGCGACGGGTCGTTCAACCGCGACCGCAGCGCCCGAGCGCCCAGACCGAGGCCGACGAGCTGCTCGTTGAGGTACTCCCCCGCCCAGCTGACGAGCCCGGGGTCGACCGGCGCCTCGTAGGTGAAGACGCGCTTGGTCACCCCGCCGGTCGACGTGATGACGACCACCATGAGGACCTGCGGCTGCAGGCTGAGGACCTCGACGTGGCGGACGGTCGACGTGTCGATCGGTGGCGCGCTGACGATGGCGAGCAGGTCGGTGACCTGCGACAGGGTCTCCGACGCGGTCTGCATCGCCTCGTCGATCTGCAGCCGCACGAGCGACAGCTCGACGCTGTGCTGATGCGCCGCAGGTTCGGGCAGCAGCCGGTCGACGAAGTAGCGGTAACCCGCGTCGGTCGGCACCCGCCCGGCCGAGGTGTGCGGATGGGCGAGCAGCCCGTGCTCCTCGAGCTGCGCGAGGTCGTTGCGGATCGTCGACGCGCGCACCCCCAGGTCCTCATCCTGCGCGAGCGCCTTCGAGCCGACCGGTTGCCCGGTCTGCTGGTAGGTGAGGATCACCTTGCGGAGAACCTGCTCCTGGCGCGGGGTCAGCACGCTAGGAGTGTAGGTCCCCGCTCAGCGCTGGCGGGTCTGTGTGGCGGCCGTGTCGGCCGGGTTGTCAGCGACGTCCACTCCATCGGCGCGCGCGAAGCGCCCGGTCGGCTGCGACAGCACCACCGGCTGGACGGGATCCGCGGCGAGCTGGGCGTCCCTGTCGACCAGCACCGGCCCGTACTGCCCGCCGGCGACGCGCAGCACGTACGCATTGCGCGCGGCGGAGTAGCGGAAGAACGGCTTGAGCAACCCGAGCAGGAACGGGCCGACGGCGTGGCGTGGACGAGGGTTGTCGCGCATGGGAGTCACCGGCCAGGGCAGAGCTTGGTGATTACGGGGTCAGCTGGATACGACGCGTGGACGGAACCCGCCCACGGGGACAGGCGTCCATCATGTCGCATTCGCGGTTGTCGCGGGGTCCAAATTGACGCGTCGTCAGAGGACCCACGGTCCACGCCTTCCATACCGTGGATGCCCCTTTCGCCTGTCACCGTGTGGAGATGCTCGCAAGGAAGCCGAGCGTTGCCAGGCACGGAGGAGCCACCGGTTCGGGTGCCGCACGCGCGCACGATGCCCCGGCGTTCGCCCGCGCGCTCGTCGGGCTGCTGCGCTCGCGCACCGTCGCGGTCGGGACGTTCGGCACCGTTGTGCTGTTCGCGGTCTTCGGGTCGGAGCTGCTCGGCACTCCGGTGCGAGGGCTCAACCTCGACCGTGAGCGCGGCGGTGCGGCGTTGTTCTCTGCGTCGCTGCTGGCGACGGGGTCGCTCAGCGCCATGTTGCTGGCCGAAGCCCTGAGACGGTGGCATCGAGCGGCCCGGATTGCCGCGGTACTCATGGCCGCCGTCCTCGCGCTCATGGCAGTCGACGAATGGAGCGCGCTCCATGAGCGGCTTCAGTGGCTCGGCGACCTCCCGTGGACGTACTGGTACGCCCCCATCCCGGTGACGGCGATGGCTGCCGGCGTGGTGATGTCCCGCGTGCTCGACACCCGTGCCCGTGTCTACCTGGCGCTCGGCTTCGCCGCGTGGGTCATCGCCGCGGTGATCGAGACGTTCCTGTGGGGGCCCGGCCCGCTGTTCCAGCACCCCGTGACCATGGCGGTCGAGGAGGTGCTGGAGATGCTCGCCGCGATCAGCCTGGCGGCGGGGCTGCTGCGTGGGGCCGCCCAGTGGCTGACTCAGGGCGCGTTTGTGCCCTCGCGCCCGTAACTGTCCTGAAGCCGGACAACGTCCTCAAGGTGGGGCGTGGACACTTCGAGGACGTCCGCATCCTCGATGGCCTCGATGGTGTGGATCTCGCCCGGGCGGTTGCGCCACTGCGCGCCCTCACCGAGTTCCGTCGCGACGATGTTGTCCAACGTGGTGCCCTTGTGCAGGTAGAGACGACCACTGAGGACGTAGCTCGTCTCGTCCTTCTCCTCGTGGTACTGGACCGAGAGCTTGTGACCGGCGTCGACATGCAGGATCTTGCCGACGTACTGGTCGGTCCACGCCCACCAGATCTCATAGCCCCAAGGCTTGTCGACGCGGACCGGAAGGTTGTCGGGCGTGATGTCCACGGTGCTAGGAGATCGCGATCTCGGCCTCGGCGTTGCGGACAATCTGGCTGCCGTTCTGCTCAGCCGCAGTCTCAACCGTCGCGATCCCGTCGGCGACCGCGGTGACCTTCGACGTCACGACGATCTCCTGTTCCGGCAGACCCATCCCCCGGAACTGGACCTTCAGCCGCTTGAGCGACTCGGGGCCACCGCCCGCATCGGTCTGCGCCCGAGCGACCTGGGCCATCGTGTAGAGGCCGTGCAGGATCTTCCCGGGCAGGCCGACGCTCGTAGCGAAGTCCTGGTCGATGTGAATCGGGTTGAAGTCTCCCGATGCGCCCGCGTACCGGACGGTGAGGAACCGGTCCGGCGTGACACGCAGCTCGGGCAGCTCCTGGCCCTCGGTGAACTCGGCCATGGTCAGACCCCCCGGACGATGTTGGTCCACTCGCCGACGCAGACGGTCTCGCCGCGCTGGTTCGTGGATGTGGTCTCGAAGACGTAGAAGCCCATCCCGCCGCGCTCGGAGATGTCCTTCACCGTCGTGGTGGTGCTGATCTCGTCACCCGCGACGACGGGCGCACTCCAGACGAACTCCTGCCCGCCGTGGACCATCATCGCGAAGTTGATGCCCACCTCCGGGTCGAACAGCCCCGGAATGACGGCCGGCGACTTGTAGACGACGGCGAACATGGGCGGGGCGACGACGTCGGCGTAGCCGGCGGCCTTCGCGGCCGCGGGATCCAGGTAGACCGGATTGGTCTCCCCGACCGCGGAGGCGTACTCCTTGATCTTCTCCCGGCCGACGGCGTAGGTCGTCGGCGGGTAGCTCTTGCCGATGGCGGATGTGGTGACGGGCATGGGGCGCGCAGGCTATAGGTGGCGGTTTGCCCGTGCGAGTCGCAGTCGAGGTCACTGCCCGCATCCCCTCGCCCCGCGACCGCCAGGCCAGATTCACGCAAGCGGGCACAGGATCTGCACGAACTCGGCTTCCTGGCGTTGCTGAATCACCGCCTGTTGAGCGGAGAGGGCGCCCGCGGCCACCCCTCGCTGAGTGGCGACGCGTAAACGTGTGAGTACACGTTCCTGCAACTCACGCCGCGGAACGTCTACCTGAAGAAACATGCTCTCGAACCCGACGCCAGCGCGCGCGAGCTCCGCGTATTGCGGCCCGAAGATCCCGGGGCGGTCGTGGAGGATGCTCCACCGATGCCAGATGTGGCCGATGACGTGCTCGGCCAGATGACGCTGCGTGAGCATCCGCTGCGCTCGCGATCTCAGCACGTTGTACGTCCTCGTAGAAACCAGCGGCTTTCGGTTCGCGAGCAGGTACGTAGTTGTGAGTTCCACGCGCTGCCTGCGTGCAAGGTCCCGAAGACTGCCCTGCCCGGACTTGAGGTAGACGTAGACCTCGCTGCGAGACAGGCCGAGAGCCCGCACGAGACGGGTCTCGTCGAACGGCATCCACCGTTCCATCACCCATTCCTCCTCTGGCAACCAGAGCGGGTCAGTCGTGCCGGGCGGCGCCGCACTGTCAGGCCTCAGCTCGGCGCTGGCCGAAGCTGGAAACACAAAGGCAACCAGCGCTAGGAGGACGATCACCTTCACAGGTGGGTGATCGACGGTCGCGCCGACCCCTCGAGCGGCCGTCTGAATGCTGGACGCCTGTTCCGGGTGTACGAAGTGTGGGGACCGCGCTGCCCAGCAGGTGCGGTGGCGTAGCCCGAGGCCTGTGCGCTCTGCGTGTCGCGCCCAGAGCCCGTATCTCGCCTCCCTCCTCTGGCATTCTTCCCGCCGTGAGCGTCACTTCGGACCGCGAGGAGCCCCGCCACGCAGTCGCCACGCGTGCCGCCGCGTTCCTGTTGACCTTTTGCGGAATTGTTCTGCTCGGCCTCGAGCAGGGCGCCTACGACGTCGTGGTCCGTCAGCAGGTCGCCGTCGTCCTGTGGTGGCTGCTCGCGCTCGCGTTCCTCGCCGGGTTGCTCCCCCGCACGCGACCCGCTGCACCCGGCTGGGCGGTGCTAGGTGCGCTGGTGCTGCTGGGAACGTGGACCGCCCTGAGCCTGCTGTGGACCTCCGACGACGCCCGGACCCTGGTCGAGGTCGCGCGCGTCGCCATGCATCTCGGCGTCGTCCTTCTAGTCGCGACCGCGCTCGACCGCTCTTCGTGGACCGCGGCGATCGCCGGGGCCGCGGCGGCAGCCGCGTTCATCACATTGGCCGCGCTCACGCGCAGGCTCTTCCCCGACACGTTCGGCGACGACGTGATCGCCGAGGCGTTCGGGTCCAACCGGTTGAGCTACCCCCTCGGGTACTGGAACGCCGTGGGTGCCTGGGCCGGCATGACCAGCGCGCTGTGCCTGGCCTGGAGCGCCCACGCACGCTTCTGGTTGTGGCGGGGCGCGGCGCTCGCTGTCGTCCCCGCTGCGATCACGGTCTCCTACCTGACCTACTCCCGCGCGTCACTGGGAGGTACCGCACTCGGGTTGATCATCCTGTTCTGCGCGAGCCGCAACCGGGTGACGCTGGCCACGCACGCCGTGATGGCCGCGGCCTTCGGTGCGGTCGCGATCAGCGCCGTCCGCGACGCGCCAGACATCGCGCAGGCCACCGGGGGCAGCGGTGCAGGTCGTATTGCCGTCATCCTGCTCGCCGGCGCCGCCGTCGCCGTCCTCGTGGGCGCCGCCACACGTCGCTTCCGCCTTGACGACCTGCGGCTGGCACCACGGCAGGGACGCATCGCCTTCACGGTCGCCGGCGTGGTCGCAGTCGTCGGCCTTGCGGGTGCCGCCGTCACCGTCGGCCCGGATGCTTGGGACCAGTTCGAGGACACCAGCAGCACCCAATCTGAGGACCCCGCGGAGCGTCTGCGCTCGCTGAACGGCAGCCGGTACGACATCTGGCGGGTGACGCTTGACGCCGCGGAGGACGACCTCGCGAAGGGCACGGGCGCGGGAACCTGGGAGTACTCCTGGAACCGACTCGGAACGACCGACGAGTTTGCCCGCGACGGCCACTCGCTCTACCTCGAACCGCTCTCCGAGCTCGGTATCCCCGGGCTGCTCTGCGTCCTGCTCCTGGTCGGTGCCGCTGCGTGGACGCTGCTCCTCGCGCTCCTGCGCGCGACGGGTGATGTCGAGCGCGGAGCGCTGGCCGGAGCAACTGCCGCGTGTGGCGCGTTCTTCTTCGGCGCGGGCGTCGACTGGCTCTGGGAATCGACCGCGGTTGCCGTGCTGGCCCTCGTGCTGCTCGGTGCCGCCATGGCATCCACGGGATCGGTCGATGCACGCCCCCGGCTTCCGATGCGCATCGGGCTCGCCGTCGCGGCGCTCGCACTGTGCCTGCTGCAACTGCCCGCGCTCGTCTCGACGTCGGAGATCCGCGAGAGTCAAAGCGCCTTTGCCGACGGCAACATCAGCGAGGCACTCGCCCACGCCAACGATGCGATCGAGACCGAACCGTGGGCCGCAGCTCCGTACGTCCAGCGCGCCCTGGTCCGCGAGAGGACCGGCGCGTACGCCGCGGCGGCCGGGGACCTGGGCCTCGCGGCGGCACGTTCACCCGAGGACTGGCGGATCCCTCTGGTCACCGCACGCGTGCTCGCGCGGCAGGGTGACGCCGAAGGCGCGCTCCGCGCCTACCGGCGGGCGCAGAGCCTGCGCCCGCAGGGCAAGTTCTTCGCGCAACCCGTGTCAGAAGCTGAGTCCGGCGCGCGTAATGGGGAATGATGCGTCCTCGTCTCGTCATCGCACTCCTCGCTTCGCTGCTCGCGATCATCGCCGCGCCAGCGGCACACGCCCAGAGCTGCGAGGCCCCTCCCGGTAGCGCCGCGGTCGAGCAGTACTGCGAAGCGATTCCCGAGGGTGACGGCGCGCAGTCGGGCAACGACTTCCGGCGCGAGGCGACCGACTCGGCGGCGGGCGGTGGAGGCACGACCGGCCAAGGCGGCAGCGGCGACTCGACGTTGTCTCCGGAAGCGACCGAGGCATTGGAGAGCGCCGGCGCGGATGGCGACGCTGTCGCGGACCTCGCGCGCGCTTCAAGCGGCGGACGGAACACCTCGTCAAACGGCAGCTCCGCGTCCGGGGCCGGCGACGTTGCGGGGAGCTCCGCGACAAGCGAAGAGGCTTCCGGCAGCCCGCTGAAGGCGGTCTCAGCGTCGGTTGAGAACGGCCCCGTCGCGGGTTCGCTCATGATCTGGGCGTTGCTGGGCGCCACGTTGGTCGTCCTTGCGCTCGGCTGGATGCGCTTCCGGCGCAGCGATGTGACTCCGCCGTCCTCTGACTCCTGAACTTCTCGTTCGGAGCACCGGGCTTCCCTTCCCTGGCTGCTAGCGCCACACTGTGTGTCACCAACTGGTGACCGCCGCCATGCCGTGAGGACGGGTTGGCGCGCAGCACCGCAAGACACGAGAAAGCAGGGAATTCGGTCACGCCGTGCGCGTTCAACTGTGGTCTTACAACTACGACCCTGAGCCGCAGGGCATCGCGCCGCTCAGCGCGATGCTTGCTCAGGGTCTCCAGGCGCTCGGTCATGACGTCCTCGTCGTCGCAGCCCACCCCCACTACCCCGAGCCGACCTGGGGCGTGCGTTTGCGCCCATACCGCGAGCGACGTGACGGAATCCCAATCCTGCGCCTGCCTCTGTGGGCCGGACGGGACTCGAGCCTCGCCCGTATCCGGCAGGAACTGACGTTCGCTGCCGCGCAGACCGCGGTGACGCCGCTCCTCCCGCCCACCGACGTCGTCATCGCCGTCACGCCCTCGTTCCCCGCGCTCGGGACCGCGATGGCCTTCGCCCAAGCCCGCCGCGTGCCATGGGTGATGTGGCTGCAGGACATCGTCACCGACGGCGCGGCGACCACCGGCGAGCTGCGCTCGGGCGGCCCCCTCCTACAGGCGGCCCGGTCCTTCGAGCGGGTGACCTACCGGTCGGCGGCGTCGATCATCGTCATCTCCGAAGCGTTCCGCCAGAACCTGCTGGCCAAGGGCGTGCCCAACGACAAGATCGAGCGGATCTTCAACCCGTCCAGCCGCCACGCCGACACGCCCGCCGACATCCCGGCGCTGCTGGATGACACGCCGCGCGTGCTGGCCATGGGCAACATCGGGCACTCGCAGGGTCTGGGCGCGATGGTCGAAGCCTTCCAGGATCACGCCGGGCTGCGTGAGCTCGGCGCAGAGCTCGTGATCGCCGGCAGCGGTGTCGCCGCCGACGACGTTCGGGCCAAGATCACCGATCCACGGGTCCAGATGCCCGGCGTCTTCTACGGGGATGAACTCACGCCGGTGTTGCGCAGCGCATCGATCGGCCTCGTCAGCCAGCGCCCGGACATGACCGAGTTCAACCTCCCGTCCAAGCTCATGAACTACATGGCGTTCGGGATCCCCGTCATCGCCTCGGTCAGCCCCGAGTCGGAGACCGCGCGTATCGTCCGCGAATCCGGCGCTGGCTGGGTGACCGACGCCGCTCACCCCGAGCAGTTCGCGAACGTCGCCGCCGAGGTCATCCGCGACCGCGAAGCCCTGGAGCGCGCCAGCCAGGCGGGGTTCCGCTTCGCACGCGAACAGTTCGCTCCGCACAGCGTTGCGTCCAGATTTTCTGACGTTCTGGCCAATGTCACGGGTCTTGCGCCGCGAGATGATTCACCTACCATGAGCGGCAACGTGGCAGGGACGCCCTCGGCGATTCCCGTCACCTAGCTAAGAAACGTGAAAGGAAGCAGATGCCGAAGGCGATCGTCACCGGCTCCGGTGGCCTGATCGGCTCCGAGTCCGTCAAGCACTTCGTGGAGTTGGGCTACGACGTGATCGGACTGGAGAACGACATGCGCTCCCGGTTCTTCGGACCGGAGGCGTCGACGTCGCCGACGACCAAGCGTCTGATCGACGCCCTGCCGAGCTTTACGTCCCTGGAGATCGACATCCGCGACGCGGACGCGGTGCGGAAGGTCGTGCGCGACAACGCGGCGGACTTGGAGATCCTGATCCACACCGCCGCGCAGCCGTCACATGACTGGGCGGCGTCGGACGCGCAGATGGACTTCACCGTCAACGCGAATGGCACGCTGAACCTCCTCGAGGCCATCCGGCACGAGAAGCCCGACGCGACGTTCATCCACATGTCGACGAACAAGGTCTACGGCGACCGGCCGAATTTCCTGCCGCTGTACGACACCGGAACGCGGCTCGAACTGCCCGAGGACCACGAGTACTACGGCGGCATCGGCACCGACATGTCGATCGACCACTGCATGCACTCGATCTTCGGCGCGAGCAAGGTCGCCGCCGACATCATGGTGCAGGAGTACGGCCGGTACTTCGACATCCCGACCGTCTGCTTCCGCGGCGGTTGCCTGACCGGTCCCGCCCACGCCGGCGCAAAGCTCCACGGCTTCCTGTCCTACCTCATGAAGTGCACCGTCTCCGGCGACGCTTACACGATCTTCGGCTACGACGGCAAACAGGTCCGCGACAACATCCACTCCGCCGACGTCGTCAAGGCCATGGAGCTCTTCCACAAGAACCCCAAGGCCGCAGCCGTCTACAACCTCGGCGGTGGACGCGAGAGCAACGTCAGCATGCTCGAAGCCATTGAGTTCTGCCAGAAGATCGCCGGGCGTGAACTCGACTACACGCTGTCGGACGAGGCGCGCGCCGGGGACCACCGCTGGTACATCAGCGACCTGGGTGACTTCAAGGCCGACTACCCCGGGTTCGCGATCACGTACGGGATCGAGGACGTGCTGCGCGAGATCTACGAGGCGAACGTCGACAGCTGGTCGCGCGCGGCCGCGGCGTAGCGGGAGCCGTCGTTCTCGATGCGCGTTCTGCGCGTGATCCCGACCATTGACCCTGACGTCGGTGGTCCCTCCAACTCCGCCGTGAATGCTGCCATCGCGGAGAGTCGTGCGGGTGCTCAGACCACGATGGTGTTCACAGGCGATGCGTCCTCGGAGACCTCCACTGAACGAGCCCGCGGACGTCTTTCAGCCAGCGGGGTTCGCACCTTGATGTTTCCCCGGCCCAGGCTGCACTCGCGACAGGCGGGCCTCTGGGGTGTGAGCCCCAGTCTCCTCGCATGGATCTGGCGGCACGTCCGCGAGTTCGATGTCGTGCACGTGCATTACGTGTGGGCACTCAGCACGCTCGGAGCAGTCGTCTTTGCAAAGGCGGCAGGGCGTCCGGTCGTCCTCACTGCGCACGAATCGCTGACGTCCTACGACATCGATACGGCGTCAGGGTCCAGCCTAAAGCGCCGCGCCAAGCTTGCGTTGCGCCGCCTCATCATGCTTCGCGTCAACACCGTCGTCTGCGCCTCCGAACTCGAGCGTTCCGACAGTGTTCAACCGGGCGAGCATGCAGTCGTGATTGGTCATCCCGTGGTCGAGTACCCCCGCAGCTCCCCGTTGCCCGAACCGCAAGTCGACACGCTTACGATCGGGTACCTCGGTCGCCTGCACCCAAAGAAGAACGTCGACATCTTGCTCCGCGCGCTCTCCGCCATTCCTGACGCTCGGCTGATCGCCTGCGGCGACGGTGACCCCGTGTACCGCGAAGAACTCCACGCATTGGCCCGGGAGCTGGGTGTCGACGCTCGCATCGATTGGCGAGGCCACGTCGACGAGTCGGGCCGTGCTGAGCTCTTTGGCGACACACACGTTGTGGTGATGGCCTCGGCCTACGAATGCTTCGGAATGGCGGGTGCCGAGGCTTTGGCGAGTGGCGTCCCGGTCGTGGTCACCGAGTCGACGGGACTCGCGCCACTCGTGCGAGCAGCGGACGCCGGCGCCGTCGTCGAGGCCGGCAACGTCCACGCCCTTGCCCGCGCGCTCACGGGCCTGATGGACGATCAGAGCACGCGGAGGAGTCGCCGCGAGCGAGCGCTTGCCGCAAGCTCATCGAGTTTCTCTTTCCAGGCTTACGGCAGCGCGATCTTGGACGTCTACCGCGGCCGTACGGACCACGCCCGCGAGTCGGTTTCCGGCGCGACCCTCGCCGAAGCGGTCTAGTGCCGGCGCCCACCAGACTCCTGATCGTCGGAACTGGCGCGCCCGGAGGCATCGGTCGAGTCGAGCAGCTCGTCGCCGAAGCAGCCGCTGATCCGGTGACACCGCCAGCTCAGAGCAACATCGCGCTGTGGAGGCGGCAGCACCCCGATTACCTTCGGAAGGGCGCGATCGAGCAGCTCGCGACGGTGACAGCCGAACCCGTAGGCGAAGGGGGCGTGTATGTCCGAGAGCTCCTGCGGGCTGTCCGCGCCGTCAAGCCTGACTACGTGATGTACATGCACGTCAACCTTGCGCGCCCGGCACCGTGGCTACGTGCGCTTGGTCATCCAGCTCGCTTCGGCGTATGGACGTACGGGGTCGAAGTCTGGGATGAGCTGTCTCGACTGCACCGGCACGCACTGCAATCCGCTGAAGTCGTCATGACGATCAGCCGAGACTCAGTCCGCCGTACCGTTGACACGCAGGGTGTTCCAGCCTCCCGGGTCCGGCTGGTTCCACTCTCGCTCCCCGAAGCGATGTTCAAAGCGGACGACCACGAACAAGCGCCAGAAGCGGGACGCCTACTCACCGTCTCGAGGCTTGCACAGACGGAACGCGGCAAGAACATCGAGCCGCTCATCGATGCGATGCCGGCGGTGCGCGCCTCCCACCCGGGTGCGCACTTGGTCATCGTGGGCGACGGAGATGACCGCGAGCGACTTGAAGACATCGTGAGGTCTAAAGGGCTCACAGAGGTCGTGTCATTCCCGGGGCGTCTTTCAGACGAGGAACTCCGAGACGAGTACCGGCGCGCGGACCTGTTCGTGTTGCCTTCGGAGAAGGAGGGGTTCGGGCTGGTCTTCGTCGAGGCCATGCTGACCGCGACTCCGGTCGTCGGCTTCGCGAAGGGCGGCCCGCTGGATATCGTGCGCGACGGCCTCGATGGGCGATTGATCGACGACCTCTCACAGCTTCCCGGCGCCATCGCCGCCCTGTTGGACGCACCCGACGCGCTGAGACGAATGGGCGTCCAAGCGCGAGATCACGCACGCTCGTCTTTCGGCCCGACCCGCTTCCGCACCGAACTCGCAACGTGTCTGGGGCGACAGCCGGATCAGAGGAATGGCCAGCTCACACTCGACCGAACAGGACCCGGATGACGACCGACTCGAGCTTCCGCGCCGAGCTCTACGACAATTACGTGTCCGGCCACCAAGGCCGAATCGCGGAGTCTGGCAGCCAAGCCAGCCTTGAGACAGATGTCATCTCGCGGCTGCCCACCGACCGGCACGCACGCATCGTCGACATCGGATGTGGTCAAGGCCAGCTGGTCGGGCTCCTCCAGGATCTCGGGTACGACTCTGTCGTCGGCATCGATGTCAGCGCGGAGCAGGTCGCGCTCGCACACGAGCTGGGTCGACCTACGGTTGAGCAAGCCGAGCTCTTTGCCTTCGTCGATGCGCACGCAGGCGAGTTCGACGCCGTGACGGCGGTCGACCTCGTAGAGCACTTCGAGCGGCAGGATGTCATCGGCCTCTTTGCTGGTTTGGGCCGGCTGCTGCGCCCGGGCGGGACCCTCATCATCCGAACACCGAATGCAGCTAGCCCGTACGGCGGCCGGATCCTGTACTCCGATCTGACGCACGGCGTCGCGTACACGCGCCGCAGCCTTGAGCAGGTTTGCGCAGCCGCAGACCTGGAGTTCGTTGGCGCCTTCCCCGTGCGGCCGGCCGGGAAGCGATTTCGACAGCGCGTGCGCCGCGCGCTCTGGCGCGGAATCGAAGCCGGGTTCATCGCTCCCCTCATCGTCGAGACAGGCAATGTTCGAGGCCATCTCGTTACCCAGAACCTCATCGGCGTGGCGCGCAAGCCCTAGCTCAAGCCCAGTACACAGCCCTTGTGCGGTGCCCGACCGAGCGACGGCGCACCTCACTCGAGGGTGACGGACCGCAAGACGCCCGCGTTTCGATTCGCGGAGCCTAAGAATGCTCCCTTAGCGACGGGCTGAGCGCCGCCTAGCGGCGAAGCGAGCTAGCCACGGCGCGGCCTGAGAGGTGCCACGTCCACCCTGCGCGGGCAACGACGCAGCGTCGCGCTCGAGCCGCGCAACAGATGACGAGGGCCCGATGTCGCCACCGGCCCCCTTTAGCGTCACCGTCTAGCTGGCGCGTCAACGTTGCTGGCATTCGGAATGTTCCGTACGCTTAGGCGATGTCGAGCACAGCACAGTTCCGCATTAATGCGGTAGCTGGTGCTGGAACAACCTGCGCTGCCATCGCCCTCGGTGCCGCCCTCGCGTGCGGCGGACTGCCGGTGCTTGGATACGCCTTGCTCGGGCTTTCGGTGGTCGTGGTCATCTCGTTCGCCGTACGTTCAGCGTTTGACGACCTGACCCGCGTCCCGTACTGGGCGGCCTGCGCCGGGGCGTTCCTCGTCTCGGCCAACGGGATGCGCAGGGGGAGCCTGACCTATAGCGATGCCGTGATCGTCGCCGCACTGGTTCCGGCAGCGCTCGTTGGCCTACGTGCGCGACAGCGGGTTCCCTGGTGGCTCCCTGTGGGAGTGCTACTGCTCGCGGGGAGCCTCGCCATCAGCGAGATGTTCCCCGTGCTGGACAGGTCCGGACCGCTGTTCCAGGTGCGGAATCTCGGCACGGGCGCTCAGGACCTCAGCTCGGGCATCTCACTCGCCGCCCGGCTGATCCTCGCCGTGGCCGTCATCCCCCTTGCTCTCAGCGTCACCGTCACCTCCCTGCGGCGCGCGCGGGACCTCACGACGATCTGGCTACTCGGAATCGGGTTCTCGTCGCTGGTCGGAGTGCTGGCAGCGTTCACCCGCTTCGACTTCCAGGAGGCGCTCACGGGCAACCTTTACGCCTTCGAGGCATACCGCGACGCGGCCGGACGCTTCACGGGCCTTTCAGTCCACCCCACGCTCTTTGGCGTGGCCGCGGCAATGGCGCTCCCCGTCGCGCTGGCGCGGATCATCAGCCGCCGAACGGCGTGCGTGTACTCACCGCTCGTTGGACTGTACGTCGGCGCGGCGCTGATCAGCGGAAGCCGCGCGGCGTTCATCGGGACCATTCTGGCGTTCGTGCTGGTCTTTGCCTGGCAGGCTCGCGGTCGGAAGCAACTGGCCGCGATCGTGATCATCGGAGGCTTAGTCGTTAGTACGCAAGGCCCCGCATTCGCCTCTTCTCTTTCAGCCGTGCAGCGGTTCACGGGCGGCACCGGCCTCGCCGGCCAGAGCGCGCAAGAGTCGGACTCGTCACGCTTTGGGGCGATCGCCGAAAGCGTCGAGCTCTTCATGGAGCGCCCGGTCACCGGATGGGGCTACGAGGCGATCCGCGGTGCGCACAACACGTGGCTCCAGCTCGCTTCGTCCGGTGGCTTGCTCGCCCTCGCCGGTTGGGGCACGATCGTCTTCGGAGCTCTGGCCCTTGGATGGAAGATGCGACGCACGCTGCCAGAACGTGCTTCCCGTGATGCCCTCGGACTCTGCGCGAGCCTGGTGGTGTTTCTCGCGGCGGGCCTGTCGATGAACGCCGTGCTCGACCGGTTCCTCTACGTGCCGGTTGGGCTCATCCTGGCACTCTGGTTCGGCACCCGAGACCGAGGGGGCGCCCATACCGGGCAGCGCAGGTCATTGCACGGGAACCGCCGGGTGCCAGCTCACCGCACCGTGGGCCCGAGCCGGTGAGAACGCCTTTGCGAGCACGGGCCATAGCCCGAAGGGGCAACGAACTACGCCATTCGCGCGACCCGTGGCCGAGACCGAACGACGGCAAAGGCCACAGAGATCGATCCGAGGACGATGAGGTAGACAAGCCCCTCTCTCACCGTCTGGAGGAATCCGACCGCGAAGGTTGTCTCGAAACTGACCAGGAACGCCCCAAGCGCGGTCGCGTAGACCGCAAGCATGGCCGGGCTCTCCCGGAGGTCGCGGAAGTACTCGTCGAGCCCGCGCAGGGCCCCACCTACGAGCACCATGCCGAGGCCAAGCCCTAACAGACCGAAAGTCCCCCAGAAGTCGCCAAGTGTCGTCATTGCCACCGCAGAAGGGTTTCCAGGCCGGATGATGCGATAACGAACGCCGAAATCGTTCGCCACCCTGCTCGGATCGGCCTTGCCCGGAAAGACGGCTCGCGGCACGACCGCTGAGGCGTACGATCTCAGCGCAAAGCCCGGCTCAGCGGGGTACTTGCCCGGCCCCTGTTCGACCATCACGGCGAGCGAGGTGATGCCTGCAAACCGTCGAAGCGTTTGGTCAACCCCGTTGGTGACTGAGTCAATCGGCTCGTTTGCATACCCACTTGCGAGCGTCCCGACTGCCGCGCCCATTCGACCAACCGGATCCTCTTGATAGCCGTAGGTCGTGCCGTCTCCCTCCCGATAGGCGACGCCGAACGGGAAGATGACCAGCACCGCCGCGAGGACGCCTACCGCGACACCAACGCGCGGGAGCGGCTTTTGCGACATGTAGTACCGAACCACGAGCAGCAGCACCCCCAAGCCGATCAGCCGCGAGCGCTCACCCGAGGGCACGGCCCACACGACTTCCATGCCGATCATGGCCCAGTACAACCACCGGATCGACGCTTCACCCCGGTAGTACTGGACGCCCAGGAGCGCGGCCGCCACCAGGGGCAGGTTCGCCAGAGTGACCACGAGATTGCGGGCAGCACTCTGGGTCGTAGGAACATCGCCGATGTGGAAGTACCACCCTTGGCTGAACATCGCTGCACGAGCGATCCATCCGATCAACAGCAAGACGATCACGGTCGGCACGAACGCCGAGGGACTGACCGTCGGCTGCGGAATGCGACGGAACCATGCAGCGATCGGCGTAGCAAGCGCATACCCCGCGAGAAGCAGGAGCCACCCGCCAAAGGCGAGGAGAAGAGCGATGCTCATGGCCCGAGCGTCGTAGATGAACGCTAGATCGAGCAGGACTGAGTCGCTTCGGGGGTTCCTGTAGAAGAGCCCGCCAATCGCGAACTCCAACACAAAGAAGCCGCTCACCGCCGGCAGCAGGGCGAGTGCTCGGCGCCGACGGACGAACCGTGCGATGACCAAGGGCGCGAGCAACACGAACCCAAGGAAGCCAACGGCGAACCCGTAGTCCGCGGTGGGGACTGACCCAGATAAGCCGACGACCAACCCGAGCACGGCCGCGACGATGATGGCTCCGACCACGAGCGCGATGCGAAGCGGCGTGTTCATCGGAGAATCGTACGGCACTCGCGACGCTGTCTACGGAGAACGGAGCAGGCGTACGAGTCTCCGCTCCCGCCAGAGCAATGAGCCGACGTTCACGGCAGCAGCAATGGTGAAGGCCCACGCCACGCCTGCCTCCGCGTCAGCTGCGCTCAGGACCGGTGCAAGCACAGCGAACACCACGAGACCTCCCACTTCCGAGCGCCATCCCGCCGCTGGCCGCCCCACCCCACGCAGCACGTCGATGAGAATGCGGCGAACGGCGAACAGGAATCCACCGACCATGAGGATCTGGGTCAGGGCGATCGCGGGACGAAAAGCGTCGCCGTAGAGCGCGGGTACAAGCCATTCCGCCGACAGGCCGACAGCCAGGGCCGTGACAGCGCTCGTGCCGATCGCGAGCCCTCCGAGCACAAGGCCGGTCCGACGAACGGAAACGCGCGCCCCGAACCTCTGCCTCGCTATCAGCGGGGCCGCAGTCAAGCCCACGCTGTGCGCCAGCACCCGGGGAATGGTCGTGAAGGCAGCGCCAGCGGCGTAGTACCCAAGGGCCGTCGCCGAGAGCGCCACGCCGACGTAGAGCTGGTCAAGCCTGAACGTGTCTAGTGGTGACAGATACGAGAAGTACGCGGCGCGACCGAACTCAAGAATTCTGGCCCTGGACACTGCGCTGTCGACGTCGCCGCCCGGCGCGTCCCGCCGCAGATACATCCGCGTCACGACGACGAGTAGGGCACTGCTTATCCACTCGGTGGCCGCCCACACGACGACAACGGCCGTCAACGACTCCGCTCCGCCCACATACAACGCCGTGAGCCCGACCGCGCCTGCCACGGGAGAGAAGGCCTTGAGGAGGTTGGCCGACACACTCCTGCCGCTCGCCTGCACGAGGCCAACCGTGTACTCCTTCAGATAGGTCGTTACGGCAAAGGACGCTGCGATCAGGACGGCGCCCATCACATACCCCGGGTGCCCGAGGTTCAACGCGATTCCGACGACTACGGAAGCCACCGTGACGGCGGCGACCTGCAGCGCAAGCACCCGACGAAGGAGCCGCAGCCCTTGGCTCGCGCCGATCTCCCCGGCCGCGACGTAGTGCGTGAGCGCCAGCGATATGCCAAGCCCTCCGACCTGGCACACCAGCGAGGGCACAAGCACGAGGAGCGCAAAGTAGCCCCGATCCGTCGGCCCCAGGATCCTTGCCGCGAGGCTCCCCGTGATCAGGAGCGCTACCAGCGTCGCAGCGACGCCGAGCATGGTCGCCATGGCGGAACCACGCAATCCGGTCCCAGACGCGGGTTGCTTGGACACTGCAGCTCAGTTGCGGCGGAACAGCAGGTCCGCCTGAAGCGCCGCGCCGTCAGCCGCGTGACTCACGCCGTACACGCCGGCCAACCGAAGCCCGTGCGTGAGGAGAAACGCGATCACCTCATCGGCGAGCGCCTGGCCCTCGTACAGCTCGACAAACGAGCACTCGACGAAGACTTCGTCGATCGCGTCGAGCCTGGCCTCCGCGCCGCGAAGCACGTCGAGTTCGAGACCCTGGACGTCGATCTTCAGCAGGACCGGGCCTTCTAGCCCCTCGTTGATCACATCGGAAAGCGCGACGACCTCAACATTGATGGTCGACGCCTCATGAGTGCCCGGGAACTCCTGCACCTGGCGCTCACCGATCGGAAGCAACGACGACGAGTCGTCCTGCGCTGAGACATGGAGATCCGCACGACCTGGTTGAGCTCCCACTGCGACGGGGCGGACTTCCACGCGACCTCCGAGAACGCCGGTCAGCGCGCTCCGCGAGTCAGGAATGGGCTCGAAGCAGATGACCCGAGCCGCCGGGAAGCGGCGGGTGGCGTGCAGCGCAAACTGGCCCCGGCTCGCTCCGACATCGAGCACAGTCGCGATATCCGATCGGAATGGCACCTTCGTGTGCTCGACGGAGGGGACAACCCCCTGGCGCACCGCCGGCCAATAGCCCGGCTCTTGCACGAGGCGCGCCAACTTCGAAGCGCGGGTCCTCGCCATGCGGATCTGTGAGTGCAGCTGAGCGTTCATGCGGCTTCCCGTCGACACACGTAGACCACATCGCGCACGAGAAGCGACTCGCGCGGCGCGTCGCGAAAACGTGGGTGCAGGCGATCGAAGTCGATACGTGCCTCGTCGAAGTGTCGGACGTCATGACACTCGGTGCTGAGCCCAGCGGCCGACCACGCGGCCAGACACTCGTGGTGGCGGACCCGGTTGGGAAAGCCGCGCTTGGACCCCATGGCGTTCCACAAGGCGGGCGAGAATCGAAGGAACGTCAGAGGGTCTTCGTAGCCCCGCCAGCAATCGTGCGGCCCAAAGTCCACTCGGTGAACCGCTACCCCGCCGGGAGCCAACAGCTTCGCCGTGAGGCGCGCGAATGCGTTGAAGTCCACGACATGCTCTCCCACCTGCCACGACGTGACGATGTCGTACTGGTCGGAGGCTGATGCATCCTCAACGGAGCCGGTGATGAGACGGACCCGGTCGCTCGACTCGGGGAATGTGACCGGATCAAGGTCGGCAGGCCACGGCTCTTCGAAACGCGTCGGCCAGGAGTCCTTCACCCCGCTGTACCAGCGCTTGGCGGCGGGACTCGAGTAATCGGGGACGAAGCGGTCGAGAGCCGCGTAGAGCGATGCCCCTCGTGCGAGCATCGCCAGCCCGGCGGCGAGCGTGTCCCCTGGGCCAAACTCGACGATCGAACGCCCGGCAACCGAACCTGCGTAGGTCTCAAGGCCGCGGACTGCCTGAAAGGCGTACCGATCCAGTTCCTCGGTCCCGCCGCTGAAGCTGGTGCCAGTTCGCGGCCGGTTGATGCGCCACTCGCGAATCTGAGGCACGGCCATCGCCGCGTTGGCCGCGACCTCTCGAGCGACGTCCTTGGCAGTGGTGGGTTCAAGCACAGGCATCGGCGCGCAATCTTGGCAGAGGGTTCTGGCGTGGGGAAGGCTCGGACGGCCGCACTATCGCTTCGCCGTCACGAGATAGTGCGTGGCGAGATTGGCGACGCCCCGCGACGCGATGGTGTTCTCGTATGCGAGGTAGGCACGCATGAGTGGGCGGGCAAACGAGAAGTAGGTGGCACCAACGTACAGCGGATGAATGGTGGACTCGTTCCAAGGAACGAAGATGTCCTCCAGAGCGCTTGCATAGCACTTGTCGTAGTAAGCAGGGAACACTGGGGTGTTCCGTTCTTTCCGGTTCATGATCGGCTCGACGATGCGCTTGCCGACGCTGTGTGGCAGGACCTTGTTCACCACACCGAACGCGGACCAAGTGCCGGAGAACAGGGCGACGAACGTGCCCCCAGGCCGCAGGTATGTCCGAATGTTGTCCACCGTCTGGCGAAGATCACGGACGTGTTCGAGCACCTGCCAACTCACAACCAGGTCGAACCGATCAACGAGCGCGGGTTGCAGGATCGTCGCGTCGGCAGCGACGGCCTCTGTATACGCAGCGGGGCCCGCCGCTGCCAGCTCATCGCGAGAGAGGTCCAAGCCGACGTACTCGACGTCCTCAGGACGGCGCTCCAACGGAACCGCAGGATGACGGCCAGACCCGATATCCAGCACTGAGACACCGCGCTCAAGGCGGGCGTAAATCGGCTCTTCGAAAGGTTCGCGCCAGCGTCCCTGATAGCGCTCAGGCAGGAGTGGGTCCACTGCGCCCGGGCTCGTCGATGTAACGGTCATGGAGTCCTCGCTTGTCCAGCATCCTGCTTGCACGACTACGACATGACCCGGCTAACTCATTCCCGCCCCGCGAGACGCTCAGAGGCGCCGAGGCAGGTCGAGCACCGCGCGGAGTATCGCAGACGGTCCCCTGCTGCGATCAGAGCTGCCGCCACCTGCCCACCTGGGATGCTGGATGGATGAAGTACGCCAGGGTGCACCGCGATGACGAACTACGCCGGGTGTACCGAACCCACGTCCGGGCGGTATACGCATTCCTCGCCTACTCCGTGTCGCGCGAGACTGCCGAGGATCTCACCTCGTCAACATTCGAACGGGTCGTGAAGTCCTGGGACAGGTTCGACCCGGCCCGGGCCAGCGAGCGTACGTGGGTGATCGCGATTGCGCGGAACGCGCTGACGGACCACTTTCGCCGACAGAGCCACCGGACCACCGCTTCCACCGATGAATTCCCGGGGCTCCTGGAAACAGTTGAGGCGTCGGACGACCCCCTCGCCAAGCAGTTGGCGCGCGAAGGCCTGGTGTCATGGCTCGAGCAACTCGCGCCACGTGAGCGTCAGGTGCTCGCGATGCGATTCGGCGCCGACATGCCAGCGAGCGACATTGCAGAGAGTCTCGGGCTCAGTGAGGGAAACGTTCACCAGATCACGTCGCGGGCCCTCCGACGGCTTCGTGCCTCTCCCGACGCGGACGAGGTCAGCGGCAGCGTTCCTCGGAGCGAGTCACCGGGCGACTCGTCGTGACGACCGTGGTCGTACCGTCGGCGCGCTCAATCAGCTTGCCTTCGCGTTGATCGGTGGTCGTCTGGACGGTCCGGCAGTTGTCACGAGCTCGAACATCGTCCTGACCATTGATCGAAATCGGGCCCGAGCCCGCAAGCGACGCGACCAGCATCACGGCTGCCGCCGCGCCGGTGAGCCCGAGGGCTGCGAGCAACGGACGCCGCGCACGCGTCCGCGGCGCACGGCCCAGGAGTCGCCGCTCTGTCTCGGCCACGAAGCGGGGGTCGGGCTCGGGGCGAGTTGCCCGCAGAAAGCGAGCGGCCTCTTCAGTGTCATCGTCGTGCATCTCGAACTCTCTTACGCACCGGGGTCACGGTTTCCGACACGACCCTGGATTCGTGAGCCTGTCAGGTTCCCGCCGGTCCCGACGTAGAACTCTCCATGGTCTCGCGTGTGCGAATGGGAAATGTGGCTCGCGTGAGCCTTGTGGCGCTGGCGATTGGCCTCACGCTCCCCTCAGCCTCGGCTGGGATGTCACTCGGATTCACAGACGAGCGCACGCTTCAACTTGGTTCGCCTGACGCCGCTGGCGCGGGGTTGACCAACGCGAAGTCAGCGGGAGCTTCCGTCTGGCGCTTTCAGCTCAGCTGGCGTGAGATCGCACCCACTCGGCCGCCGTCTACCGCAAACGCCAAGGACCCCGGCTGGCCCGGCTACAACTGGACGCGCACCGACGAGCACGTTCGGCGTCTCGCTGCGGCAGGCCTGCAACCCCTCCCCTTCGTCTTCGGCGCCCCGGCATGGGCCGAAGGCAGCGGGCGCCCCGACGTCACCCGCACGATCCCCGCTGGGGTGTGGAAGCCGAACGCCGCGGCCTACGGCGCGTTCGCTACGGCAGTCGCACGCCGCTACTCAGGCACGTACCCAGACCCAGCTCGCCCGGGCGCGAACCTGCCGGCGATCACCACATGGCAGGCCTGGAACGAGCCCAACCTCTCCGTCGACATCTCTCCCCAGTGGGTGCGCAAGAACGGTGAGTGGACCGCCGAGAGCCCGCGCATCTACCGTGGCCTGCTCAACGCCTTCTACGCCGGCGTCAAGTCGGTCAACCCGAAGGCCACGGTCGTGACCGCCGGCACCGGCCCGTACGGCGACCTCAATGAGGGCGACCCGCGCATGATGCCCGTCCGCTTCTGGCGCGAACTCCTCTGCGTGTCCGACGGCAAGGTCCCGAAGGCGAAGAAGTGCCCGAAGGTCTCCTTCGACGCCATCGCTCACCACCCGTACCCCATCGGTCCTCCCCGCCGCACGGCCCGCAACGCCGATGACGCCGTCGTGCCCGACGTCCGCAAGATCACCCGGCTGCTCCCCGCCGCGATCCGCAAGAAGACGGTCCGGCCGGCGAGAAGCAAGCCACTATGGATCACGGAGATTTCGTGGGATAGTCGACCCGACCCCGACGGAGTGTCGCTAGCGCAACAGGCGACCTACCTTCAAGGTGCCTTGTATGTCCTCTACCAACAGGGCGCAGACGTCGTGACCTGGTTCAACCTGCGCGACCAGGCTCCGACACCCAGCTACGCCGCGACGTATCAGTCAGGGATCTACCTGCGCGGGTCGACACCTGTTGAAGACGTGGCCAAGCCGTCCCTTACCGCCTTCCGCTTTCCCTTCACCGCGTACCGCACGCGCGGCGTCGCCCGTCTGTGGGGCATGGCACCTGCAGGAGGCACGGTGACGATTCAGGCGCGCTCGGGCGACCGGTGGGTCACGGCGACACGTCTGCGTGCCAAGTCCAACCGCATCTTCTCCGGGCGCCTGCGCGTCGGTCAGGGCGTGTCCCTGCGCGCCGTCTGGAACAGCGACACCAGCCTGGTCTGGAGGACGTTCTGATGAGCCTGCGAACCCGCCTGCATCGCGTCTTTCGCGATACCGAGGAAGCCAACCGCCAGGCGTTCCTCTCGGCACTCCCCACCCCGATCCCAGGGCCGATGCTCGACATCGGGCCGCACACCGGTGAGCTGACGATGGAGATCGCGCGGCGGGTGGGCATCCATGACGTGCATGGGGTCGAGCTCATCGCGGACCACATTCCCGCGGCGCGCAAACGCGGTGTGCAGGTCGTCCATGGCGATGTCGATCGCGGCCTGCCGTTCGCTGACGACATGTTCGGCCTGGTCGTCGCCAACCAGGTCATCGAGCACGTCCGACGCACCGACACGTTCCTGCGCGAGGTGCGCCGGGTCCTCAAGCCCGACGGCCTGGTCTGCATCTCGACGAACAACCTGTCGTCGTGGCACAACGTCGTGTCGCTCGCGCTGGGGATGCAGCCGACGCCGATGCACGTCAGCGACGAGATCATCGTCGGCAACCCGATGAACCCCGAGGCCGGGCTCGCCCATGAGGATCTCGGCCGGACGCATCTGCGGCTGTTCACCCGGCGCGCGCTCGTCGACCTCGCCCGGTACCACGGCCTCGAGGCGATGAGCGCCGAGACGGTCGGCTTCTACCCGTTCCCGCCCAAGGTCGCCGAGCGGCTGGTCCGCATCGATCAAGGTCACGGCGCGTTTGTGGTCTGTGTCTTCCGTGCCGTCGAACCTGCGAAGCCCGTCGCCGATCTGCCGGACGACATCGCCGCGACGTCGCTCCCGGCGTCGGTGATGCCGGACCCGCCGCCGGTGCCGCGCACGCCGGTCAGCCCGCCCGACCCCGTCTGATGCGCCGCCTCGTCGTCGCAGGATCCGCCGTCCTCGCGGCGGCGCTCCTCGGTGCGCCCGCGGCGACGGCGGCCCCGACGGTCAACGGGACGAAGACCACGCCGACGAAGGTCGACGCCCGCACCAAGCAGATCCTCTACTACCTCGACCTGTCGTCGGGTCCGCAGGAAGAGGCGTTCTCCGTCCGCTTCCTCCCCCCGCGCTTCGCCACCAAGGGCGGGCGCGCCGAGGGCGAGTCCATCGACGGGCCGCGGAAGATCGCGCTGCAGGGGCCCGGCCAGCTCGGACAGCTGATCCAGGACCCGCGGTTCGACCAGCCGTGCTCAGACCGCGACGCCGCCTTCCACGGCTACGCGACGGGCCCCGCGTCCGTGGACGTCATCCTCCCGCCCAACGCGTCGACGACGCTCGCCGTGCGCTACCTGACCGGGCGCCGGGCGCCGTGGGCCGACGGCGACTACCGGCTGCGCTTCGTTGTCGAGCCGAAGCTCGTCGGCACCTACGAGCTGGGCAGCCCGTTCTTCGGCCGGCAGATCGCGCCGTTCGCGAAGCGCACACGCCGGACCGCGGGTCCGAAGCCCGAGGGCCGGCTCGGCGCGCACATCCTGCTGTCGACCTCCCCGTCGGGGACGTATGGCGAGGCGCGGGCGCCGCGGCGGATCCGCAGGGGCCAGCGCGTCCGCATCAGCGGGCGTTTGCTTCCGGACGCGCAGGGGCGGAGAATCGACCTGCAGGTACGGGCCGCTGGCGGCACGCTGAAGACGCTGACCTCGGCCCGGACGGACAGTCGCGGGCGCTTCAAGGCCACCTGGACGCCGCGCAAGACCGGCGTGCAGGAAGTCTGGGCCCGGTATCCGACCCAGCGAGGTGGGCTCACGGCCGACTCGACCTCCTGTCCGCTCCGGTTTCAGGTTCAACGTTGATGCGCCACGATCGTCGGTCTACCCTGTGAATTGAACCTTCAGAAGGTGCGACGGGGAACCGATAGCTAGAGTCCGTCAACCCTTCAACCAGGTTGAGAATTCCGTGCGGTCAGGACGATCCGCGGGTTCCGCGACGGACCGCGGCATGCGCATACTGCTCGTCAACAACTTCTCCTACGTCACCGGCGGTGTCGACCGGCACTGTCTCGACCTGGCTGCGCTCCTGCGCGACGCCGGTCATGAGGTGGCGTTCCTGGCGACAGACGCGTCGCATCGTGTCGCGACCGACGGTGCCTTCGTCCCTCTCCTCGTCACGAACGAGACCCGGGACGGCCTCCCCCTCCTGGAGAGCGCGCGCGTGGCGACCCGCGCGACGTGGAATCGCACCGCGTATGCGGCAGCGCGCCGGTTGATCGACGACTTCGCGCCCGACGTCGTCCACCTCCACAAGCTGTACCCGCACCTGTCCTGCGCTCCGGTCATCGCCGCGCGCGACGCCGGCGTGCCGATCGTCCAGACGGCGCACGACTACGAGTTCCTGTCGGCCAACCCGTTCGACCACACGGGCGCCACCGTCGACCACGCGCAGACCCGACTGCGCTTCCGCGCGCTGAACACGGTCCTCTTCGAGATCCGCAAGCTGCGCCACGTCCCGCTCGTAGACGCGTGGGTGACCGTGTCGCAGGCGATGGCCGACGTGTACGCGAGCCACGGCATCGCCGCGCGGCCGGTCCCGAACTTCACGCTGGTCCCGACCGGCCCCGCGCCGCGGTTCGAGGCGCGCTCGGGCGCCCTGTACGCGGGGCGGTTGACGGTCGACAAGGGTGTCGACGACATCATCTCGCTCGCCCGTGCGGTGCCCGAGCTCGACATCCGGGTCGCGGGATTCGGGCCGCTGGCCCACCGGGTCTCCCGGGCCGCATCCCGGATCCCGAACCTGACGTACCTGGGCTTCCTGTCGCTCGAGGGGGTGCAGGAGGAACTGCGCCACAGCCGGGTCTGCCTCATGCCGTCACGGTGGGAGGAGCCCGGGCCGCTCGTCGCCCTAGAGGCCATGGCGGCCGGGACGCCCATCGTCGCCTACGACCATGGTGGGCTCGCGGAGTACGTCCGCAATGCGCACGCGGGCCGCGTGATCGGGACCGAGCCGATGGCGCTGGCCGCGAACACGGCGTTCCTGTGCACGGACGTCGAGGAATGGACGAAGATGTCGGCCAACGCCATGGCCGCCATCCACGACACCCATTCCCCGGACGCGTACCTGCGCGAGATTCTCGCGGTCTACGCCGGGGTGACCGGCCGGCCCGCACCTGCGCACGGATCGCGCCTGTCGCGTGCCGTGCGCGCTGCGTGACGCGCGTCGCGATCGTCCTGCCAACGAAGGACCGGCCGCGGGAGCTCTCGCGGGCCGTGCGGTCCGTGCTCGCCCAGACGCATGCCGACTGGGAGCTGCACGTCGTCGATGACGGCTCGGCCGTCCCTGTGGTGCTGGAGACCGATGACCCGCGGGTGTCGCTGCATCGCCATGAGCGTTCGCTGGGAGTGTCGGCGGCGCGCAACGTGGCCCTGGACGCGTCCGGGGGTGACTGGGTGGCGCTGCTCGACGATGACGACCTGTGGGCGCCGGAGAAGCTCGAGCGTCAGCTGGACGTGGCGGCGAGGCGTGGTGCTGGATTGGTGTGGACGGCGACGGTGCTCATCGATGCGGATGGGCAGGTACTGCGGGCAAATCCGGTCGCCGCGCTGGCTGATCCGGGAGTGCTGCGCCGGTACAACGTGATCGGCGAGCCCTCGAGCGTGCTGGTCTCGCGTGCGGACGTGGAGGAGGTCGGCGGGTTCTCTGCCGACCTGTCGATCGTGGCCGACTGGGACCTGTGGCTGCGGGTTGCGCCTCGGGTGCGGTGCTTCGCCCTGGACGAGCCGCTGACCGCGATCGTGGAGCACGCCGGGAGCATGCAGATCGTCGATGTCGACGGGATCGAACGGGAAGTGGCGGTGCTGGCGGGGCGATACGGCGTTGATCCCCGCAGCCCGGAGATGGCCTACTGGCTGGCGGGCAAGCGGTTCGCCTCCGAGCGGAGCGCGCGGACGGCGGCCGCCTACCTGCGCGCGGCTGCGCGCACGCACGGGACGCCGGGCGCGTTGCGGCGGCTTGTCCGGCGGGGACGCGCGCGGCGGGCGACGGCGCCGGCGTGGGTCGTGCAGCTCCTGCGCGACTGACGGACGGGTGCCGTACGGTTCGCGTCATGCTTGCGCAACGCGCCTCGACCCTCGCCGCCACCTGCGCCGTGGCCCTGCTCGTCGCCTGCGCCCCGAGCGCACACGCCGGTACCCCGGCCGCGACCACCGCGGCGTCGCAGTGTTCCTTCAGCGGGTCGTCCAACGGCGTCGAATGGGGCGGCACGATCGTCGCGCGCCGGAACATCTCGTGCGCGTCCGCGCGGCGTGCGCTGCGCACCTGCAAGCCGAGCGGGATGCGCGGGTGGACGGTCAAGAGCCTCGGGAGTGGCGAGGCGCAGTTCCGCAAGGGAGACAAGCGCTTCAGGATGCGGCTGGCCGGGGCGCAGCCGCCGTGCCTGCCGGAGGGCTGAGGCCGCCGAGCGCCCGCCCTACTGCTGCGCCTGGATCTCCTTCGCCGCATCCGCATACGCCGACAGCGCCGGCTTCACGGCGTTGTTGCGCTTGACCAACCCCGTGTGCAGCCCCCAGAAGTCCTTGCCCCCGGGGAACGGCCGGACGTCCCGCCACGCGTAGTAGATGATCCCGCGCAGCTTCATCCCCGGCGCTTGCCGCGCGCCCAACCGGTACAGGTCGCCGACGAGCTTGGCCTGCTGCGCCTCGGTCACCGTGAATGCGCTCCCGGGCGACTTCGGCCCGGCGGCCCAGCCGACCTCGGTGATCCACAGGCCCACGTCGCCGTCGCCGGCCTGCACCGAGACCTGGTGGGCCTGGCGCGCGCCGCGCAGCACGCCCGTGACGTCGCGCGCGTACGGGTGCACCGCGAGCGTGTCGAAGCTGCCCTTCGCCCCCGCCGCGTACATCTGCCGGACGAAGCGCAGCAGCGGGACGCCCTGCTTGCTGTCGGGCAGGCCGCCGGCCAGCACCTCGGCGTCGGGGTCCAGCTTGCGGATCGTGCGCGAGCCCGTCTTCAGCAGATTGACGTAGGCCTTCGCGTCGGGCCGGCCGCCCCAGTACTGCGGCAGGTTCGGCTCGTTCCAGACCTGGTAGCTCACGATCGGCACCTGCGGGAGGTCCTTGTTCTTCTTCCAGAACGTCCCGTTGCGCCCGTAGCGCTTGACGACCTCGGTCACGTAGCGCGCGTACGACGCGTTCGTCCGCGGCGGGAACGTCGTCACCGCCGTGACCTTCGCGCCCTTCTTGGGCTTGGCGGCGTGGAACTTGGGCATGCCGAAGAGGATCGGGACGACGCGGAGCTTGGCCCGCGCGACGTCCTCCATGAACGCGTCGTAGGCGCGGAAGTCGAACCGGCCGCGGCGCGTCTCGATCTCGGTCCAGTTGATCCACTGGCGCAGCGTCCGCGCCCCCGCCGCGTACTGCGCGTCGAGCGCCTGGCGGCGCGACCCCGCGGGCGCGGCGAAGACCTCGGCGGCCGTGATGCCGACGAAGCCCTCGGGCAGCGCCGCCGCCTGCGCGGTCGTCGGCGTGTCGGGCCCTCCCCCACAGCCGGCGAGCAGCACGAACATCCACGCGGCGCACGCCGCCGCGACCCGTCTGCGCATCACTTGACCGCCCTCGTCACGCGCCGGAGCGCCAGGGCCGCCGGCTTCGGGCGGCCGTCCAGGTGGTAGAGCCCGGTGTGCAGGCCCCAGAAGTCCTTGCCGCCGGGGTAGATCGGCGCGTCGCGCCAGGCGAAGTAGACGATGCCGCGAAGCCGCCACGCCTTGCGCTTCTTGGCGAGGTTGCGGAAGACGCGGGTTACCAGCGAGGCCTGGCCGTTGATGCCGACCTTGCGGCCCTTCGTCGGCGGGCCGCCGGACGCCCAGCCGATCTCGGTGATCCACAGCGGCGTGCGGCGCGCCGACCTCGGCAGGGCGTTGCGGGCCTCGCGCAGCTGCTTCTCGATGCCCTTCAGCGACGGCGCGTACGGGTTCACGCCCAGAACGTCGATCGACCCGCGTGCCCCGGCCGCGTACATCCGCTTGATGAACGTCCGCAGCGACATGCCCTTCTTGCTCTTCGGCAGCCCGGCGGTGACGAGCTGCGCCTTGGGCTGGACCTGATGCAGCGCGCTGTGGGTCGCGCGCAGCAGCGCCGTGTAGCGCTTCGGGTTCGGGCGGCCGCCCCAGTAGACCGGCAGGTTCGGTTCGTTCCAGACCTGAAAGGCGCGGGCCGGGCGCGGCTTGACGCCCGGGTGCTCGAACCACAGGCTGCCGTTGTCGCCGTAGCGCATGGCCACCGCGGCGGCGTACCGCCCGAAGTCGGCGACGCGGCGCGGCGGGAAGGTCGCGCGGTCGGTGTTCCCAGGCGGGCGGGAGCTCGCCCACGCGGGCTCGCCGAACAGCAGCGGCATCACCTCGATGCCCTCCTTGGCGGCGGCCAGCACGAAACGGTCGGTCATCGAGAAGTCGAACACGCCGGGGGTGCGCTCGATCTGCTTCCAGTCGAAGTTCTGACGCAGCAGCGTCACTCCGGCGCTGCGCTGCTGATGCAGCATGGGGCGCTGGTACTGGAACTCGCCGGCGAAGACGTCTTCGCTGACGACGCCGAAGAACCCTCGCGGTGGTGCGGCCTGCGCGGGCGTGGCGACGGCGAGCGCGATGAGGGAGATCAGGCAGACGGCGGTGAGGCGGGCGATCATGGGCGGGCCTCTCTGCGGTGTCGAAGGAGGGCGGTGAGTGCCGCTGCGGCGGCGGCCAGCAGCGCGAGCGCGAGTGCGGCGGCCAGCGGGCCGGGCCCGGTGCCGGCGACGTCGACCCCGGCGCGCGTGCTGGCCCGCACCGGTGTGGCCGCGGCGGCGGCCTTGAGCTCCCCGGCGAACGCGCCGTCGGCAAGGCGCGCCGACGGGATGTCGGCGTCCATCAGTGCGTACCACGCGTCGCCGGAGGTACCTTCGGCCGCGGAGGGAAACGGCGCGTACGGTCCGTTACCTTCCTGAGCCCCTGCAGGCACCGGCGTCACGAGCACGCACAGCGCCAGAGCGCAGGCGATGATCACTCGCGACATGCGACGGCCCACGCTACCTCCCTCGCCGGGCGGCACACGGACTCCTCCGCCCGAATGGTGGATTTCCGTTGCCATCTTGTGCGGAGAAGCGGCACTTTTTGCGCTTGGTGTCCGGTCTGCACTAGTTGGCACGTTGGCGCTCCTCGCACCGGGATTCGCGCTGTGCGGTCTGCTGCCTGCACCCGTACGCGCCATCCCGCTGGCGCGCTGGGCGGCGGCCCCGATCCTCGGATTCGCGGCGGTCACGGCGTGTCTGATCACCATCTCGTGGATCGGCCTGCCGCTCGGAGGTTTGAGTGTGCGACTCGTCCTGGTGGCAGTGGTGCTCGCGGGCATCGCGACGTGGCCGCGCGACGCGGCCCCGATCCCGTTCACCCGCGCGGACGCGCTGGAGGCCGGCGGGCTGCTGGCGATCGTGGCCGGCGGGATCGCGCTCGCGTCGCTGGTGATCGGGGAGCGGCCGGTGCCGGGCAACGACTGGGCCAAGTACCTGCTGTACGCCGACGAGATCCGCCGCCAGGGCGAACTGCTCATCGACAACCCGTTCTGGATGCTCGGCGTCCCGTTCCGTGAGGACCCCGCCGTGCCCGCGGCCTACGGGTCGATCCTGCTCGTGGCCCGCGTGCCCGCCGGCGCGCTGGCGCAGGGCATCGTCGTCTTCAGCGTGCTGCAGGCGCTGGCGGCCTACGCGTACGTGCGCGGGTCCTGGCCTGAGCGGCGGATGACCGCGCTGCTCGCCGCCGCGCTGCTCGCCGCGGTCCCGGCCAGCCAGGACATCCTCGGCTGGCACGGCCTGGCGAACCTCGCGGCGCTGGCGCTGCTCGGTCTGCTGCTCGCCTACCTGGCGGCGCTGACGACCGAGCGACCTGACGGCCGGGCGACGGTCGGCCTCGCGATCGTCCTCGTCAGCCTGGTGGCGACCCACCGGCTGACCGCGGTGATCGGCGGCATGGTGCTGGCGGTCGTCGTGGCGGTCGCGTTCCTGACCGGCCGGCGGTTCGCCCTCGGCGCCGCGGCCCGCGCGATCGGGCTGGCGCTGGTTCTGGGCATCGGCGTGCTGGCCGACGTCTACGCCCGGCAGAAGACCTTCGGCGGCACGCTGCCCGCCGACGCGTACGAGAACACGCGCGTGAACCTGGAGCTCGCGATCCGCGACCTGTCCTGGGTGCTGACGGGCGCCACCGTCGTGGGCCTCGTCGCGCTGGCGGCGACGCGGCGGCTGGACCGGGCGCTGTGGCCGGCCGTCGCGCTGTTCGTTATCTGCTGCGCGCTGGGCTACGCGTATCTCGTGCATCTGCCCCTCTACTACGCGCGGGTGGTCTTCTACCTGCCGTTGGCGATGGCGCCGATCGCCGCGGTGGCCGCGTGGAAGCTGCTGCGCCCGACCCCGGTCGCGGCGATCGCAAGCGTCGCGGCGGTCGCGGTGATCGTGGCCGGCTCGATCCCCCAGGCCCGCAACGTCGAGCGGTTCTACTCGTTCGCCTCGCCCGTCGCCCTGCGCGGGCTCGACGCGCTGGACGCCCAGCTCAAGCCCGGCGAGGTCGTGGTCACCGACCGCTGCTGGAGCTTCCTGTCGACCTGGCTGCTGCGAACCCGCACGCTGCCCGCGCTGGAGCCGCAGGACATCCAGCCGAAGGCCGAACTCGTGCGGGCGCGGCAGGCGCGGGCGATCCTGGACGGGACGCCGGAGGGCCGGCGCCTGCAGCGCGAGCTGGGCGTGCGCTACGCGGTGGTCGACCCGACATGCCCGGACGCGGCGGGCAACGTGTACCCGCCCCCGCTGGGGGGCGAGCCGGAGTTCGCGAGCCGGCGGTTGGCGATCGTGCGGTTGCCGTGATCACACCCACACCTCAGGTCTTCGTTATCTGATCCGATAACGTACGGGACAATGACCATGGGCGAACTCCTCCGGTCACGGCGGCAGGCGCACGGCTTGTCGCTGGCGCGCCTTGCGCGGCGCGCGGGCACCAGTCCTGCCTGGCTGTCCCGGGTCGAGCGGGGCCTGGTGAATCCGAGCGTTGCCAGCGTGGAGCGGGTTCTCCTGGCCCTTGGAGAAGAGCTGGTCTTCGAGGCCCGCCCCATCGATCCGCTCGTCGAGCCGCAACTTCTCGCTGAGCATGCGGCACTGAGTCCGGATGAACGGCTGCGCCAAGCCCTCGACTGGAACGAGTTCGCGCACGAGATTCACGACGCCGGCAAGAGGGCTCGCGCGAAGTGAGCAGCGACGCCCGCCTGAGTGTCGGGGACCTGCTCACTGCACTGATTGACGGCGACGTTGACTTCCTCGTCGTCGGTGGCATTGCGGTCCAGGCACACGGCCACGCGCGGACGACGAAGGATCTCGACGTCCTGGTCCGTCGAGATCCGCAGAACTACGAGCGCCTTGCGGCCGTCATGGATGTGATCCACGCGGCGGAGACCGCCGAGGAGCTCACGGGATTCCTGACGCTGGATCCGAGGGACCCGGTCGACCTCGCTCGAGCGGGCATGCTCGCGGTGTCCACACCGGCGGGGCGCATCGACATTCTCAACCGCGCCGCGGGCGCCGACGAGTTCGACGCGATGCGTTCACGCGCACTGATGTTGGACCTTCAGGGCCGAGCGGTTCCCGTGGTCGACCTCGACGACCTCATCGCGATGAAGCGCGCCGCTGGGCGTGAGCAAGACCGGCGCGACATCGCGGCCCTCATCGAGGCCGCCGGCGAGCGTCCTCCGCCAGGGGTGTGAGCATTCGAGCCGTCACACGGCGCGAAATGCACACACCCCCCGCGCCCGAGCGGTCAGCCCCCGGCCGGCGCAGGCGCCGGACCGTCCCCGCCCGAGCCCGCCTCGTCCTTCGCCTGCCTCGTGAAGATCCGCGTCAGCACCACGCCGAACGCGATGAAGACGAACCCGAGCCACTGTGGCGCGTCACCCGTGATGAACACGATCGCGCCGATGACCGTGAGCCACGGCGCCAGCTGCGCGTACATCTCGGCGATCGGCGGGACGCGGACGTCCTCGCCCTGCGCCCGCGCGCCGAGTGCCTCGAGCCGCTGCGGGTACCAGATCGTGAACTGGGCGGCGATGATGAGCGGCAGCGTCTGGATGACCCAGCCGGTCCAGATGTTGTTGGAGTCGTCGAGCACCGCGTCGCCGTACAGGCCCGACAGCGCCTCGATCCCGAACGCGATCGCCCACGCCCACGTGATGATGTAGTTCGCGCGCAGGAAGTGCGGGTTGTCCCACTCCTCCGGCGGCGCCGACTCCTTGGCGTACGCGAGGGTGAACGGGCGGCGGATGATGATCGAGCCGAGCACGAAGACCACGAGCGCGGTGTTCGCCAGCTCACCGCCCCAGAGCTCGAGCCAATCGAGCGTCCCCTGGCTGGCGAACGCGATGACGACGGCCAGGATGCCGAAGTAGGCGACGTCCGAGAACTCCAGCGCCTTCGGCTTGCTGCCGCGCACCACGCCGAGAACCACGACGGTGAGCGCGGTGACGAGCGCGAGGATGGCCGCGATCTCCAGGCGGTCCTCCCCTTCGACGATGGAGTACACGATCCACGGAGACAGCCCTACCAGGGGATTCGAAAGGATCTTGTCGAGCATGTCGCCGTTCTCGTCGAGGTGTATCCAGCGGAGCGTTCCGATCATATGATCGGAAGCAGATGACCGGACCTTCAGCCATGGGACTGGCCTTTCGAGAACTCGGTGACGGTCCCCCGCTGCTGTTGCTCAACGGCTACGCAGCCACGAAGGACGACTGGGACCCCGGGTTCCTCGAGGCCCTGGGCGGCGCCTCGCGCGTCATCTGCCCCGACCACCGCGGCATCGGCGGGTCGCCCGCGCTGCCAGGCGAGACGACGATCGCCGCGATGGCCGCCGACGCCCTCGCGTTTGCGGACGCGCTGGAGCTCGGCGTGTTCGACCTCGCCGGCTGGTCGATGGGCGGCATGGTCGCGCAGGAACTCGCAGCGACGGCGCCCGACCGCGTCCGGCGGCTGGCGCTGCTCTCCACCGACCACGGCGGCTCCGACGCGGTGCTCGCCGACCCCGCCGTCTGGGCGCGCCTGACCGATCACAGCGGCACCCCGCGCGAGCAGGCCACCCGCCTGCTCGGCCTGATCTTCCCGCCCGAGCTCGGCGCGGTCATCGACGAGCAGTTCGGCGAGATCGTCGCCGCCGCCCGCGCCGCGCTGCCCGAGGACACGCTGTTCGCCCAGGAGCGGGCGATCGACGCGTGGCACGCCGCGCCCCACGGCGAACGCACCGCCCGGATCACCGCGCCGACCCTCGTCGCCGCGGGCACCGAGGACGTCGTGATCCCGTCGGCGAACGCCGGGTTGCTCGAGGGCGCCCTGGCGGACGCCCGCGCGCAGACCTTCCCCGGCGGCGGGCACGCGTTCATGGCGCAGGTGCCCGCGGACCTCGCCGCCGCGATCAACGGTTTCCTCGGCCGGTGACCGCGCGGCGCATCGCCCTCGTCGTCCTCGGGGCGACCCTGCTCGCACCGACCGCGCACGCCGCCACACCCGGCGACGTCGAGATCGTGCGCCCCGACGGCGCGTTCGTGACCGACCGCGAGCTGCGCGTCGTCGTCCGGACCCCGACCGCCCAGCCCCGCTCGTTCGTCGTGCGTCTCGACGGCACGAACGTCACCCGGTCGCTGCGCCGGGTCCGCCCCGGGCGCTACGAGGGCACGGTCCGAATCCGCGGCGGCTACGGGCGCAAGCACCTCACCGCCGCGTTCACCGGCCGCACCGGACCCCAGCGCTTCGACCGCGTGCGATTCGTCCTGGGCCGGCGCGACCGCGGCCTGGTGCGCGTCGAGACCCGGCGCACGCGCGACGGCGCCGCGCTGCGCCTGCGCCTCAGCAGGACGCCCGACCACCTCGTCGCCCGTCTGAACGGCCGCGACATCACGAGAGAGATCGACTGGCGCCGGCTGCGCCGCCACGACGTCGCGCTCTCCCCCGACGAGGGGCTGCGCCACGGGCGCAACGTGCTGACGATCCGCGCCGTGCACCGCGGCGGGGGCTACGACCTCGAGCGGCGGGCGATCACCGTCGGACGCAGCCGCCCGCTCGCCGCCGCCGGACGTGAGCGGCGGCATCCCGCCAAGGCGCCCATCAGGCTGGACGGACGGGCGTCACGCGCCGCGACCCCCAGCGGCCGGCTGCGCCACCGCTGGGTCCTCGCGTCCCGACCGCGCGGGTCGCGAGCCGTCCTGCGCGGCGCGGCAACCGCACGCCCGACGCTCGTCCCCGACCGCGCCGGCCGCTACCGCCTGCGCCTGACCGTGCGCGAGACGGCACGCGGCGCGCGAGCCGCCCAGACCCCCGCCGCAGCGGACACCGTGGAGGTCTCGGCGACGCAGCCACCCAACCCCCTCGGCATCCCGCTCGCGACACTCACGGCGTCGAACGGGACGTACGCGACGGTCGTCGGCGGCCAGACCATCCCGCCGCCCGGTGGGGGCCCCGTCTCGCTCGTGGTCATCGACAGCGCGACCGGCGCGGTCTCCACGACCTCCGGCTACGCGGCCGACCAGGACGGCGCCGCCCTGCAGTTCGTCCAGGGGCTGGCGACCGGTGGGGCGACGCAGAACGCCATCGTCGCGCTCTCCGCGCTCCCGGGCGCCACCGTCGGCCCGGGCTGGGACCAGGTCATCAAACAGGTCGGCGGCAACGAGATCGGCGCCACCGCGCTGACCAGCGGCGGATGGAGCGTCGTCGGCAACCCGACCACCTCCGACGGCGTCGCCAACGCGACCGACGCGTCGAAGAACCAGCCGCTCGGCGCGGTGAGCGGCTACGTGCAGAACCAGGTTGCGCTCTCGCGGTACACGTTCGTGACCGGCGGCTACGTCTCCTACGACACGCGCGCGGCCGGCTCCACGGCCACGACGAACGTCATGACCGTCGGGGGCGCCACCTATCCGTCGACCGACGTCCGCGACCAGTGCGACCCGGGTGAGGACGCCGCCGGGTTCCAGGTGGTGCTGCTCGACGCGGCGACCCTGCAGCTCATGTCCTCGTCGACGAACACGACGCGGTGCGGTTCGCGCATGTTCCTCACCGGCTACAACAACTTCGCCAACGAGGTCGTGCTCGCCGCCACCCCCGCGACCCGCACCCTGCTGCTCGTCCAGTCGATCGGCAGCACGCCGGTGCTGCCGTCGGGCGCGGTCGTGACCCCCGGGTCGGAGAAGTTCGTCGGGCCGCCCCAGGTCGACGTCACCGCGGCCAACGTCGCCGCCGCGATCGCCCGGCTGGGCGGAGACCCGTCGACCTTCCTGCACCCCGCTGCGGCCTCCGACCCGGGCGTCAACCTCATCGCGCCCGCGACGGACCTCGCCTTCGTCGGCGGCACCTACCGCGACGCCGTGCAGACCGCCGTGCCGGTCGGTGACGCCGCCGAGGCCTACGCCGGCATCCCGGGCGCCGCGCCGCCGGCCGGCCCGGACGGTCGCTCGCTGCGCGGCACCCTGCGCCGGGGCGAGCGCTGGCAGTACGCGCCCGCGACGTCGTCGACGATGGCCGAGGCGCCGCCCGACCTCAACGCCATCGCCTACCAGGCGCCGACCCCGTGGCCGTTCACCTCGGCGATCGGGGCGAGCGCCGGCGAGCGGGCCGCCTACCGGTACGTCTCCAACCTGGTCCTCGGTGAGCTGTTCCCCACCGGGCGGTACCCGAGCGGGGCGTGCACGCAGGCCGGCCAGCGCTTCGGGACGACGACGGCCGACGTGCGCCAGCTGTACTGCGCGACGACCATCGACCCGACCGGCGTGATCTCCGGCGTGCGGTGGGTGCCGGGGACGAAGACGTTCACGAAGGCAGACCTCGCCACCGTGAAGGCCGGATTGGCGAAGGAGCTGGTCTGGGTGGCGAGCAGCCGGGCGCTGTTCGCCGACCTCGCGGCCGCCTACGACGGCGAAGGCGGGCAGACGCCGCAGATCGACAGCATCGTCACGAACGTGCAGGACGCCGTCGCCCCGGGCAAGGGCGCCACGGTCGCGGGGACGTGGCTCGGGATCGCCTCGGACGTCGCGAACCTCGCCGCGAGCATCTTCGGGATCCCCGACTTCACCCAAGACGTCGCGAACGTCATCAACCTGATCTCCGCCGCGGGCTTCACCGCGTCCGACGCGCTCAGCGCGTTCGACTACAGCGCCGACGCCACCGACCTCGCCACCGAGGCCGCGGCCCGCAGCGAGAGCATCGCCGAGACCATCCGCGCGCTGCCCGCGATCTTCGCCACGGACTACGGCAAGCTCTCCGCGATCGCCGGGACGAGCCTCAGCGACACGCAGGACGTCGACACCGCGGTCCACCTCGCGTTCGGCCGCTGGGCCGCCGGCGAGCTCGCCCCGCTCGGTATGACCGTGCGGATGGTCAACCAGATCGACACCATCTTCGTCCCCATCCCCATGGACTGCTTCGGCGCGGCGCAGATCACGCGGCGCGCGTTCTTCGACGACCAGGACAACCGCGCGTGGATCAACGTCGGGCAGCAGATCTACGTGGCGCGCAAGGGCGACCAGGAGCGGTTCCCGAACGCGTCGACCCTCTCGTTCGCGCCGCAGCCCGAACCGGTCCCGCCGGCGCTGCTGGACTTCCTGTTCAGCCCCTACGCCGTCGACGCCGCCACCGGCGACGTGACGAGCTTCGGGTTCGCCAAGCAGAATTTCCTCTGGAACATGGCGGCGGGCCCGTTCACCTGCGTGCGGGACCTGACGCTCCGCTGATCAGCGGGCCCGCAGGACCTTCTTCGACGTCGTCGCCCGCGCCGTCAGGCTCGGCACGCCGAGCTTCGCATCGGCGGCGCGCGACAGGATCACCCGGTCGCCCGCGCGCAGGCGGCGCCGCAGGGTCACGTTGGACACCTGACCGCCGCGCAGCGTCACGAAACGCAGCCGCTTGGCCTTCTTCGCCTTCTTGGGCTGGACGCTGACGGCGAACCGCAGCGACCGCTTCGGGGACGGCGGGCACGTCAGGCGCGCGCGGACCTTCGTGCGCTTGGCCTTCGACGTCGCCCCGCCGAGTACCCGGGTCTCGAGCTTCCAGTCGCAGCCCTCGGTGCCCGCGGCGTCCGCACCGCCGATCGACGTGGCGCGCGCCACGAGCCGCGGCAGCTTCTTCTTCGGCTCGGCCCTGTTGGCCAGCACGACGCGCTCGCCGCGGCGCAGCTTCTTCGGCAGGGTGACCATCGACGTCTCCCCCGGCCGCAGCGTCACCGTGCGCACGCGCTTGGAGACCTTGCCGCGCTGCACCGACAGCGTGAACTTCGACGACCTGGCCGTGGTGCGGCAGCCCACGCCGGTCTTCAGCGTCGCGCGCTTCGGACGCGCCGAGAGGACCTTCGCCGTCGCCTGCCAGCGGCACGTCGCGGCGGCCTTCTTCGTCGCCGCGGCTGACGCGGCCCCCGCCGGGGCGAACGGCAGCGGCTCCTCGACCACCCGGCACAGCCCGGGCGGGGGCGTGCCCTGCGTGCGCGGGACCGTGCACCGGTAGCGCTGGGAGGCGGCGATGTTGCGGATCTCGCTGATGACCTCGAACTCCCAGACGGGTGGGCCGTTCGGGATGCAGACCACGCTTTCGCCGAACGCGTTGACGTACCCCGGCGCCTCCCGGCCGTCGGCGGTCGTCAGGTACGTGAACGCGGCCTCGATCGGGTTGCCGTCGTACGTCGTCATCCCCTTGACGCAGGTCGGGCTGATGTGGTCGACCTGGAGGTCGAGCGGCAGCAGGCTGCTCTTCGGCGTCTGCCCCGCGCCGCAGATCACGATGCCGTGGTCCTGCCGCGCGCGCCAGCGCAGCGAGGCGCGCATCAGCGCCGCGCCCGTCGCGTTGGGTGACCCGTCGGCGAGACGCAGGACCCCCATGAAGCCCTCCGCGATCGGCTCGCGGTTCGTCTCCGAGGCGACGATCGTGTAGACCTGGAAGTCGCGGACGTCGCAGTCGCTGCGGGCCAGCGCGTCGCCGGTCAGCGACTGCGTGGCCGCGCGTGCGGCGTCGCTGACCAGCCCCGAGTCGGCCAGGCCGCCGCCGCGCCCGAAGGTCACGGGCTGCCCGGTCTCGGTCAGCCAGATCGGCAGCGCGCCGTCGCCGAGGTCGCGTAGCGTGTCACGCATGATCTTCACCAGGGCGATGATCGACGGAGCGTTCGGCGCGTACGGGTGAAAGCCGACCCCGTCGATCAGGCCCTTCGCACCGGCGGCGTAGATCTGGCGGGTGTAGGAGGCGAAGCTCTGCCACCCCAGGCTCGCCAGGAGCTTCGCGGACGGGTCGGCCGCGTGCAGGGCGTCATGGACCGGCCGCAGCGCGGCGACGTACTCGGCGGGGTTCGCCCTGCCGGTCCAGAAGATCGACGAGTTGGCCTCGGTCCACAGCTCGTACTCGTGGACCGGCATCGCGGGGACGTCCGGGTTCTCGCGCCAGAACGTGCCGCCGGGGCCGTACCTGCGGGCGAACGCGGCCGCGAACGCCGCGAGGTCGTCGTAGTACTCCGGCGCCACCGCGGTGCCGGGCCCCGCCGTCCAGTCCGGCGCCTGCGCGAGGACGGGCACCATCCGGATGCCGCGGGAGGCCAGCAGCCGCGCCTGATGATCCATCGACGACCGCGGGTCCCACGGGCGGCTCCACGTGTAGCGGTGCACCCCGCCGACGGGCCGGTTCGGCTCGGCGTAGCGCCAGTGCGCGTCGATCCGCGCACGCGTCATGCCACCGTTCTGCATCTGATCGAGGTAGGTGCCCCAGCGCTCGGGCGCGATGACGTCGAGCCGGAACAGCGTCTGCACGTTCAGGCCGTAGTAGTCCGGCGACGTCGACGCCCCGGCCCCCGCGGGGACCAGAGCGCACGCTCCGATGGTCAGCGCCACGAGCGCAACGAGGCGGCGCAGCCAGGTCATCGGGCGTGTCACGGCGCGGATGTTGCCTGACGCTCCGGCATCTGTCACGAGGGTGAACACGCCGAAATGGACTCCGGTCAGCCCATCGTGCGTGCGGCCGCGCGAGACACCGTGGCCCGACTCGAGATGCGCGGCGTGCCCCGGCGGGTGTCCCCGGTATGCAGGAGATCGATCTGGTCTCCACGCTTCAGTCGCGCCTTGAGCGTGAAGGTCTGCTCGCGGCCCGTCTGAAGTGTGACCATTCGCACACGACTGGCCTTCGACCGGCCCTTGCGCAGGACGGACGCGGTGAACGTCAGGCTCTTCGCGCCAGGCGGAATGCACGCCACGCGGATGCGGACCTGCGACCGCGCGCGCTTGCGCCGGACCACCCTGGTCTCGACCTTCCACTCGCAGCCCTCAGCCCCGTCACCGGTCGCTCCACCGATGGTCCGGGCGGTCGCCGTCAGCGCCGGCACGCCGGTCTTCGCGTCCGCGGCGTGCGTGATGACCACGCGGTCGTCGGCGCCCACCCGGCGTGGCAGCGTGAACGTCCTCATGGTCCCCTGGGGCACGGTCACGCGGCGCAGGGCCTTGCCGGCCCGGGTCTTGCCGCGCTCGCGGACGGCGATGGCGAACGGCACCCGGGTGGCCTTCGGCGCGCAGCTGAGCGCCGCCTGCACCTTCGCGCGAGATCCGCGCGCGCCGAGCACCTTCGGCTTCAGGCTCCAGCGGCAGCCGGCGCCCGGCGGCTCGGGGGCGACGTCGGTCGCCTGCGCGACCACCAGGCAGGGCCCGTCCAGCACCGGGCAGCGGTAGGTCGGCGACGCCGCGACGTCCTCGACCTCCGCCCGGACGTCGAACGACCAGATCGGGGGTCCGTCGGGAATGCAGACCTCGCCCTTGCCGAACGCGTCGATCTCGAAGCGCGAGGAGCGGCCGTCGGCGGTGCGCAGCACGAGGAACGCACCCTCGATCGGGTTGCCCTCGTACGTGACGGTGCCGGTCGCGCACGTCGGCTTGGGGTGCTGGAGGTCGACGTTCAGGGACAGGAGGTTCGCGGGCGCAGTGGCGCCTTCGCCGCACAGGACCAGGCCCGATCGCGGTCGCGCCCGCCAGCGCTGGGCGGCCGCGAACAGGGCGGCGCCCGTGGCGTTGGGACGCGCGTCGGCGAGTCGCAGGACGCCCATATAGCCCTCGCCGCCGGGCTCGAGCCGCGACTCGCTGGCGACCAGCGTGTACACCTGGAAGGCCCCGACGCCGCAGTCGCTGCGGGCCAGCGCGTCGCCGGTCAGCGACTGCGTGGCCGCACGCGCCGCGTCACTGACGGCGCCCGAGCCGGCGCGCGGTCCCCCCGGGCCGGTGAACGTGACGGGCTGCCCGGTCTCCGTCAGTTCGATCGGCAGGCCGGGGTCGCCGACCTGGGTGAGCGTGCGGCGCAGGCGGATCGTCAGCTCGAGGATGGCCGGCGCGTGCGGGGCGTACGGGTGGAAGCCGACGCCGTCGATGACGCCCTTCGCCCCGCGCGCGTAGATCTCGCGCACGAACCCGTCGAAGCCCTCCCAGCCGACGCTGGCGAGGACCCGGCCGCCGGGCGCGTTCGCCTTGATCGCCGCCGAAACGGCCGGGAGCGCGGCCATGTACGCCGCGGGGTCCGAGCGCCCCGTCCACATGTTCGCCGAGTTCGCCTCGGTCCAGATCTCGTAGTCGGTGGGCGGCACCGCGGGCAGGCCCGGGTTCTCGGCCCAGAACGTCCCGCGGGACCCGTAGCGCGCCGCGAACGCCCCCGCGAAGGCCGCGAAGTCGCCGTAGCGATCGGGCGTCATGCGCGTCCCGGGCCCGGCCGCCCAACTCGGCGGGGTGGCGAGCACGGGCAGCATGCGGATGCCGCGGGCGGCAAGCTCGCGTGCGACGAGGTCGAGTGACTGCGTCGGCCGCTCCGGGCGGTTCCACACGTAGGTGCGTGTGCCGTCGGCCGCCGGGGCGGACGGTTCGGCGAACGCCCAGGCCGCGTCCACCCGCGCGACGCGGATCCCGCCCTGGGCCATCGCGTCGAGATACGGGCCCCAGCGCTCCGGCGGGACGAAGCCGAGCTTGAGCATCGGCTGGGCGTTCAGCCCGAAGAACTCGGGGCCTGGCATCGCGTGCGCCGGCGCGGCCATGCCGCAGCAGGCCGCGACCAGGGTGAGGAGCGCGACAACCGCGCGGCGGACCAAGGACATCGATGTCATGTACGCCCGAACGGGGTGCCGGATGACAGTTCTCCTCGGATACTGGTCCAGCGGGCCCCCGGCAATTGACGGGGCGGTCAACGCCCGGCCGATGGACCCCACATGCCGGTCAAGGATGGCCAGCGGCATGTCAGGACGACCCCAGCCGCCCGACGTTTCACCCTGCTCGCGGTGCTCTGCGCGCTCTTCGCGCTGCCCGGCGCCGCGCAGGCCGCGACCCCGCCTGCCGGTTTCGCGGGCCTCGGCAACTGGTCGACGCCCAGCACCGCGCAGGCCCAGACCATGGGCCAGATCGGCATGCGTACCTGGCGCGCCGGCCTCGTGTGGAACTGGGTCGAGCCCAACCAGGGCGTGCGCAACTGGCACTACGTCGACCAGCTCGTCCGAGAGGGCGCGACGAACAACTACGACGTCCTCCTCGCGCTGAACGGCTGCGCGCAGTGGGCGTGCGGCGCCACCCGCGTCGCTCCCGCCCAGGAGCCGCAGCTCTCGGCGTACCGCGCGTTCGTCGCGGCCGCCGTCCAGCGGTACGGGCGCGGCGGCGGCTTCTGGGCCACCAACCCGCAGCTCACGTACCGCCCGGTCAGCTGGCAGGTGTGGAACGAGGTCAACGCCGGCCAGGACTGGCCGAACCCGAGCGCCGCGGCGTACGCCTCGTTCCTGTCTGCGATCAACGCCACCATCAAGAGCGTCGACCCGAGCGCGGTGGTCTTGACCTCTGGCCTGACCGAATACCCCTCCCTCTCCAGCGGGGCGACGCTCACGAAGTTCCTCTCCGAGCTCTACGCGCAGCCCGGCTTCAAGGAGAGCTTCGACGTCCTCGCCGTCCACGGCTACGCCGAGAGCCCCGCGGGCGTCGTGCGGATCCTCGACACCACGCGGCGGATCGTCGCGCAGAACGGCGACGCCGGCCGGCGCATCTGGATCACCGAGATGGGCTGGAGCAGCGGCGGGCCCGCGCACCCGTTCACGGTCGACGAGGGCACGCAGGCCCACTTCTTCCAGCAGACCTACGACACGCTGCTGGGGTGCCGCGCGCGGTGGAATCTCGATCGCGCCTACTGGTTCAGCCTGAACGACATCTCCTCCGCCGTCATGGGCGAGGCCGACTACTGGGGCCACCACACCGGCCTGTGGCGCGTCGATGGGTCGCACAAGCCCGTGTTCGGGTCGTTCGCCGAGTACACCGGCGAGAAGCCGCTGCCCGGTGGCCGCGGCGACGCGTGCGGCCTGCCCGGTGGCGCCCAGCTCGACACCAGCGCCGTCGACACCGTCATCACGAGCTCGCCGCAGATCATCAACGGCAAGGCCAGCCCGCGCGTGACGTTCACCGCGTCGCGTGAGGCGCGCTTCGAGTGCTCGCTGGACTCCGCGGCGTGGACCCCGTGCCAGTCGCCGGTCAACGTCAAGACCGCGCGTGAGGGCGGGCACGAGCTCGCCGTCCGCGCGATCGACACCGGCGGCGTCGCCGACGCCACCCCGGCGCGCGCCACGTGGATGCTCGACCTCACCCCGCCCGACACGAAGCTCACGCGCCGTCCGCCGCCCAAGGCGCCGAAGACCAACAAGGTGCGCCTCCAGTTCAAGGGCACCGACGCGACCGGCATCGCGTCCTACCAGTGCCGTCAGCGCGCGACCAAGAGCGTCACCCGCACCGTGAAGGCGTCGGCGGCTCAGCGCAAGAAGGGCAAGAAGACGACGAAGGTCACGCGCACCGTCACCGTCTCCTCGTCGTGGAAGCCGTGCAAGAGCGGATCGCTGCAGCAGCTCAGCGGCCGCGGGTTCAAGCGCCTGCAGGTCCGCGCGGTGGACAAGGCCGGGAACATCGACCCCGCCCCCGCCCAGGCGGGCGTGACGGTGAACCTCGCGTGCCTGCGCGACGCGGCCAAGAAGGTCAAGGGCAAGAAGACGTCCTGCAAGACGTCCTCGAAGACGCGCCGCTAGACGATCGTCTGCACGGTGCCGCCGTCGGCGGACCAGGCCGCGCCGGTCACCGTGCTCGCGCGCGACGACGCGAGGAAGACGATCACCGACGCGATCTCCTCGGGCGTCGCGAAGCGGCCGAGCGGCACGCCCTTCGCCTTCTCGTCGAGGATCTCCTGACGGGTCTTCGCCCCGCCGCTGGCCGCCGCGATCTGATCGGCCAGGCCGTCCTCGCCGGTCCACAACTCGCTGCTGACCGGCCCGGGCGCGACGGCGTTGACCAGGACGCCGTCCTTCGCGTACGCGTCGGCGAACGTGCGTGACAGCGAGAGCTGCGCGGCCTTGGACACCGAGTACGCCGCGTTGTTCAGCGACGGGCGCTTGCCCGCGCTGCTCGTGACGTTGACGATCCGCCCGCCGCCGGCCTGCGCCATCCGCGGCGCCGCCTCGCGCATGAGGCGCATGCTCGCCATGACGTGGAGGTCCCACTGCCCCTGCCAGTCCTCGTCGGTGAGCTCGTCCAGCGGCTTCGTGAAGCTGGTCCCCGCGTTGTTGACGAGGACGTCGACGCCGCCGAGCTGCTCGACGCACGTCGCCACGATGAGCGCCGCGGCGTCCGGGTCGGTGACGTCGGCGGCGAGGAAGTCGGTGTCCGGGCACGCCGCGCACGCCGCGCGCAGTCCCTCAAGGTCGCGGGCGACCATCAGCACGTGCGCGCCGGCGTCGCGCAGCAGCTCGGTGGTCGCCAGCCCGATGCCGCGGCTGGCGCCGGTGACGATGCAGGCCTTGCCGGTGAGCCCGAGGTCCATGCGCTGGATTGTGCCGGGTGGCCCCGGGTCAGGTCACCGGCCGGGGGTCGCGAACCCGGTGAGGACCACCGATCCGCCGCGCCCGCCGTCGGTGCGCCGGACACTGAGGGTGCGTGAATGCAGGCCCACGGTGCGCGGGCGGAACTGCACGGAGACGGTCTTGGACTCTCCCGCGCCCAGCGTGAACGGCAGCCCGGCAGCGTCAGCGCCGGCCACCGAGAACGGCGACCCCGGCTGGGCCACGAGACCCGTGATCGGGGCGCTGCCGGCGGGTCCACCATGCCGGAGCACCACCGACGACGTGCCCACCCGGCCGATGGGCGTCACCCCGAACACCCTCCACGCCGGGGAGATCACCAGGCGCCCCGGCGCGGTCGCCCGGGCCGCGACCACGACCTCTCCGGCGTCGACGGACGCCGTCTGGCCGATGTCATCGCTGGCGGTGATCGAGATCGCGTAGCGCGCCGCCGTGGTCCCCGTGTTGGCCGGAGGCGTGTACGTGCCTTCGAACCGGGAGGAGCTGATCGCCTCGAGCGGCACCTCCGTGGTCCCGCCGCCCGGCAGGCCGACCGTCGCCGCCACCGAGGCGATGCTGCGGTTGTCCGTGGCCGTGGCCGAGATCGTCACCGGGCCGCTGCCGCTGGGCAGCTCGCGCGGCGTGACCGCGGGATCCGAGACAGCCGGGGCCTCGTCGAACTGGGGCTGCGCGTCGACCTGGATCTCGCCGATGACCTCCGTGTCAAAGCCGCCGTTCTGGTCGGTCACGGTCACCTCGACGCCGTAGGTGAGCGGCTGGTCGCTGAGGTTCGGCGGGATGAGCGCCACGCCCGTGAAGGACGTCAGTCCGCTGGGGATGAGCTGGATGCTCTCGCGGAAGCCGTTGCTGTTCGTCACGTCGGCGTAGGCCATCGTGATCCCGAAGTCGTCGATCGCGTCGACCGTGATCGTCACCTGATCGCCCTGCCACGGCGCGCTGCTCGGCGTCACCGACCCGCCCTGGATGACCGGTGGGGTGTCCCCTGATCCCTGGGCCAGCGCGGATGGGCTCGACAGCGCGAGAGGGACGAGCAGTGCGAGCAGGACGACGAGAAGGCGGTACCTCGGTGCGAGAGACATGGCAGCTCCTGACCCGGGACTGGATGGACCGCGCGGAACGGTCCGTCGCTTCGCGCTCGCTCACCATATCGGCGGGTCCAAACCCGTGCGGCCGGGGTGGCGGACGATTCGTCACATCCTGTGACGTTTCGTCCTACACCCCCGCGTACCGACGCGCGATCCGGGCCGCGCTCGCCCCGTACCCGCCGCCGAACAGCACCGCGTGGACCAGGAGCGGGAACAGCTGCCACAGCTCGACCCGGTCGCGCCAGCCGTCGGCCAGCGGCGCGACCTCCTCGTAGGCGGCCAGACCGCGTGCGCCGAGCCCGCCCCCGAACAGCGTCAGCATCGCCAGGTCGACCTCCCGGTGCCCGCCGTACGCGGCCGGGTCGATGAGCCACGGATGCCCGTCGGTGTCGGCCAGGACGTTGCCCGCCCACAGGTCGCCGTGCAGCCGCGCGGGTGTCTCCGGTGGTCCCGCGAGGTCGTTCATCCGCGCGCACACCGCTTCCACGGCCGCAGCGCCCGCCACGTCCAGCGCCCCGCCATCACGCGCCGCTCCCACCAGCGGCATCAGACGGCGCTCCGCGTAGAACGCCGGCCACGACGACAGAGGCTCGTCGGGCAGCACGACCGGGCCCAGCCGCATGGGCTGCGGACCGCCGAACCCCGGTGCGCCGGCGCCATGCACCAGCGCGAGCCCGCGCCCCAGCTCCTCCGCGTCATGCGCCCCGCCCGGCTCGACCCACGCGAGCGCCAGGAACGTCTCCCCCACCGCCACGACCTCGGGCACCCGCAGCGCGCCCGGCTCGGCCAGCCAGCGCAGCCCCGCCGCCTCGGTGGCGTACTCCGACGGCGGCGCGCCCTCGCGGGTCTTGACGAACAGACGGCGGCCGTCGGCGAGATCCGCCGCGTACGCGTCGTTGAGGTCACCGCCCGCGACGGGACGCAGCTCAAGGACCGCGCTGCCCGCCGCGGCCGCCAGCGCTACGGCACGCGGCCCGTCCGCCGGATGTCGTTGTGCCATGTCGGCACCTTGACATCCCCGACGCGCCCCGGGGTGTTCCAGACGAACAGCTCGCCCTCGCGGGTCGTCGCCGCGACCTCGACCTTGCCGTCCCCGTCCAGGTCGCCCACCGCCGGTGTCAGCAGCGTCCAGCCCGACGTGAACTTCGGCCAGCCCGGCGCCTCCTGTCCGCTGGGCTGCCACGCGCCGATGTTCGACGTGTCGGTCGCGCCGAGCACGTCGGGCTCGCCGTCACCGGTCACGTCCGCCACCGCCGGCGCGGTGATGAACGGCAGCCCCATCATCCGGCGCGGGAACTCGGGATAGGTCTGCAGCGTCACGGCGCTCATCATCCGCATCTGGTTGTCCATGGAAATCCGCTGGCCGGGCAGCAGCAGCGAGCCCAGTGACAAGAGTTCGGTGCCGCCGCTGACGTACCGGTCCCGGCCCTTGTGGCGGTAGGCCGACCCGGACACGGTGAAGCCGATCGACGTCAACCCACGCAGCGGGCTCGACGACCGCACACCGGGCAGCATCAGTATCCGCGCCGCGCTGGCGTTCAGCAGCCCGCCCATCTCCCGCGCCGCGGTGCCCGTGCCGGTCCCGGGAACCGGGCGGCCGGTGGCATCGGTGCGGATCTTCGTCGGCTGGTTGAAGACCGTCGGCTGGATGATCTCGTCACGGCCGTCGCGGTCGGTGTCGATCGCCGTCGCGTTGTCGCCGCCCTCGGTGATCCAGTCCTGCGCCGAGCCGTAGTACGCGATCGTGCCAGTGATCGTCGCCGGCCAGCCGGGGACCAGCGCGCCACCGGGGTGCGCGTTGCCGTCCGCCCAGAACGCCATGACGTAGAACCGCGAGCCGAAGCCCAGCGCGCTGCGGTCGCCCAGGCCGAACTCCTGCGACTTGATGACGATCTCCGGCGGGCCCTTGCCGTCGAGCTGCGCGATGGTCGGCGACGCGACGAGCTTGCGGTCGGTGATGTGCTGCAGCGGCGGCTGGGCCTCGGCGGCCGCCGGGATCTTCGCGTCGACCGGCCAGCCGGGGACGTTCGCCCCGGCCGCGTCGAAGCCGTAGATCTTCCCGTCCCACGCGGCCTGGAGGATGTCGAGCTGCGACCCGCCCGGCAGGTCGACGAGCGTCGGCGAGCCGAACGCGCCGTGGCTCGGGTCGCGGCCGAACGGCCGGTCCGGCGGCGGCACCGACTGCCCGGCGGACTGGAGGCCCACGGGTCGCGGCCAGCCGTCGCGCAGCGCGCCGTCGTGCTCGAAGACGTAGACCCAGCCAGCCATGGAGCTGAAGACGATCTCGAGGTCGCCGTCGCCCTCGAGGTCGCCGATGGCCGGCGGCGCGATCACGGGGTGACGGGAATCCGGGATGCCGCCGGCTTTGCCCGCGGGCGTGTCGCCCAGGCCGAGGTCCATCGGCAGCGTCCGCGCGGGGAAACCGGGCAGCTCGGTCCCGTCGGCGCTGCGCGCGTGGATGAGCCCGTTCGCATCGCCGCTGACGAGCTCCTGCTTGCCGTCCCCGTCGAGGTCGGCGAACGTCGGCTGCCCGTCGCTGCCCAGCCCGACGCGCTTGGGGTAGCCCTCGCGCAGGTCGGGGTCGTGGTGCACGGCGATCGCGCGGCGGTCCTCGCCGAGGTTGCCGTCCTCGTCGGTCGCGCGGACGCGCAGGGTGACGGTGTACTGCTCGGTCGTCCGCAGATCGCCGCCGGAGGTGGTGAGCGCCCGCTTCCAGACGGCCTCCGGGATGCGATCGAGGTCGAGCTCGGCCAGCGTGCCGCGCACCCGGTCGGTCGCCGACCCGCGGGCGAGCACGGCGAACTCCGCCTCCGTCGGCTCGGGCCCGACGGCGTACTGGACCTCCCAGTCGATCCGCGCAGCCCGCCGCATCGCGATGTCGGCCTGGATCGGGACGACGTCGTCGCGGGTCGGGTCGAAGCGCTGGTACCAGTCGGGGCCGAGGATGTCGGGCACCGGCGGGATCTTGCCCGCGTGCACGGCCTCCATCGCCTTGAACACGTTCGGACGCCCGTAGCCGTACTGCAGGTTGAACGTCGCGCCCTTCTTGCCGGCGTAGTTGATCGCCTGCTGCTGGTCGATGTTCGACGCGGTCGCGCGGACGATCTCCTTGATCTCCCCCGCGTCGAGCGGCGCGCCGAGCGTGCCGTCCTCGACGGCGTCGAGGCCCGCGGCGGCCACGAGGCCCGCCACGCCCGCATGGACCGGTGTGACCTCCGAGGTCGTCCCGCCGCCGCCCGGCGCGCTGAACAGCGAATGCGTGCCGAAGCTCGTGTAGTTCGACCGGTTGCGGAAGCTGCGCGTCAGCAGGTTCAGCGACCGGTTCGTGAACTGGCCGATCCAGTCGGGGACCACGCCGTTGCCCGGCCACACGCGCGGCCAGAACGCCCCCGCCTGGTGGTCGGCGGAGTTGAAGTCGTTCGTCGCCATGACCACGACGACGCCGTGGTCCCACGCGTACTGCAGCGCCGCGCGGACGAGCTCGGAGTAGCCCAGCTCGGCGACCTCCGTCGTGATGACCGTGGCGCCCGCGTCGACGGCGAAGTAGATCGCCCGGGCGAGCCGGTCGTCGCGGACCAGCGCCTCGTCGGAGGTCTTCACCGGGATGATCGTGCACTTCGGGCAGACGCCCACGCCGTCGTAGCCGTTGTCGGCCTCGCCGACGAGTTGGATCATCTGGTTGTTCGCGTGGTTGTACGTGCTCGACTCGGTCTGCGGGTCGTTGGTGTCCCGGTTGAAGTTCCAGCCGGAGATGTCGTCGGTGTAGCCGTTGCCGTCGTCGTCCTTGCCGTCGGAGAACGCGACGATGAGGTCCTCGGGCGTCAGCGTGCCGTGCAGGTACGGCTGGGCGATGCGGGCGTCATCCGCGTAGTCGGCGACGTTGACCTGCCCGTCGCCGTTGGCGTCGTGGGTCGCGGCGCCCTGGGGCTTCGGCAGCTCGCCGACGTTCAGATAGGCACGCGGCGCCAGCTCCTTCTGCGCCTCCTCCGAGCGCCAGTTCACCCCGCCTTCCAGGTAGGCGATCCGCACCTCGGGCCGCCCGGCGCCATAGGCCTTCCACGCCTTGTCGGCGGAGATGCCCGATGCGCCCTCGGGGTCCCGCGCGAACGGCGCCGTCTTCGGGATGAACGAGTAGAGCCACCACTGCTCGTCGGTGAACGTCGTGGTGTCCGGCTGCTCCTCGGAGAGGTCGTACCTCGGATCGTCAGGCGCGCGCTCGCCATTCCACGCCGCGGACGCCGCCGCGGGCAGGAGGCAGAGCAGCAGCGCGGCCAGGAGCGCGCGGGAGAAGACCCTCATCGCGCGACCGTACCTCAGATGTACGCCCGCGTACAGATAGAACCGGCGCGAGGTGAGGCTACGCGTCCGGCTGTCTCACCTACGCCGGCGACACGTCGGCCAGCACACCCCGGCACGCCGCGTCGACGAGCTCGAGCACGTCGTCGAAACCGTCCGGCCCGCCGTAGTACGGGTCCGGCACGTCGTAGTCGCCGCCGCCGACGCTGTTCGGGTCGTACTCGCGCAGCAGCTTGATCTCCGCGGTGGCGTCCGGCGGCGCAGCGGCCCGCAGGTCCCGGAGGTTCGCGCGATCCATCGCCAGGATGAGGTCGAACTCGTAGAAGTCGCCGTGGGTGACCTGCCGCGCCGCGCCCGCCACCACGATGCCCCGGCGCCGCGCGGCCTCGCGCGAACGAGGGTCCGGCGGGTCGCCGGTGTGCCAGCCGCCGGTGCCGGCGCTGTCGAACACGAAGTCGTCAGCGACCCCCGCCTCCTCGACGAGATGACGCATCACGCCCTCGGCCGTCGGGGACCGGCAGATGTTGCCCAGGCAAACGAAGAGGATGCGCATGACCACCGACTGTAGATCGGCTCCCCCGTGAACCGGCGACGGGGGCTCGTACGAATCCCTCTGTGAACGCGCCAACTGTGAGGACCCCCTTCGTGAAGATCGCCATCGTCGGGGCCGGAGTCTCCGGCCTCACCGCCGCACACCATCTGCATCCCGCGCACGACGTGACCGTCTTCGAGGCCGGGGCGTACGCCGGCGGCCACACCAACACCATCGACGTCGAGGACCCCACGGGCCCCCTCCGGATCGACACGGGCTTCATCGTGCTGAACGACCGCACGTACCCGAACTTCAACGCCCTGCTCGACGAGCTCGGCGTCGGCGTGCAGGACACGCACATGGGCTTCTCGGTCAGCGCGGACTTCGAGGACTTCGAGTACGCGGGCACGCCGCGCGGCGTCTTCTGCCAGGGCCGCAACGCGGTGCGCCCGCAGTTCCTGCGGATGATCAGCGACCTCGTCCGCTTCAACCGCGACATGAAGGCCCTGCTCGCCACCGACGACGCCGGCCCGTCGCTGCGCACCTTCCTCGACGAGGGCGACTACAGCGACTGGTTCATCGACCGCCTGATCGTCCCGCAGGCCAGCGCGGTCTGGTCGGCCGACCCCGCCCAGATGTGGACGTTCCCCGTGCGCTTCCTCGGCGAGTTCTTCCGCAACCACGGGATGCTGTCGTTCCGCGACCGGCCCCAGTGGATGACGGTGCAGGGCGGATCGAAGACCTACGTCGAGGCAATCGTGGCGCGGCTGGGCGCCGAGCGTGTCCGCCTGAACGCGCCGGTCCGCGCGGTCTCCCGCCACGAGGACCACGTCCTCATCGACGGCGAGCGCTTCGACGAGGTCATCCTCGCCTGCCACTCCGACCAGGCGCTCGCGATGCTCACCGACCCGTCAGACGCCGAGCGCGAGATCCTCGGCGCCATCCCCTACCAGCGCAACGAGGCGGTGCTGCACACCGACGCGTCGCTGCTGCCCAAGCGGCCCGCCGCACGGCAGGCGTGGAACTACCACCTGCTCGCCGAGCCGAAGGACCGCACGACGGTCACGTACTGGATGAACCATCTCCAGAGCCTGCGCACGCCCGTGGACTACTGCGTCACGCTGAACCTCACCGAGCGCATCGACGAGGCGAAGATCATCCGCACCATCGACTACGCGCACCCCGTCTTCGACGATGCCGGCCGCCGCGCGCAGGGCCGTCACGGCGAGATCAGCGGCGTGCGCCGGACGCACTACTGCGGCGCCTACTGGCGCTGGGGCTTCCACGAGGACGGCGTGTGGAGCGCGCTGACCGCGCTGCGCAACGTCGCGTCGCCCGCGCAGGTGGCCGCGTGACCGCCAGCGCCATCTACGAGGGGCGCGTCGCCCACCACCGGCGCGAACCCATCGACCACGCGTTCTCGTACCCCATCTGCATGCTGCTGATGGACCTCGACGAGCTCGCCCTGCTCGACGCCCACCCGCTGTGGTCGACGTCGCGCCCCGCCCCCGGCCGGTTCCGCCGTGAGGACCATCTCGGCGACCCGGCCGTGCCGCTGGCCGACGCCGTCCGCGACGAGGTCGAGCGCCAGACGGGCACCCGCCCCGACGGGCCGGTGCGGATGCTCCACACGCCGCGCACGTTCGGCCACGCGTTCAACCCGGTGCGCTTCTACTACTGCGGCGACCCGGCCGACGTCGTGCTCGCAGAGGTCACCAACACCCCGTGGGGCGAGCGCCACAGCTACGTGCTCGACCCCGACGGCGGACAGGCCGACAAGGTCTTCCACGTCTCGCCGTTCATGGACATGGAGCACGAGTACACGTGGCGGCTGAGCGAGCCCGGCGAGCGACTGCACGTCGAGATCAGCTCCGACGGGACGTCGACCGGCCGCCGCGCGTTCGACGCCACCCTCGCGCTCCAGCGCCGGCCGCTGGACCGCCCCGGCCTGACGCGGGTGCTCACCCGCTACCCGGCCTCCACCGTCACCACGCTCGTGCGCATCTACGCGCAGGCGCTGCGCCTGAAGCTCAAGGGCGCCCCCTACTTCCCCCACCCCGCGACAGGAGCACGATGAAGCGCGCCCGACTGCAGCGAGCCCTTGCCCACCGACTGCTGGAACGCACGAAGCACGGGCAGATCACCCTCGTCGAGGGTGGGCGCGAGACGACCTACGGCGAGCCCGCGGCCGACGGCCTGCATGCGCGCATGGAGCTCGTCGACCCGCCCGCCGTCTACCGCGCGCTGCTGCGCGGCAGCCTCGGCCTGGCGCTGTCCTTCACCGACGGCGCGTGGACGTCGCCCGACCCCGTCGCGCTCGTGAAGCTCGGCGCGCGCAACATGCCGCGGTTCGACCGCCTGCGGCTGCGCCTGCGCTGGGCGCTCGGCCCGATCCAGTGGGCGACCGGCGCGCTGCGCCGCAACACGATCAACCGCTCGCGCGAGCAGATCTCCGCGCACTACGACCTCGGCAACGACCTGTACGAGCTGTTCCTCGACGAGACGCTCATGTACAGCGCCGCGGTGTTCGAGACTCCGCAGGCGTCGCTGCACGAGGCATCGCTGGCCAAGCTCGACCGCATCTGCCGCAAGCTCCAGCTCCGTCCTGAGGACCACCTGCTGGAGATCGGGACCGGCTGGGGCGCGATGGCGGTCTACGCGGCCGAGCGCTACGGCTGCCGGGTGACCACCACGACGATCAGCAAGGAGCAGCACGCCGTCGCGACCGCGCGGGTGCAGGAGGCCGGGCTGCAGGACCGCGTCACGGTCCTGCTGCGCGACTACCGCGAGCTCGAGGGCGAGTTCGACAAGCTCGTCTCGATCGAGATGATCGAAGCGGTCGGCTGGCGCGACTTCGGCACGTTCTTCGACGTGTGCTCACAGCGCCTGAAGCCCGACGGGCTGATGCTGCTGCAGGCCATCACCATCGACGACCGGGCCTACGAGGCCGAGAAGGCGACGAAGAGTTTCATCAACCAGCTCATCTTCCCGGGTGGCTGCCTGCCGTCGCAGGAGGTCATCGCCCGCTGCGTCGCCGCGCGGACCGACATGCGCGCCGTGCAGCTCGAGGACATCACCGAGCACTACGTCCGCACGCTGCAGCACTGGCGCGAGCGGTTCGACGCGCAGCCCGAGAAGCTCGAGGAGCTCGGCTACGACGAACGGTTCCGCCGGCTGTGGACGCTGTACCTCGCCTACTGCGAGGGCGGCTTCGCCGAGCGCCGCATCGGCGACGTGCAGCTGCTGCTGGCCAAGCCGCGGTTCGTCGACGAGCCGCTGGCGACCGAGATCGCCCCGGCCGGCCGCGGCCGCTTCGCGCGGGACCTGGAGCTGGCGGCCTGAGCACCCAGACCCTCGCACCTCCCTCGTCCGTCGCCTTCCACCGGGAGGGCGACGGCGACCCGCTGCTGCTCATCCACGGGCTCGGCGGCGACCGCGGCATCTGGGCGCCCGTGCTCGCGCCGCTCGCGGCGTCGCATGACGTCATCGCGGTCGACCTGCCCGGCTTCGGCGGGTCCCCCGCCCTGGAGGAGGACCCGCCGCCGTCCCCGGTCGTCCTCGCGGCGTCGCTCGGGACGCTGCTCGACGACCTCGGCCTCGACCAGGTCCACGTCGCGGGCAACTCGCTGGGCGGCTGGGTCGGGCTGGAGCTCGCGCGCCGGCGCCGGGCGCTGTCGGTCTGCGGCATCGCGCCGGCGGGGTTCTGGGCCAACCCGCTGCCGCCCAAGCCGTTCGTCGCCCACCACGTCAGCCGCGCGCTGCGGCCGCTGGTGCGCCCGGCCCTGCACGGGTCAGCGGCACTGCGACGGAGCGCGCTCACGGGCGTCGTCGGCGACCCGTCGAAGGTGCCGGCCGCCGACGCCGTCCGGATCGTGCGCGCCTACGCCGACGGCCCCGGGTTCGTCGCCGTCAACAAGGCGATGCGCGCCGCCGAGCCGCTGCGCTCGCGCGAGGGGATCGACGCGCCGATCACGCTGGCGTGGTGCGAGCTCGACCGCCTCGTGCGCCCGCCACGGACGCTGCCGTTCCCGGTCGAGCGGGAGATCGAGCTGCCCGGGTGCGGGCATGTGCCGATGTGGGATGACCCGGACGCGATCGTCGGGGTCATCCGGGCCAGCGCGGACGGGTGACGGACGCCGGGTCCGGCACCCGTCCGCTGCTGGATCGGGCTAGCCCTGCGACGTGAAGGGCACGCGCGACCACTCGAGCGGCGCGGGACCGCGGGTGTTGAGGTCGAGCTTCAGCCAGTCGCGCGGGAGGTTCGTCGAACCCTGCACGGTGATGCGCGTGAGGTTCGGCGCGACCGCCGCCGTCGGGTAGACGGTGCTCGGCGCGGCGAGCGGCTTGTCCTCGACGTACAGGTGCGAGTCGCCGTTGACGAGCAGCACCGGCTTCTTGAACGCGCGCGCCTGGCGGGCGATGGCCTCGACGACGGGCACGAACGCCGTCGTCTGGCCGGCTGCGACCGCGAACGAGTCCCACATGTCCGCCTGCATCGTCAGCACGACCGCGCGGGCGTTCGTCAGCTTCGCCGCCGCGAAGGTGCCGGCGATCCATTCGAGGTTGCCGCGCAGGCGCGCGTCGTACTCGGCCTGCTGCTCGGCGGTCGGCGCGGTCAGGCCGGTCCACGGGGCGAGGCTGTCGTTCGAGCCGACGACGTGCAGCGACGACAGTACGACCCGACTGGAGGACCACAGCTTGTTCTCCGGCAGGCCGCGCCACGCCTGGCTCAGCACGGGCTTCGGGCGACCGAGCGTCCGGTAGTCGCGGTCGAAGAAGACCTCACGGAGCTTGGCCAGGCGCTCGAGCGGGTCGAACGCGCCGTTGTTCGGGCGATGGCAGTCGGTCCACTCGTTGTCGCCGGGGGTGTAGACGAGCGGGTCGGCGAGACGGTCGAACTGCGCGCGGATCTGGGCGAAGTACGCGTCCGTGCACTGCGTCGAACCGCTCTTGATGTCGCCGACGTGCACAGCCCAGTCGACGTCCGGGTCGGCGTTGAGATCGTCGATGTCCTGCGGGAAGTTCGCGAGCTGGGACGCGCCGTATGGCGTGTCGCCGAAGATGGCCACGGTCGAGCCGGCGGCGTGCGCTGCCGAGGGCACGAGCAGCGCGGCGAGTGCTGCGAGGAGGAGGATGGGGGTACGCATGGCGGCGACCGTAGAGCGGCCGCACGCGCCGGATGTCAACGTCCCGTGGCCTCCCGGTGAAACCTGCTGACGGAACGTCAGTCGCTGACCTCGAGGACCGCCAGGAACGCCTCCTGCGGGACCTCGACGCGACCGACCTGCTTCATCCGCTTCTTGCCCTCCTTCTGCTTCTCGAGCAGCTTGCGCTTGCGGCTGATGTCGCCGCCGTAGCACTTCGCCGTCACGTCCTTGCGGAAGGCCTTCACCGTCTCGCGGGCCACGATGTGCGACCCGATCGCCGCCTGGATCGGCACGTCGTACTGCTGGCGCGGGATCTTCTCGCGCAGCTTCTCGGTGAGCTGGCGGCCGATCTCGTAGGCCTTGTCCTTGTGGACGATCATGCTCAGCGCGTCGACGCTGTCGCCGGCGAGCAGGACGTCGAGCTTGACGAGGTTGCTCGGCTGCAGGCCGCTGATCTCGTAGTCCAGCGACGCGTAGCCGCGCGTGCGCGACTTCAGCTGATCGAAGAAGTCGAGGACGATCTCGGCGAGCGGCAGGTCGTACTGCAGCTGCACGCGGTTCTCCGACAGGTAGCTCATGCCAGTGCTCGTGCCGCGCTTGTTCTGGCAGAGCTCCATGATCGTGCCGACGTACTCCTTCGGCGTGAGGATGCTCGCCTTGATCATCGGCTCGCGGATCTCGCTGATGACGCCGGGCTCGGGCATGTGCGACGGCGCGTGGACGACGAGCTCCTCCCCGTTCGTCAGCGTGACCTCGAACGACACGCTCGGCAGCGTCGCCAGCAGGTTCAGGTCGTACTCGCGCTCCAGCCGCTCGCGGACGATGTCCATGTGCAGCAGGCCGAGGAAGCCGCAGCGGAAGCCGAACCCCAGCGCGTCCGAGGTCTCGGGCTCCCACGCGAGGGCCGCGTCGTTGAGCGTGAGCTTCTCCAGCGCGTCGCGCAGGTCCGGGTAGTCGGCGCCCTCCACCGGGAAGATGCCGCAGAAGACCATCGGCTTGACGTCCTTGTAGCCGGCCAGCGGCTCGGTGGCGCCGTGGTGCTTGAGGGTCAGCGTGTCGCCGACGCGCAGCAGCGTGACGTCCTTGATGCCGGTGATGAGGTAGCCGACCTCGCCGACGTGCAGCTCCTTGACGGGCGTCATCGCGGGCGTGAAGAACCCGATATCGTCGATCTCGGCCTCGGTGCCGGCCTGCATCGCGCGGATCGCGTCGCCCTTCTTGAACGTGCCGTCGACCACGCGGATGTAGGCGACCACGCCGCGGTACTGGTCGAACTCGCTGTCGAAGATCATGGCCCGCGGCGGCGCGTCGGGGTCGCCGTCGGGCGGCGGGACCTGCTCGACGAGCTGCTCGAGCACCTCGGTGACGCCCTCCCCGGTCTTGCCGCTGATGCGGAGGATCGCCTCGGGGTCCTCGCCGAGCAGCTCGGAGACCTCACCGGCGACGCGCTCGGGCTCGGCGCCCGGCAGGTCGAGCTTGTTCAGGACGGGGATGAGCTCCAGGCCCGCGTCCACCGCGAGGTACGTGTTCGCGACCGTCTGCGCCTCGACACCCTGCGACGCGTCGACGACGAGCAGCGCGCCCTCGCACGCGGCCAGCGACCGTGAGACCTCGTAGGTGAAGTCCACGTGCCCGGGCGTGTCGATGAGGTGCAGCTGGTAGGTCTCGCCGTTCTTGGCCTCGTAATAGACGCGCACGGCCTGCGACTTGATCGTGATGCCGCGCTCGCGCTCGAGGTCCATCGAGTCCAGGAGCTGCTCGCGCATCTCGCGCTGATCGACCGTCTTGGTCATCTCCAGGATGCGATCGGCGAGCGTCGACTTGCCGTGGTCGATGTGGGCGATGATGGAGAAGTTGCGGATGTGCGACTGGTCGGCCATGTGCAGGGACCAGGGTAGGGCCGGTCGCGCATCTACGCTCTCACCGTGAGCTCCCCGCCCACGACCCGTCAGGACGCACGGTGGATCGAGAACCGGCCGCGGCGCGGCTGGCGGCCGCGCGTGGACGTGCGGGACCTGTGGGCGTACCGGGATGTGGGGGTGATCCTGGCCGAGCGCGACCTGCGGGTGCGGTACCGCCAGACCCTCCTCGGCGTGCTCTGGGTCGTCATCCAGCCACTCGTCGCGATGGTGGTGTTCACCCTCGTTCTCGGCGAGGGCGTCGGCGTCCCGAGCGAGGGGGTCCCCTACGCGGCGTTCGTGTTGTGCGGGCTGGCGATCTGGATGCCGTTCTCCTCTGCCGTGGGCCGCGCGACGAGCAGCCTGGTCGACACCCCCGAGCTCGTCACGAAGGTGTACTTCCCGCGTCTGCTCGCACCCTTGGGTGCGGTCGGCGGGGTCCTCGCCGACCTGGTCGTCGCGCTTGCGATTGCGCAGATCGTGGCGCTGATCGCCGGCGTGCCACTCCAGGCGACGGCCCCGCTCGTCGTTCTGGTGATCCCGGGGTTCGTGGTCGTCGCGCTGGCCTTCAGCCTGTGGCTGTCGGCCCTCAACGTGCTGTACCGCGACGTCGCCTACGCACTGACATTCGGGCTCCAGCTTCTCTTCTTCGCAAGCCCCGTCGTGTACCCGCTGGGCGTGCTCGACGGGACGCTCGAGACGCTCGCGGCAATCAACCCCGTCGTGGGGCTCATCGACGTCACGCGGTGGGCCCTGCTCGGCACCACACCCGACGCCTGGAACCTCGTGGTCTCCGGTGCGATGGCGGTCCTGCTCGCCGCGGGCGGGCTCGTGTTCTTCCGGCGCGTCGAGCGCCAGTTCGCAGACCGGGTCTGATGCCGGCGGCGATCGAGGCCCACGGCGTCGGCAAGCGGTACCGCCTGGGCACCGACCAGGCCGCGTACGACACGCTGCGCGATGCCGTGGCCGGACTGCTGCACCGGCGCCGGCGGCCCGAGCAGGAGATGTGGGCGCTGCGCGACGTCGACCTCACCGTCCAGGAGGGCGAGGCTCTCGGCATCGTGGGCGGCAACGGCGCGGGCAAGTCCACGCTCCTGCGCGTGCTCGGCCGGATCACCGAGCCGACGGAAGGCTGGTCGCGCACCCGGGGGCGCGTGGGCGCGCTCCTGGAGGTCGGCACCGGCTTTCACCACGAACTCTCAGGACGGGAGAACGTCTACCTCAGCGGCGCGATCATGGGCATGTCGCGCCGGGATGTGCGCCGGCGCTTCGACGAGATCGTCGCGTTCGCCGGCGTCGAACCGTTCATCGAGACGCCGCTCAAGCGGTACTCGTCGGGCATGGCGCTGCGACTCGCCTTCGCGGTCGCCGCACATCTCGAGCCGGAGATCATGCTCGTCGACGAGGTCCTCGCCGTCGGCGACATCGACTTCCAGCGACGCTGCATCGAGCGCATGAGCACCCTGAGCGCCGAGGGCCGCACCGTCGTCTTCATCAGCCACGACCTGGGCGCGGTGACCCGCCTCTGCACCCGCGCGGTCCAGCTCGATCACGGTCGCCTCGTCGCCGAGGGCGGCGTCGAAGAGGTCGTGCAGGCCTACTACGGGTCGGTGTTCCAGGGTGGCGTCGAGGCGCGACACCAGGTCGACGGCGACGCCGGTGTGGCGCGGGTCGCGATCGTGGACGCCCACGGGGGCACGGCCGCGCAGCCCCAGCGCGGGGAGCCGCTGCACGTCGAGGTCGAGATCGTGCTCGCGCGCGACCTGCCGGGTATCGACGCGGCGATCGCCATCGACGCGATCGACGGCACGCGCGTGCTCGAGGAGACGTGGTCCGACCAGCACGACCTGCCGCCGCTGGCCAGCGGGGCGGGCCGCCACGTCATCCGGCTCTCGATCCCGCCGCTGCTGCGGGCGGGAGACCATCTCGTGTGCGTCTGGCTCGGCACCGAGTCCGAGACCTACCTGTACGACGACCTGCTCGCGTTCTCCGTGCTGCCTCGGGCGGACGACCGGCAGGAGGCACTCTCGCGGCGTCGGACGGTGCAGCCGGAGGTCCGCTGGCAGCGGGTCAGCGACGCGGCTCCTCCCGCCTCGGGCGCATGAGCCGCCAGTTGCGCACGACGCCCAGCGGGATGTGGGTGAGGCTCGCCGTCGTCTCGTCCACCGTCCGCCCGCGCACCCAGCGGTGCGCGGTTCCACGGACCGCCCAGACGAGCGTGTCGAACGCGAGCCGGCGCCCCGCGCGGTGCCCCAGTCGCAGGTGCTTGGCCAGCAGCGCTCCCTGCGCGAGCTGGTACCGGCGATACAACGCGCGGAGATCGTCGGGCGAGCGCCAGTCGCGGTGCCAGACGGTCAACCGCGGCTCGTAGCGCACCGTTCTCCCGGCCAGCAGCCACCGCAAGCAGAGGTCGTTGTCCTCGGCGGCCACCGTGAACCGCTCGTCGAACCCGCCGAGCTCCAGGACGGCGCCGCGCCGGGCGGCCATGTTCGCGGGGTACAGCACGTCGACACGCGGAACCCCGGCGTAGACCGCCGGATCCGGGTCGTCGATCGTGGACGGGACCAGCGCGGGGTCGCGCCCCGGCTCGACGTCGGCGAGGACACGTCCCGTCCACAGCGCCTCCGGGTCCTCGGCCAGGAGTCCGGCGGCGACCCCGGCCCAGTCGGGCGCCACCCGGCAATCGTCGTGGGTCACGAGGACGTCGTCGTACGCGGCCTCGCGCATCCCCACGTTCAGCGCGGCGGAGATCCCCGTGCGCGCCATCACGACGATGCGCACCGGCAGGTCGATCTCGCGCGCGGCCAGTTCCGCGGCGCCGCGCTCGCTCTGGTCGATCACCAGCAGCTCGGCAGGCTGCGGGTCGCACGCGGCGACGGACGCGAGGGCGTCGGCGAGCATCCCCTCCCGCCCCACGGTCGGGACGATGACCGTCACGGGCACGCGATCGGACATCAGGCGCGGAAGACCGCGACGGCCACGGCCAGGGCGAATGCGCCCGTCGTCGCCGTGCACCCGTCGATGCGGCCGAGCAGCAGTGGATCATCGGACGGCGTGACGGCTGCGGGAACGGTCGTGAACCCCGTCGTGAATCCACGCGCGCGGGCGGCCTCGGCGGCGGCGGCGCTCGCGCGGCCGTAGGGGTAGGCGATCGTGCGCATCGACCGGCCCAGCACCCCCTCGAGCTCCGCCCGGCCGTCGTCCAGCTCTGCCGCCAGCGCCTCCGGACCGAGGAGGGACAACGGCTCATGCCGGTGTCCGTGCCAGCCCACCGAGCGGGTGCCGTCGTCGAGCACCCGGATCTCCTCGGCCTCCAGCCCGGCCGGCGAGCGCGTCCCGAACCGCTCGTCCAGGTCCGCGGTCATCTCGCGCCGGCCCTCGGGATCCATCTCCTGCACGGCGACGGACACCTCGAACGGGCCGACGGCCTCCGACGCCTGTGCCTGCGCGGCGTGCAGCGTCGCCTCCGGGATCAGCGACGACCAGGCCCACCCCTCGTCCCGGCCTGTCTGCAGGAGCTCCCACCAGTAGCGCCGAGGGGTCCCCAGGGCGATGCCGTTGAGAAAGAACGTCGCCGGGAGGCCCCGGCGTCGGAGCTCGGGCAGCGCGTGGGCGACATGGGAGGTCGTGTCGTCGTCGAAGGTGATGGCGACCGGGAAGCGTGCGCCGCGACGCCGCGACGCCGCTTCGGCCTGGAGCCGCTCGGCTGGAACCACCCGGGCGTGGCGCACCAGCCAGGACAGCTGCGCCTCGAAGTCCGCGACGGCGAGGGGCGGCGTGAACTCGTGCGCGGGATCCCCCGGTCTCGGCTCCACGCGGTGCTGCATGACGACGACGCCGCAGCGCCGTGCGCTTGCTCGCAGCGCCCACAGGACGATCGTGGCGCAAGGCGTGGCCAGCCTGCTCGCCTGAAGGCGCCGGATGAGCCGACGGGCCACACGCCGGATCACGGCGGAGGGCTCTCCGCGCGCCGTGCGCGCAACGCGATGATGACCTCGAAGTCCGGGTCATGCAGGTCGAGCTCGCGCGGCGCCACCTCGTGGGCGGCGAACCCCTGGAGGAACAACGTCGCGGTGAGCAGGTTGCCGTAGGAGACGATCTCGATGTCCCCGCCGGGAAACGCGTCGGCCGCCAGCCGGCGCAGCGATGACGACGTGAACCGCCACCAATCGCCCCAATGGTCACGGTCGGGCGTCAGCGCGCGTGTGATACCCGGCACCGTCACCAGCAGCACGCCGCCGGGGCGCAGCGCGGCGTGCAGGCTCGCGAGCGCTGCCTGGACGTCCCAGATCACCGGCAGCGTCTGGGTGCAGATGATGCAGTCGAAGGTCTCTGCCGGGAGCGTCGACGGGTCCGTGAGGTCCCCGACGATGGTGGCGTCCGGGTTCGCCGCGTTCTCGTGGAGCACGTCGATGCGCGTGCCCCGCTGCTCCGGCAGGGCGAACCTGTCGGCGTACTCCCGGCCGCCGATCTCCAGCACGCGACCCCCGATCAATCCGGGCGTGTAGTGATCTGCGGCCTGATAGCGCCCGAGGAACGCCTCGATGTAGTGCCGATCGACCGGCAGCCCGCGGTCGAATCCGTACTCGCGGCTGACGGGCACCGAGCGATACCCGATCCGCAGGCGCTGCGCGGCGGAGACGCCGGGTACCCGCGTTAGGATTCGCTTCACCCTGCGGCCAGTCCGCGGCATCGGTAGGACAATAGATGCCGGTGCGGCCGGTCAGCCGCATACGTGTTCTCGCCATCAACATCCCGGCTCGTCCACCATGTCGAGGTCGGCATACCGCTCGAGGCTCTTCACGTGCCTGAGGGTGCGAGCGGGCTTCTGCTGGTCGTCCACCACGCCGGTGCCGTCGTCGCCCATGTCCCCATCGACGCGCAAGGCGTCGTCGGTCCTGCGGTCCAGCGCACGGCAATCGACGCAGCCGCCGCTGACCTCGTGGCGCTTCGCGAGCGACGCCTGCGCGTCGAGGCCCGGCTCGGACGCCCAGCTCGCCGTGCCACCCCGTCGCGCACGATCACCGCAGCCATCCTCCACACGTCGGGCTCTGACCGTCTCGAACGCTGCCTGCGGTCCGTGTTGGCCCTGCACCGGGCGCCAGACGAGATCGTCGTCGTCGACCATCGCCATGACCCGCGCGCGGCGCGCGTCGCCGCCGACCTCGGTGTCCACCACGTGCTCGCGCAGTTCGCCGATGTCGGTGCCGCCTGGAACCGCGCGCTCCGGATCGCCGGCGGCGAACTCGTCGCCTGCCTGCACGGCGACGTCGTCGCCGACCCGACCTGGCTCGACGGGATCGACGCCGTCTTCGACGACTGCCGCACCGCGGTCGTCACCGGATACGTGGGGCCCAGCGCCGGACTCCACCCCACGCCGCGGGCGCCCGACATCCCCACACCGCGCGGCGACCTGGTCCGCGTCACTGGCGACCGCGGGCTCCCGATCGCGCGCGCCGGCAAGCTCGGGACGGGCGCGAACATGGTCGTGCGACGCGTGCTTCCCGGCTGGTCGTTGCACCTGCCGACGGGGGTCGAGGCGCTCTCGGTCGGCATCGTCGAACGCCTCGCGTTCGCCGACCTCCTGCGCGCCGGCTACCGCATCGAGCACGACCCGGGCCGGATCGTCCTGCGCGACCCGCAGGGCCGCGCCGGGCCGCGGACGCGCGCCCACCGCGCCCGCCAGCGCGTGCGATCGCTCCCGCATGTTCTCGCCGCCGCGCGACGGCGCCCCGCCTCGGTGACGGCTCCGGAGGCGGCCGAGGTCCCGACGGTGGAACACATCGACGTCCACCGAGAACGCCCGGGCGTCAGCGTCGCCATCGCCTCGCACAACCGGCGCGACGCCCTGCGCGACGTCCTTCTCGGCCTCGCCGACCAGACCCACCCGGCCGACCTCATGGAGGCCGTCGTCGTCCTCGACGGCAGCACGGACGGGAGCGCCGAGATGGTCCGCGGCCTCGCGCTGCCGTACGCCGTCGCGCTCGTCGAACAGCCGAACCGCGGGCTCGCGAGCGCGCGCAACGCGGCGGCGCGTGCAGCGCGGCATCCGCTCGTCCTGTTCACCGACGACGACATCGTTCCGACCCCCGGATTCGTCGCGGCGCACGCCGCGGCGCACGCTCGCCTCGGGGCCGAGGGGTGGGTGATCGGTCTGACGCCACCTGTCGTCGGCGACGGGTGGCTGGACCGGTGGATGCGCGGGTGGTGGCTCGACCACTATGGCTGGCTGAGTCAGCCCGGGCACCGCTGGGGCGCGCTGGACGTCAACGACGGGAACGCCTCCGCGCCGGTCAGCCTGTGGAATGCCGTCGGCGGACTGGACGAGTCGCTGGCCGGCAGACGGCAGGATCACGACCTCGGAGCACGACTCCTCGCAGCAGGGGTACCCATTGCGCTGGCCGAGGACGCGATCGGCTTGCACCACCTCACCGTCGACCCGTCGGTCGTGGTGCGCAACGCGCACCAGGAGGGCTACTGGGATGCAGCCATTGCGGCGCGCCACCCGGACGTCGCCCCGAGTCTCGCCCTGGCGCGCACCGGGATGTCGGTCCGCCTGCGCTTCACGCGCCTGGGGGCTCCACGACGCCACAACGCGTGGCTCGCGCTCGTCCGGGCCGCCGACCGTCTTCCGCACTCGGCACCGGCGGAACGCGTGCTCGCACTCAGCGCATGGCTCGCGTATCTCGACGGGGCTCGCGCCGGCGCGCGCGCCTTCGGAGGGCCCGGGTTCGCCGCATCCCGCCGAGCCGAGGTCGTCGACCTGCCCCTCGACGGTGACACACCGCCGCCGCAGTTCGGCGCCTACACGGTCCTGCGCCTGACCATCGCCGGCAAGGAGATCGGACGCGTGCGCGCTGCGTCGCCCGGCAATCAGTTTGACTGGGACGCGCTGGTCGCCCGCGTCGTCGCGATCGCCCCCTGACCGCAGGACATCACCAGGGCAGTGGCCCCGGCGCGACCCCCGCGGCTCGCGGGGCCCGATGCCCCACCGTCAGCGCCCGGAGCGCCGAGAACAGGTCGGGGACGCGACGCTCCTTCAGGGCGAGGGAGAAGAAGGCGGCCCCGGCTCGGAGGCGGCGGTGGTGGATCGAGGCGTCCGAGGCCATCCAGCGGTCGATGCCCGCGCGAGCTCCCGGCGCCAGCAGGTCGTCCCGCTCGAGGACACCGACCTCGATGCGGACGCCCGCGGGATCGCGGACGTGCATGTTGCCCTCGTGCAGGGTGTAGGCGACGAGCGGCCGGTCGACCGTCGCGCATGCGACCCGTCGCGACAGCCGCAGCCACAGCTCCCAGTCGGCGAGCGCGGACAGGCGCGTCTCGAACCCGCCCACCGCCCGCACCGCTGCGGTCTCGAGGAGCACCATCGAGGGTCCGCCGATCACGTTGCCGTAAGGCAGCGCGTCCGCGATGTCGGCGGGGTCGGGCGCCGGCTGCGCCCCCGTCACCGTGCCGTGCCGATCGACGATCCAGTAGGCGCCCGCGACAAGACCGGCACGGCCCGCAACCCCGGCATCGACGGCGGACCCCAGCCAGTCCGGCGCCCACACATCGTCGTCGTCGAGAAACGCGACCCACTCCCCGCGCGCTCGGTCGAGACCGAGATTGCGCGCGGCCGCGACCCCACGTGGGCCGTCGTTCGAGAGCAACTCGCCGTGCTGGGCGATCGTGGCGAGCACGTCCGCGGGCGCACGGCCGGCCGAACCATCGTCCACCACGAGGAGTTCGAGCTCGACATCGCGCTGCGACGCCACGCCGGAGAGCGCCCGGCGCAGCAGGGTCCAACGGTCCTTCGTGGGGATGACCACGCTGACCAACGGAGTGGACATCCGTCGCAGCCTAGTGTTGGCTTCGACGGAAGATGCACACCGGTCGTACCCCCGCTCACCGATCGGTCACCGTCGTCATCCCGACGCGCAACCGCCCAGCGCTCCTTCGCGCCGCCGTCGACGCCGCGCGCAATCAGCAGGGCGTGGATGTCGACGTCATCGCTGTGGATGACGCATCGGACGACCCCACCACCGTCCGTGATGTCGCCGCGCAAGCCGGCATCGCGCTGATTCGCCATGACCGCCGGCGCGGCGTCGCGGAGGCGCGCAACGCGGGCATAGCCGCGGCGCGTACGCCTTGGATCGCACTGCTCGACGACGATGACCGCTGGGCGCCCCGCAAGCTCGCCGAACAGCTTGCTGCCGCCGACCGGACAGGCGCTCAGTGGGTGTACTCCGACGCCCTCCTCGTCACCCCCGACGGTGACGTGCTGGAAACGCACTGGGCGCCGGAGCCGGCCGAGGTGGTCGACCAGCTCTTCTCGTTCAACCCCATCCCCGCCGGGGCGTCGAACGTGCTCGTCGATCGGGACCTCCTGCGGGCGGTTGGACCGTTCGACGCCGCGCTCCAGCACTTCGCCGACTGGGACCTCTGGTTGCGACTGGCCCACCGTGCCCGCCCCGCGCGTGCAGACGCCGTCGGGGTCGCGTATGTCCGCCACCCGGCGAGCATGCAGAGCGCCGGCGCAGTCACCGCCGCCGACGAGCTCGGCCAGTTCGCGGCGCTGGTCGAAGCGCGGTACGGGCGGCGGCTCGACACCACCCTGGCCCAGGAATGGATCCTGGAAGGCGAAGCACGTGCCCGCCACCACCTTCGTGCCGCCACCGGGTACGCCCGCCTCAGCGCCCGCCACCCCACCCGCAGGTTTCTTCGCGAGGGCGTACGGCAGCTGGCGCTGGCCTCGGGCGCCGCCGGCTCGGGTCCCAGCGCCGCCTGTCCCCAGGCCCCCGCCTGGGCTCGGCCGGAAGCGGCGATCTTCGGACCACCTGTCGATTGAGCCCGACCGCCGTGACGCGCACCATGCACCCATGGCGCTCACCGGCATCACCACCGTCCTGCTCGATCTCGACGGCGTCCTCTACGTCGACGAGGACCCGATCCCCGGCGCTCTGGAGGCCGTCGAGGAGCTCCGCGGCCGCGGGCTGCAGCTGCGGTTCGTGACGAACACCACGTCACGGTCGCGGGCGCAGGTCGCCGCCCGCCTCGCGCGCCTCGGGTTCACCCTTCCGGCCGACAGCGTCCTCACACCCGCCGCGCTCGCCGTGCGCCACTGCGGGGCGCGCGGTCACCGGCGCGTGCGGTTCCTCGTCGCCCCCGCGCTGCGCGAGGACCTCGCCGGGCTCGCGGAGGCGCCCGCCGGTGAGCAGCCCGACGCGATCATCCTCGGCGACCTCGGCGAGGGCTTCACCTACCACGCGCTGAACAACGCGTTCCGGGCGATGGAGGCCGGCGCCGAACTCGTCGCGCTGCAGCGCAACCGCTTCTGGCGGCGCAGTGACGGGCTGGCGATGGACGTCGGCGCCTACGTGGCCGCGCTGGAATACGCGACCGGCATGGAGGCGACGGTGGTCGGCAAGCCCGAGCCGGCGTTCTTCGCCGCCGCGCTGGCCGACGCGCACGGGGATTCCGCCCACGCGGTCATGGTCGGCGACGACATCGAGGCCGACGTCGGCGGCGCCCAGGCCGCCGGCATCCACGGGGTGCTCGTCCGGACCGGCAAGTTCCGCGAGGGCGCGGCAGCGCGTTCGGGCGTGGTGCCGACCGCGACGATCGACTCGATCGCCGACCTCCCGGCGCTGCTCGACGGCTGATCAGGCGACGTGCGTGGCCCAGCGCGCCAGGTGCGCGCGCCAGCCGTCACGGTGGGTCGCGAGCAGCGCGTCGCCGTCGGGCAGCTTGTCCCACCCGCTGTGCGTGACCCTGATCCAGGTGCCGCCGCGTTCCTCGGTGAGGCCGATCGTGACCTCGGTCTCGGCCGGCCACCCGTCGTCGCGCCAGGTGGCCCGCAGCCGCCGGGGCGCGTCGGCCTCCACGACGGCGCCGCGCGTGGCGTGGCGGCGGCCGTCGCCGTCGGTCCAGCGCTCGAGCAGCGCGCCGCCCGGGTGCGGGTCGAGTTCGAGGTACGACCACCACACCGCGCGCTGGCGGTCATCGGCGAGCGCCGCCCACACGACCTCTGGGGCCGCGGCGACAAGCTCCTCCAATTCCAGCGTCGAGCTCAGGCGAGTGCCGCCGCGTTGCGGCCGGTCTGCTTGACGTCGTAGAGCGCACGATCAGCACGCCCGAGCACGCTCTCCACGGGCTCGTCCTCCTCGCACATCGCCACACCGATCGACACGGTCACGTCACCGATCGTCGCAGCCGCGGCCACGAGGCGCTCTGCGGCCTCCATCGCCTCCGTCTGATCCTGCACCCGCAGGAGCGCGCCGAACTCGTCACCGCCGATGCGGAACAACTCGTCGCCGCGACGCAGCGCCGCCGACAGCGTCGCGGCCACCTCGCGCAGCAGCCGGTCGCCGGCCTGGTGGCCGAACGTGTCGTTGATCTGCTTGAAGCCGTCGAGATCGAGCAGCAGGACGGCGATCCGCTTGCCGCGCAGGCGACGCAGCTTCGTGTGGAACGTGCGGTGGTGGCCGAGCCCGGTGAGCGGGTCGGTCGCCGCCTGCGTGCGGAGCTCGCGCACGAGGCCCGCGACGCGCAGCGCGCTGCCCGCCTGCGCGCACAGCATCTCCAGCAGTTCGATCTCGTCGGTCGTGACCGCCTTCGCGCGGCGGTCGGCCAGCAGCAGCACCTCGCGCGCGGCGCCCTCGGCGATGACCGGGAGGGCCAGGAGCGTGCGGATCTTCGTTCCGGGGAGCTGGACGACGGGACGGTCGCGGTCACCCGGGGAGATCGTGTAGCGCGACGCGCCCTCCTGGACGCTGTGGGCCAGCCGCCGCAGCGTGCGGCCGGGCAGCGACTCGAGCTCCACCGCCAGCGGGCCCAGTGCCCGGCGGGCGCCGACGGCGCCGTTCTCGTCCAGGCGCAGCAGCATCGCCGAGCCCATGCGGCTGATGTCCAGCGCGGCGTCGAGGACCTCGCGCTCCATCTCGTCGACCTTCGTCAGGCCGGTGAGCCGGGCGGCGTGGCGCACGAGCCGCTGGCTCGGTGACTCTGTCGGCGGACCTCCGAGCGCTTCAAGTCGTTGACCGAGCAGCGCGGCGGTGTCGTGCACGCGGGCGACGGCGGCGTCGTGCAGCGGCACCGTGGATTCCACGTTGACGACGCCGACCAGGGCGCCCTTGCAGTGGATCGGGAAGCACGCCTCGGCGACCACGTCACCGATGATCTCGACGAAGTCCGGGGACCGGGTGACATCGTGCTCGACGGTCGGTTCGCCGGTGCGGAAGGTGCGGCCGATGATGCCGGCGGTCGGCGGCAGGCCGTCGAGGATCTCGAGGTACCCGCGCACCGCCTGGCACCGCAGCCGGCCCCCGCGCTCGAGGTACACGCTGGGCAGCGCGCCTGGGACCTCCGCAAGGTGGTCGACGACGGCCCAGCAGGCGGCGGACACGTCGGGGGCGGCGGTGAGGCGATCGCTGATGGGGGTCGGCATTGCCCCGACTATCGGGCCGAGGTCCCCAAACCCGGATCAATCATTCGTCCAGAAGTCTCAAGTTGAGCGACTTATCCTCGCTCTGAGCGCCTTTTCTATGGTCTGCGCCTCAGGAATCTGCAAGACGCGGACCAGGATGATGTAGACGGCCGCGCCCGCCGCGAGACCGAGCCCGACGCTGAGCAGCTGAGCCGGCAGCGACGCCCCGAGCAGGTCGTCCAACGCCCACCACACGCCGTAGCTCGCCGCGCCGAGGGCGGCGGAGGCCACGAGGATCTTCAGCGTTGCCGCCAGCGTCTGCCCGCCCTCCAGGCGCCCGCCGAGCTGCCCGCGCAGCGCCCAGCTCTGCGCAACGGACATCGCGGCGCTCGCCGCGGCCGTCGCGACCACGATGCCGGGGACCCCATAGGGCTCGTAGAGGAGCAGGGCGAGCACGACGTTGATCGTGAGCGTCCCGACCGCGAGCACGGTCGGCGTCCACGGCTTCTGCAGGCTGAAGAACGTCCGGGTCAGCAGCAGGTTGACCCCGGCGAACGGCAGGCTGAACTGGAACCAGAACAGCGCCTGGGAGACGAGCTCCGTCGAGTCGGCGTCGAACTCGCCGCGCTCGTAGACCAGGCGGGTGATCGGCTCGGCGAGCACGAGGACCGCGACCGCCGACGGCACGAGCAGCAGGATGATCTGCCGCATCCCGGTCCCCATGAGTCCCCGCAGGTCGTCGTAGTCGCGGCGGGCGGCCAGCCGGCTGAGCGTCGGGAACAGCACCGTCGCGATCGCCACGCTGAACATGCCCTGGGGCAGCATGTAGATGCGGAACGCGGCGTCGATCGCCCGCGGCGCCTCCTCGCTGACCTCGGACGCCAGCAGCGAGCTGATGAGCTGGTTGAAGTTGATGAGGCCCAGCCCGAGGGTCACAGGCAGCATGAGGATGAGCACCCGGATGACCCGTGGATCGCGGACGCTGATCTGCTTGGCCCACTGGAAGTCCAGCCGGCGCAGGATCGGTATCGCCATGGCCAGCTGCACCGCGGTGCCCAGCAGGATCCCGAGCGCGTAGGCGTAGAGCTGATCGTCGCCCTCGAACATCGGGACGGTGATCACCAGCGTCGCGATGATCACGAGGTTCCACACCAGCGGGCTGATCGCCGGGATCGTGAAGTGGTCGTACGCCATGAGGATCCCGACCAGCAGCCCGTTGACGCCCAGCAGCAGGACGATCGGGAACAGCAGCTGGCTCAGGCCGATCGTCAGCTGGTCGAGCTCCTCGGTGAACTCCTTGCCGGTGAAGAGCGGCATGACGTACGGCGCCGCGAAGAAGAACCCGACGGACAGCAGGCCGAGCGCGCCGATGATGATCGCCAGAAATGTCGTGGCGAGCATGAACGCGTCCTTGCGTTTGTCCTTCTCCAGCAGCTCGGTGAAGACGGGGACAAACGCCGCGGAGAGCGCGCTGTCGGCGAACAGGTTGCGCACCAGCGTGGGGACCTGGAAGGCGATCGTGAACGCACTGAAGGCGCCGGATGTGCCGAAATAGCTGGACGCGACGACCTCGCGGCCCATCCCCGCAAAGCGCGACAGACCTGTCGCGATGCTGAAGATTGCGGTGTTCCGGGCGATCCGGCCCTGGCCAGCGCGTGGTGGTCGGGAACGGTCGGCCATCGGCGGCGCGCTACTCTACGCCTTCTCTCATGGCGAATATCCATTCTCAGAAGAAGCGCATCCTGCGCTCCGAGCGTGAGCGGCTCGAGAACCGCCGCTACACGTCCGCGATCAAGACCTACTTCCGTCGCCTCGAGGCCGCTGTGGCCGCGAAGGACGCCGACACCGCCGCCACCGAGCATCGTGAGCTCGTGTCGACGATCGACAAGGCCGTCAAGCGCGGCGCGCTGCACCGCAACAACGGTGCGCGCAAGAAGTCCCGCGCCGCGCGGCTGCACAAGTCCCTGTCGTAGGTCTTCTTCTCAGCGGCGCATCGCGCCCCTGATGGCGGCCGCCACTGCGCGGCCGTCTTGTTGTGCCTGCTCGTCGGTGACCCGGACGGTGATGATGCCGTTGGCCATGCGGTTCCCGTCGTTCCTGCGGTCCCTGCGCGCGGCGGCCCGGGTGCCGTGCCACGTCATGCCGTCGGGCTCTGCGACCACGCGGTGGTCGGGCCAGTAGGCGTCGACGACCGCACCGAGGAGCGGGACGTTCGTCTGCGGGAGTGGAATGCCGTGGCTGCGGCAGAGGTCGACGATGTAGGCCTCGAAGTCGGACTGGCGCCAGTTGCCGTGGTCGCCGTGCTCGAGCAGGAGGGCCTTGAGCGTCGCTCCTCCCGGAGCGTTCGGGTGTGCGCGCATGACGTCATGGACCTCCGCCCCCACGAGTCGGCGACTGACCGCGACCTCGACCGCTCGGTCAGCGAGGTGGCGCGGCGCGGTGTTGGTGTAGTCCAGCAGCGTGCGCGCCACGGTGGTGACGATCAGCCCGTCGCGGGTCGTGATCTCGTGCGGCGGGAGGTTCCGGGAACGGTGGATCGTGAGATGCCGGTGGCGCTTGCGGCCGTTCGTGGAGGGGACCGTGATGTGGACGTTCCCGCTCGGGCGCGGACGGATCCCCCACCAGGCAGCCGCGCTGGCGTGGCTCAGCGCCGCGCCTTCGCCGGCGACCATGACCGCGGCCACGTAGGCGGCCTCCCAGCGCAGGGCGGTATGGCCGACGGCGTAGACGCCGCGGTGGAGGCGGTGGAGCCGGCCGATGCGCACGAGGCGGCTGATCGTCTCGCGCGAGAGGCCGAGTTCGGCGAGCTGTTGGGCGCTCACGACGCCGTGCTGGCGACTGGCCAGCCGAGCGATGAGGAGGTCGATGGGTGGTGTGGCGCGTTTGTCAGTCATTGACTGACATAGGCGCCACAGCCCGAAACTCGCCCCCCTCCTCCGGCCCGCTGTGGCGCGAACGTCAGCCCGAGGCTGACAAAAGCGACACAGCGCTACGCGGCGATGGTGTCGATCGCGCGCAGCGCGACCGTGTCCTCGGACAGCTCGCTGCCGCCGCGGGTGGCGAGCTCGAGGTCCGCCAGTGCCTCGATCGCGCGGCGCAGCGCCTGCGGGTCGGCCTTGCGCGCCTCGGCCAGGCGCTTGTCCGCCGCCCACGGACTGCCCTTGAACGTCTTCTTGATGTCCTGCGGCGCCTCGCCGGCCTCCAGCCGCAGGGAGATGCCGAGCAGCTCGCGGACCCGGCGCGCCATCAGCGGCACCAGGCGCGGCATGGACTCGCCCTGCGCGCGCAGCTGGAGGAACGCCTCGGTCGCGCGGCGCGCGTCGCGAGCGACCAGGGCGTCGATCAGCCCCCACACCTGCTTCTCCGAGGCCTGCGCGACCGCGTCCTGCACGTCGTCGGCCGACAGCCGCGCGCCCGCGCCGTGCTCCAGCGCCAGCTTCTCCAGCTCGCGCAGGATGCGCTGCTGACGCTCTCCGACCAGACGCACCAGCACCTGCGCGGCCTCGCCGTCGAGCTCGATCCCGATCCGCTGCGCCTCGCCCGACGCCCAGCGCGGCAGCTCCTTCGCCTTCATGCTGTTGTGCGCACGCACGTCGCCGCCCGCGGCCTCGACGGCCTTCGCGAGGCCGGCGGGGACCTTGAAGCGCCCCTCTTCCCGCGCGAAGAAGGCGATCGTCGTCTCCGGCGGCATCGACGCCAGCGCGGGGACGATGGTGTCCGCGACCTCCGCGTCCTTCCACCGCTCGACGCCGTCGACGATGATCACGCGCCGGCTCATCGCGAACGTCATCGCGTTGAGCGCGCCGGCCGCGGCATCGGGGGTGGCGGCGTCGCCCTCGAGGATCTCCAGAGCGCTGGCGTCTCCGCCGCGCTCGGCCAGCGTGCGCAGCCCGGCGCGCCGCTCGGACACCCGGCCGTGATCGTCGCCGTGAAAGAGGTACGCGGGCTTGAGGTCGGCCATCGCCCGCCACGCTACCGGGCGCTCCC
>JAEMQS010000048.1 GCA_016463765.1 Solirubrobacteraceae bacterium | reverse complement strand
TGCGCTCGAAGGAGGAGGCGCACGACTACCGCTACTTCCCCGAGCCCGACCTCGTGCCGGTGACCATCACGAGCGACATGCTCGAGACCGCGCGTGCGGCGCTCCCCGAGCTGCCCGCTGCGCGTCAGGAGCGCTTCGAGGCCCTTGGCCTGCAGACCGACACGGCCCGCCAGCTGGCGTGGCGCGCGGAGCTGGGCGACTACTTCGAGACGGCACTCGACGCCGACGGCGACATCGGGTCGCCGCAGGCCGTCGCGAACTGGGTCTCCAACGAGTTGGTCGCGCGCATCGGCGAGACGGACCCCGCGGCGTCGAAGGCGACCCCGGGCGCGGTGGCGGCGCTGGCGGGCCTGGTCGAGACGAAGGCCGTCACGCCGAACAACGCGAAGGTCGTGCTCGACAAGCTCGTGGCCGACGGCGGCGAACCCGCGCAGATCATCGAGGCCGAGGGTCTCGGCGCGCTGGGTGACGATGGCGAGCTCGACGGCATCGTCGAGGCGGCGCTGGCCGCGAACGCCGATGCGGCCGAGAAGATCCGTGGCGGCAACATGAAGGCCATCGGACCGATCATCGGGCACGTCATGCGCGAGACGAAGGGCCGCGCCGACGGCGGCGACGTCACGAGGATCGTCCGCGAGAAGCTCGGCCTCTGAGCCTGCCGCGTTCGATCCCCTGCGCGGCGTAGAGTGCGCGCGCTTGGCTGATCACAGCGCCCGGCCGACCGGTACGGGCAGAAGGGACGACATGCGCGTACATCAGGCCCGCCGGCTGACCGGGGTGGCCCTTGCCGCTGCGGCGCTGGCCATCACCGCTTGCGGCGGCGAGGACAACAGCGACTTCATCGACGCGTCCAAGAAGGTCACCGCGGACATCTCCGCGATCGGTCAGGACATCGGCGAGACGGTGACGACCGCGGGCGAGCAGACCGACGCGGCGCTCCAGACGTCGTTCTCCGAGCTCGCCGACCGGGCGGGCGAGTCGGTCACGGCGCTCGATGACCTCGACGCCCCCGAGGACGACATCCAGACGACGATCGACAGCCTGTCGACCGCGTTGAAGAAGGGCCAGACCGACCTCGACAACATCGCGACCGCGGCGGGGGCGAGCAACGCCGACGAAGCACGCGCGGCGACCGAGGCCCTGGTGGCCGACAGCCCGGCGATCTCCGAGAACAACACCAAGCTCAAGGAGCAGATCGCCGAGCTCGAGAAGGAGGAGTAGCGGCGCGCGGGCGCGCGCCAGCCTTCTCGGCGGCGCGCGCCTGGCGCGTACCATCAGCGGACGCCCCGACCGTTCCGGAGGAAGCGATGTCGCGACTGATCCGCATGGACCACACCGGCCACACGACCGTCGCCGAGTGGCAGCCAGATGACCCGGCGTCCATCGAGGCCGCGGCGGCGGCGTTCCGCGCCGAGCTCGACCAGGGCTACCTCGCGAGTCCGCGAGCTGCCCGTCGGCGCGGCGACCGTGATCCTGCGCCGCCCCATCAGCGGCGGCTGAGCGCGGGATGGGCCTGCCCATCGAGTGGCGCGGCCTCGCGGCGGCCGACCCTGCCGCCCCGGCCGACGTCCTGCCCGAGACCGCGGCGATGCCGTGGCGCAAGCGCGCGGGGGAGGAGCGGCTGCGCACCGTCGGGCGCCTGTGGACGCTGACGACGGTCGCCCACGTCGTCCCGTTCGTCGCGGCGGCCGCGCTCCTGGTCTGGCTCGAGCCGCTGGCCCTGCCGGTGGCCCTGATGTGCCTCGCGCACGCGTGGGTGATTCCCGAGCTCTACGCGCAGCGCGGGGCGAACGTCGTGCAGTCGCGGACGAGGCCCGGAGCCGATCAGGCCGCCGAGCGCACCGCGCTGGGGCTGCTCGGTGACCTGCTCGATCACGACGCCCGGGCGCTGCAGCAGGACACAGGCCTCGCGCCGGAGCCGGGCCGCTTCGGGGTCTGGCTGCTCGGAGAGGGAAGCGCGCTGCTCGTCCGTCCGGGTGGGCGCCGCGTCCTGTGCTGGTGCGTCCGCGCCGACGATCCCGCGCTCCCCGCGGGCGACCGCATCGCGCACCTGCTGCTCGCGCTGCGCGCGGACGAGGCCGGCTTTGCGACCGTCGCCAACTTGTCGTTCTCGGGTGCGGCGTGGCGCGTGCGCCGTCGCATCCCCGCGCGGATGCGCCCGGCGCTCGACGAGGCGCGCCGGCAGGCAAGGCTCGACACGGTGTCCCACTCCCGCGAGTGAATCTGCGCCAGCTGGGCCATCGCGCAGCGCTCGCGCACCGCCGATCATGTGGCCATGTCCAGCACCACGGCCCGCCAGCGCTACGTGCTCCTGCCGACTGCGACGCCCCGCGAGTCCGAGGCCAAGGTCCGCCGCTACCGGCTGGCCCGGCTACGGATCGAGACGCTGCGCCGAGACGCCACAGGGCCGTTCGCGCATCTCAAGCGCACGTACGACTGAACGGCTCGCCGGGCCGGTCTCCCGCGGTCGGTACCCTTAGGGCATGCCCGAGACGAACACCGGCCCGTCCCTGATTGCCCGCGCGATCGCCGTGATCGTGCTGATCGTCGCGGCGTTCATCCTCTTCAAGGCCGTCATCGGCCTCGTCTCCGCCCTGCTGTGGCCCGTCATGGCGATCATCGCGGTGATCGCCGTCATCTGGGCCCTCGGCGTCCTGAGGTAGCGCACGATGATGGCCGGCGGCGCGTACATCTTCATCGCGCTGTGCTTCGGCCTGGCCGGCGGCTTCATCGGCCGCATGAAGGGCAGTTCGGTCTTCATGTGGTTCCTGGTCAGCGCGCTGATCCCGTTCATCGGGCTGTTCTGCGCCGTGCTCTACCGCAACGAGCTCGACGAGCCGCGGCGCCTGTGCCCGCAGTGCGGCAAGGACTGCAAGCTCTACGAGGCGAAATGCCTGCGTTGCGGCTATGAGCTGGAGTACCCGGCGCCGGACGAGATCCTGGCGCCGGAATCCGTATCCCACGCGTAGGGAATCCCCGGGACCACTGGTACCCTGGACCGTCCGGCCGCGCGTTTGCGGCCTGACTTCTGTCCCCGCAGCGAACGAGTTGGTGAAAGGAGGTCGAGCATGCGTGCAGTGGATGCCGTGATCGAGTGCCTGAAGGCGGAGGGTGTCGAGGTCGTATTCGGCCTCCCGGGCGGTGCGAACCTCCCGCAGTACGACGCGTTCTATGACGCGGGGATCCGCCACGTCCTCGTCCGTCACGAGGCCGGCGGCGGCCATGCCGCGGCGGGCTACGCCAAGGCGACCGGCAAGGTCGGCGTGTGCTTCGCGACCTCCGGCCCGGGCGCGACGAACGTCGTGACCCCGATCGCCGACGCGATGATGGACAGCGTCCCGACCGTCTTCATCACGGGCCAGGTCCGCACGGACCTGCTCGGCACGGACGGCTTCCAGGAGGTCGACGTGGTCGGCGTGACCATGCCGATCGTCAAGCACAGCTTCATGATCCAGCACCCGCTGGAGATCCCGCGGGCGATCCACGAGGCGTTCCACCTGGCGCGCACGGGGCGCCCCGGGCCGGTCATCGTGGACATCCCGACCGACCTCGCGCGGGCGGACATCCCGTACGAGCCGGTCACCGACGTCCACCTGCCCGGCTACCAGCCGACGCACGACGGCAACACCAAGCAGATCCGCCAGGCGGCGAAGGCGCTCGCGAGCGCCCGGCGCCCCGTGCTCTACGTCGGCGGCGGCGCGATCAACGCGGGCGCCAGCGACGAGGTCCGCGAGCTCGCGCGCCTCGACAACTTCCCGGTGACCTGCACGCTGATGGGTCTCGGCGCCTTCCCGGCGCCCGACCCGCAGTGGCTGGGCATGCTCGGCATGCACGGCACGCGCACCGCGAACTACGCGATGGACGAGGCCGACCTCATCGTGGCGATCGGCGCCCGGTTCGATGACCGGATCACCGGCAAGCTGTCGGAGTTCGCGCCGCGGGCGAAGTTCGTCCACATCGACATCGACCCGGCGGAGATCAGCAAGAACATCCCCGCGCACATCCCGATCGTCGGTGACGCCAAGAACATCGTGGCGAAGCTCGTGAAGGAGTACCGGGCGCTGGAGGGTGTCGACCACGCGCGCTTGGAGGCGTGGTGGGAGCGCATCCGCGGCTGGCAGGAGAAGCACCCGCTGCGCTACGAGGACAGCGAGGGCACCGAGATCAAGCCGCAGTACCTCGTCGAGGCGCTGTACGAGGCGACCGGCGGCGACGCGATCGTCACCACGGACATCGGCCAGCACCAGATGTGGTGCGCCCAGTACTTCCACTTCGACCGGCCGCGGCGCTGGCTGCAGTCGGGCGGACTGGGGACGATGGGCTTCGGCCTCCCGGCGGCGATGGGCGCGAAGGTCGGCATGCCCGACGAGACCGTCATCTGCCTGGCCGGCGACGGCTCGGTGCAGATGAACATGCAGGAGCTCGCGACCTGCGCCCAGGATGGGATCGACATCAAGATCTTCATCTCGAACAACGGCTACCTGGGCATGGTCCGCCAGTGGCAGGAGCTGTTCTGGGAGAAGCGCTACAGCCAGGTCGACATGGGCCAGTTCCCGGACTTCGTCAAGCTCGCCGACGCGTACGGCGCGACGGGCTTCCGGTTCGAGAACAAGACGACGCTCGTCGAGGACATCAAGCAGGCGATCGCCACGCCGGGTCCGGTGATGGTGGACGTGCGGGTCACCCGCGAGGAGAACGTGTATCCGATGATCGCTCCCGGCGCCGCCGCGCGGGACATGGTGGGCTAGGTGTCAGTCATGGGTGATCCCGGAACCAAGCAGGACCTCCTCAGCCTGGAGGACCTCGAAGCCGCCGGCGCACTGCGCACCGGCCGCAAGCACGTGCTCTCGATCCTCGTCGAGAACAAGCCCGGCGTCCTGACCCGCATCGCGGGCCTGTTCGCCCGCCGTGGCTTCAACATCGAGACGCTGACCGTCGGCCCGACGGACGACGATCAGATCTCGCGCGTCACGCTCACCGTGGACGGCGCGCTGCACCCGATCGATCAGGTCACCAAGCAGCTGCACAAGCTGATCAACGTCCTGAAGATCCGCGACCTGGAGCCGGAGGGCACCGTCGCGCGGGAACTCGCCCTGTTCAAGGTCGCCGCCGAGGGCCCGGCTCGCGCCGAGGTCATGCAGGTGTGCGACATCTTCCGCGGCAAGGTCGTCGACGTGACGCGCCGCTCGCTCATCGTCGAGGTGACGGGCACGACCGACAAGGTCGAGGCGTTCGAGCGGATGGTCCGCCCGTTCGGCCTCATCGAGATGATGCGCACCGGCGAGATCGCGATCTCGCGCGGGCGCACCGAGACCTGAGACGACGTCGGCCCGGCGGCGCGTCGCCGGGCCGTCTCGTCGGTCAGATCCCCATGGCGCGCTTCTGCGCGTGGTACTCGACGTCGGTGAGCGCACCCGTCGCCTTCAGCGCATCCAGCCGCGCGAGCTGCTGTCCGGTGGACTGGGCGGGTGGCGTGACCTTGATCTGCGGCGCCGTCGCGGCGGCAGCCGTCGCGAGCGGGCTGACGCTCGCGGTGTTGCGGAAGTAGTTCTCGGCGCGCTGCCGGGTCGTGTCGTCCGGCGAGAAGTCGGCGCCGCCCACGGCCTCCTTGATGGCGAAGGCCGCCGCGGGCAGGCCCATGAGCAGGAAGAGCGGGCCGATGATCCAGGCGGCGGTGTCGGCGCCGACTCCCGGGTCGCCGACCAGCGCGAAGGCCAGCGCCGTCGCCCCGGTGGGGACGAACATCATCGCCCAGCCCCACGCGAAGCCGGTGAAGAACGACACGATGATGGACCCGGTCAACCCGGCGCCGAACACCAGGCCCCAGGTCATCGCGGAGTCTGTGCACTCGTTGGCGATCTCGAATGGACCACCGCTGGCGCACGTCCCGATCCCGAGGAGATGCCACAGCCCGAGGCAGGTGGCGACGGCGAAGTCGACGCTGAGGAAGCGGGCGATGATGAGGCCGGTGCGGCTCTGCGGCGTGAACATTCTGGGGTCCTGTCGGTCGGAGGTCCTGGTGTCAGGACCAACGGCGCACGACCCCGTGACTTACGCCGCTCGTACGATGAACGTATGGCCGTGCGCGCGCAGCCCGCTGATCAGCCGCTCGTCAGTCCTTCGGACTGGGAGCAGTTCGCCGAGCGGCTGGGCGTGGCGCGGCGACGCGCGGCGAGCAGCCGCGCCGACGGGGTCCTGGCCGCGATCACTATCGACGTCCCCGGCGACCTCGACGCGACCGCTGTCGTGGCAGCGTCCCGGCAGCCCGGCGAACCGTGGTTCGTGCTCGAGCAGCCGGACCGCGACGCGGCGGTGCTCGCCGCGCTCGGGTCGGTCGTCGAGCTCGAGGACCGGGGCGCCGGCCGGTTCGACCGGCTCGCGGCCCGCTGGCGCGCGCTCGCGGGAGCGGCGGTCTGTGACCCGGCGGATGGCCCGCGCGGCAGCGGCCTGATCGCCACCGGAGGGTTCGCGTTCACGGACGACGGTGGCCAGACCCCCGAGTGGTCGGGGTTCGCGCCGGCGTCGCTGCTCGTCCCCGAGATCGCCTTCGCGCGCCGCGGCGACGAGGTTCGCCTCACGGTGGCCGCGCGGGTGTGTCCCGACGACGACCCCGATGCCGTGCTCACGCGACTGCGCGACCGGGTCGCGCGCCTGCGGTTCGAACCGCTGCCGCTCTGGGACCCCGACCCCGCCGAGCGGTCGCGCGTCGTCTCGGTCATGCCCCCCGCGCACTACGAGCAGGCGGTGGCGCGGGCGACCGAGCGCATCGCGGCGGGCGAGCTGGAGAAGGTCGTCCTCGCCCGCGAGGTCGATGTCCACGCCCGGACGCCCCACGACCCCGCGGCGATCCTCGGTGTCCTCCGTGAGGCATTCCCGTCGTGCTTCATCTTCGCCGTCGGCCGGGGCGACGCCACGCTCGTGGCGGCCAGCCCGGAGCTGCTCGTGCGCCGGGACGGCCTGCGGGCCGGCACGCTGGCCCTCGCCGGGTCGACGCGCCGCAGCGCCGAGCCCAGCGTCGACCGCCATCTGGGTGAGCAACTGCTCCGCTCGGCGAAGGACCGTGAGGAGCACGCGATCGTCATCCGCCGCATCGCCGAGGCCCTCGGGCCGCTCAGCGTGTGGGTCACGACGCCGGACGAGCCGGTGACCGTGCAGGTCGCGAACATCCAGCACCTCGCGACGCCCATCCGCGCCCAGCTCGCGCGGCCCGTGTCGGTCCTCAGTCTTGCGGGCACGCTGCACCCGACCCCCGCAGTGGGCGGCGAGCCGCTCGCCGCGGCGGCGCCGATGATCCCGGCGCTCGAGGGGCTCGATCGCGGCTGGTACGCCGGGCCGGTCGGGTGGGTGGACACCAACGAGGACGGCGAGTTCTGCGTGGCGCTGCGGTGCGCGCTGCTGCGAGGGCCGCTGGCGCGGCTCTACGCGGGCGTGGGGGTCGTCCGAGAGTCCGACCCGGCCGCGGAACTGGCCGAAACCGACGTCAAGCTGCAGGCGCTGCTCCCGGTCCTCAGCGGATAGGCACGACGACTCCCCGGTTTTCGGGTCGTCCGTTTGTCCATTACCGGGGTTATTACGCGTTTTCGGGGTCACACTCGGGTACGTGCCGCGCTGCGGCAGGGGCCAGGGGATCGCGTGACCGCACTTCCGACATCGACGTCGTGGCTATGCCGTGACTCTCTCGATCGTGACCGACTGCTCGATATGGAGCGGCGGATCCGCCCTGCCCGCAGGGCGCACCTGGCCCTGATCGCATGCGGCATCGTGCTGTTCGGACCACCGTGGACGCTGGCCATGATCGCCGTCGCGGCCGTCGGGTTCTGGTGGATGGAGCGCGGGCTCCCGCAGCGCCGCCACCCCGAGTACACGATCGCCGCGGCGTGGTGCCTCGCACAGCTCGGGATCGGCGTCGCGATCGCCCTCACGGGCGCAGCCACGAGCTACGCGATCTGCTGGCTGGCCATCCCGGTGGCCACGCTGCCTGCGCGCTTCAGCCTGCGCGGCGTCATCGCCGGCGTCGGGTTCACGCTCGCGGTGCTCCTGGCCGCGACGGTCATCCCTGACCCGGCGCAGGCGCTCGACGACTACCTCTACATCCTGTGCGCCGCGGTCGTCGTCGTGAGCATCGCCATCTACGGCGTGCCGCTGATGACCTCCGACGCCGAGCACCGCAGCGGGTCGCTCATCGACCCGCTGACGGGTCTGCTCAACCGCGCGCAGCTGGAGACCCGCTTCGAGGAGCTCGCCTACCAGGCGCAGGTCAGCGGCCAGCCCCTGGCGATGCTCATGTGCGACATCGACCACTTCAAGGGCGTCAACGACGGCCACGGCCACGCGACCGGCGACGCGGTGCTGCGCGACGCGGCGTACGCGATCCGGCGCAACCTGCGGCCGTTCGACGTCGTCTACCGCCTCGGCGGCGAGGAGTTCCTCGCGATCCTGCCGGGCACCGGCCCGATCCGCGCGCTGGCGATCGCCGAGCGCCTGCGCAGCACGGTGGAGCTCGGCCCGACGGGCGGCGTGCCGATCACGGTGTCGGTGGGCGTGAGCGTCCTGTCCGCGGACGCCGAGGACCGCACCTACGAGACGATGTTCGGCCGCGCCGACGGCGCGCTCTACGCGGCGAAGGCCGCGGGTCGCAACCAGGTGGTCACGGCTGATCCTCCCGGGTCGTCGTCGAACCGGCTGTTCGTGCGCGAGGAACGGCGCCGGCGCCCGGTGGACGCCCCGGACCCGGCCGAGCAGACCCCGCAGTCCGAAGACGCCTAGCGCGGGAGGGCCGCCGACACCGCGGCCCACACCTCGCGGTGCAGCGCGACGTTCGCGGCCCGCTCGGTCCGGACCTCGATGATCGTCGTGCCGTCGGCACGCAGGGCGGTGTCGACCGCGTCGCGGAACGCCTGGAGATCGCGCGGAGCCACGTGGTCGCAGCCGTACAGGCGGGCCGCGTCGGCGATGTCGATGCCCGGGGGCGTGGCGACGTGTTCCTCGAACGTCGTCCGGTCGATGCCGGAGAGCGGGAGGAACTCGAAGATCCCGCCGCCGTCGTTGTTGAGGACGACGATGACGAGGGCCAGGCCGTGGCGCTTGGCGCAGATGAGGGCGGAGAGGTCGTAGGCGAAGGCGACGTCGCCGAGCAGGACGGCGACGGGCTCGCCGTGGGCGCACGCGGCGACGCCGAACGCGGTGGCGAGCGTTCCGTCGATGCCGTTCGCCCCGCGATTCGACAGCACCTCGGCCGGGATATCCGCGGCGAAGGTCTCGAGATCGCGGATGGGCATCGAGGACGCGACCACGAGCGACCCCTGGTGCGGGACCTGCCCGGCGAGCGTGGCGGCGACGAGCGGCTCGCTGAGTTCGTCGCCGAGGGTGGCGTCGATGGCGTGTGCTGCCGCAGCGTCGGCGGTGGTCCACGCCGCGAGCCACGAGGGGTCCGCCGGAGTCGCCCGCTGCCCAACGGACGGGTCCTCGAACGGATCGAGCAGCGCCCCTACCGCGCCGGGGAGGACCTGATCGATGCGCCCGTCGGGGTCGGCCCACCCCGCGGGAACTGCCGCTGCGATCTGCGGGACATCCAGCGATGCGAGCCACTGACGCAGGGGCTTCGAGGTCGGGAGATCGCCAACGCGCAGGATGACCTCGGGTCGGTGCCGCGCGGCGAACTCCGGGTCGCGAAGCAACGCGTCGTACCGGCTGATCGCTGCTGGACCCTGCCGCGCCCCGCTCAGCGGGTCGGCGAGGAGGGGCCACCGAAGGTGCCGGGCCAGCAGCGCCACCTCGCCGGGCGCGGCAAGCGCCAGGCGTCCGGCCACGATGACCCCCCGGCGCCCGGTGACGGTGTCCAGCACGCCACCGGAGGCAACCCATGCGGGGCGCTCGAACCGCACCCACGGGCGCCCATCCGCCCGTCCCGGCTGCGGATCGTCGGGCAGCTCCGCCGGTGGGATGAGCGGCTCGCGCAGCGCCCAGTTCAGGTGCACCGGGCCGGGCCGCTCACCCGTCGCTCCGGTCGCCGTGGCGACGGCGCGGCACGCCAGCGTGCGGATCCACCGTCCGCGCTCGGGCGTCGCCTCGTGCGTGCCGACATCGAAGAACCACCGCACGGCGTCGCCGTAGAGCTTGAGCTGGTCGATCGCCTGGCCCGCTCCGACCTCACGCAGTTCAGGCGGCCGGTCGGCGGTCAGCACGATGAGGGGCACACCCGCCTCGTGGGCCTCGATGACCGCGGGCAGGTAGTGCGCGGCCGCCGTCCCGGACGTGCACGCCAGCACGGCGGGCCGACCGGTGGCCTTGGCGAGACCGAGAGCGAAGAACCCCGCGACGCGCTCGTCGAGGTGCGACCACGTTTGCACGCCGTCGTGCCCGACGAGCGCCAGCATCAGCGGGCTCGACCGCGACCCCGGCGACGTGCACGCACCGGCGACCTCGCAGCGCGCGAGCTCGTCGGTGAAGGCGCGCAGGAGCAGGTGGCTGTCGGCGGGGGCGTCCATGATGGGCGGGTGTCCGAGCGCCTCGTCCTCCTGCACGGGTTCACCCAGACCGGGCGGTCGTGGGACGGCGTGGTCGAGGCGCTGGGCTCGCAACGGTATACGGCGCTCGCGCCGGACCTGCGCGGCCACGGCGATGCCGGGCGCGCCAGGCCGATCACCTTTGACGCGATCACGCAGGATGTCCTGGCCGTCGGAGGCGACCGCTTCGCGCTGGCCGGGTACTCGTTGGGCGGGCGCATCGCGCTGCACGTCGCGCTCGCGGCACCCGCCCGCGTGACACGTCTCGTGCTCGTCGCGACGACGGCCGGCATCGCCGACGACGCGGAGCGCGCCGCGCGCCTGGCGGCCGACACGGCCCTTGCGGACCGGATCGAGCACCAGTCGATCGACGAGGTCGCAGCGGCGTGGGGCGCCCAGCCGCTGTTCTCCGGTCAGACGCCCGAGGTCCGTGCGCGCGCCCACGCCGACCGGCTGCGCAACGACCCGCGCGGGCTCGCCGCGTCGCTGCGGGGCATCGGGACCGGGGCGATGGTCCCGCTCTGGGATCGCCTGACGGAGCCGACGATGCCGGTCGACATCGTGGTCGGCGCGGAGGACCTGAAGTTCACCGCCCTGGGCGAGCGCCTCGCGTCCGCCATCCCGTACGCGGCGCTGACCGTGATCCCCGGCGCCGGCCACGCCCTGCCGCTGGAAGCACCCGACAGGGTGGCCGGCGTCCTGCATGCCCGCGGTTAGCGCGCGCAGGCTGGCAGCCGGCCGCGCAGGAACGCCGCGACCGACCGGGTGGCACAGGCGTTCAGTGACGCCCCGAACGCCGAGTGGCCCACCTTCGGGGCGGTGACGACCGTCGCGTTGCCCAGCGACGCGGCGAGCCGGCGAGCGGCCTCCAGCGGCGTCCGCAGGTCCAGCTCGCCCGCGAGGATGAGGACCGGCACCGGTGTCGCCGCGGCCGGCTCGGGGGCCAGCGTCCGGGAGGGTGCGGGCCAGTCCGCACATAGCGGCAGCAGCCCAGCGTCGGCCGCGGCGTCCCGGCTGAAGGGCGCGAACGCCGTCGCCGGCCGGGCGGCCAACGCGGCGAGGGCCTGGCGGCGCCGCTCGGCGGGCGCGGCCGAGCGGTCCCACGCCAGCGGCGCCTCCTCGCACAGCGTGGCGGCGTACAGCGCCGGGCTGAACTCGCGGACCGCGCCGATGGTGTTCAGCTGCGACGCGATGAACGCGAGCTCGGCCAGCGCCCCGGGCCGGCCGCCGAGCGCGGCGCGCACCGCGGAGGGGAACGGGCGCATGAGCTCGTCGGGGAGCAGGTCCGTCGAGATGAGCGTGCCGACGAGCGTGTCCTCGTCCAGGCGGACCCTGCCGGCGCGGGTCTTCACAGTGACGGGAGACGACCGCAGCCGCCGGGCCAGGCGGGCCAGGTCGCCGACCGGGCTCGAGCCGCCACCGGGACAGCTCCAGCGGCACAGCGCCCGGATGACCCGCGGCACGGCGGCGAAGGTCTCGCCGATGAAGGCGTCCGCCGCGTCGTCGACCGCGGAGTCGAGGATCACCCGGTCGGTCCGGCCCGGGTACCGGCGGGCGTAGTCGACGGCGATCCGAGTGCCGTAGGACACGGCCATGATCGCGAGCTTCGGCACCCGCAGGCGCACCCGGAGCGCCTCGAGGTCGTCGGCGGCGTCAGACGAGCGGTAGAAGGACCGGCGATCGCCGAGATCCGCGCCGCATGCCCCTGCGCCGGCCAGGGGCGAGCGGGCGATCGCTCGCTCGAAGGCCGGGCACCGCAGCAGCCCCGAGTCGCCGGACCCGCGCACGTCGACGGTGACGAACGTGCGCCGCACGCCGGTCAGCCCGAGGAGCAGTCCCCAGTCCCGCGTGAAGGAGACCCCGGCCTGACCCGGACCACCGGTGAGCAGGACCAGCGGGGCGGCCGTGCGGTCTCGCCCGGTGACAACCGCGGCCCGCAGTGCGACGGTGCCCGGCACCGCGCCCGACCGGTCGAGTGGGACGCGCACCGTCAGGCACCGGCTGTCGCGCGGGCAGGTTGCCGCGTACGCGGGGGAGGGCAGCGCAGCGAGGACGACCAGGAAGACCAGAGGAACGAGCGCGCGGCGGAGCACGCGCACAGTGTGCGGCCTCACGCGGCGGCGCGCGCCGTCAGGCCAGCGGGTCGGCGAGCGCCACGCGGCGAAGGCTGCCCTTCGCCTCGAACAGGGCAGCGTCCGCGCGAGCGAGCATGTCCTCCCCCGATTCGCCCGCGCGCAGCTCGGCACAGCCCACCGTGATCGCGAGCGGTTCCCCGTCGGGGCGGCGGCAGTGCTCGTGCAGCGCGTCGACGACGCGGACCGCCGCGCCCTCGGCGTGCACGATTCCGGTGTCGGGCATGAGCGCCACGAACTCGTCGCCGCCCCAGCGGAAGCAGGCATCCGGCCGGCGCAGCTGCGCGCGCAGCACCGACGCGACCTCCTGGAGCAGGCGGTCACCGGCGTGGTGGCCGGCGGTGTCGTTGATGCGCTTGAAATCGTCGAGGTCCAGGACGAGGACTGACAGCGGGCGCCGGGTCCGCCGGGTGACCTCGCGCTCCACGCCGACGGCTTCGTCGAGCGCGCGGCGGTTGCCCAGGCCGGTGAGGACGTCGACCCGTGCGAGGCGGTCGGCCTGCGCGCGCTGATCGGCGAGTTCGGCGCGGAGCTGCACGACGCGGGTGGTCCACGTCATGGCTGCGAAGCCGAGCCCCGCAAGCAGCATGGTCCGCCCGACGGCGACCGCGATGGCCGCACCCGACGTGTCGTGCACCAGCGGCAGGACGATGGCGGTCACCGCGAGGGCCATGGGGTAGACGGCGACGCGCGCCGGCAGGACGATCGCGGTCAGGACGCCGATGGCGGTGGCGAGCTCGAGCGCGCCTGCGTACGGGCCCGAGAGGAGCCCGACGATGGTGATCGTCACGCCGCCGCCGACCATCGCCGCGAGGATCTCGCGATCGGTTGCCTCCGGCCGCTGCCAGATGCGCCAGGCCGCGCCCGCCCACAGGACGGCGATCACGCCGAGCACGACCCAGCCGGTCGCGCCGTCGAACAGACGGGTCGGCGGCGTCAGCGGTGCGAGCGCGAGCAGCAGGAACGCGCCCGCGAGGGCGACGCAGGCGGCGACGCGGGTGGCCAGGCGCATGTCCAAGCCGCCGGAGAGTGGTGAGACGCGTGCGGGATCCAAAAGCGAACTGCGCAAAATGCCACAAAGTAGTAGCGCATACGCGCCAAGTTGGGCTCAGAGCAGCCCGGGCGCGTCCGGGAGGGCCACGGCGCCGTCGACGACCGAGAGGCCGTCATCCGGCGTGTCGAAGAGCGCCAGCGTCCCCAGGCCGCACGCCGGGAGGCCACCCAGCGCGGCGGCCGCGTGCAGCGCCCCGGCGATGCCGACCGGACCGTCGAACGTCGACGCGATGTACGCCACGGCTCCGTGTGCGCGCACGAGCGACGCCGCGGCCAGCAGGCCGGAGACGCCGCCGCAGCGGGTCAGCTTCAGGCAGACGGCATCCGCCGCCTGCGACGCGATCGCGCCCGGCACGCTGGTCGTCTCGTCCATCGCGATCCGCACGGCGACGTGCTCGCGGACGGCGCGCAGCTCTTCGATCCCGTGCACGGGCTCCTCGACGAGTTCGAGTCCGAACGACGCCAGCTCGCCGATGATCGCGACCGCCTCGTTGACGGTCCACGCGCCGTTGGCGTCGAGGCGCAGCTCCGGCTCGGGGCCGAGCGCGTCGCGCGCGGCCGCGACGCGCGCCACGTCGTCGCCGACACCGACCTTGAGCTTCACGCACCGGTAGCCCGCGTCGGCGGCGGCACCACACGCCGCGGCGGCGGCCTCGGCGTCGAGCGCCGTCACGGTCGCGTTGACCGCGACCTCCTCGGCGGGGTCGTCGGTGAGCATCGCCGCGACCGGCATGCCGGCGCGGCGGCCCGCGCGGTCCCAGAGCGCGAGATCGATCGCCGCGAGAGCCTGGGGCAGGGGGTCCGCCGCGGCGCAGGCGTCGAGCAGCTCTCCGCCCGTGAGGTCGTCGCCCGCCTCGAGGATCGGGCGGTAGGCGTCCAGTGCCGCGGCAGCGCGTTCGAGACTCACGCCGTCGTAGGGCTCCAGCGGCGCGGCCTCACCGCGGCCGGTGATCTCGTCGCCCTCGACGAGGTGCACGTCGAACAGACGCCGCTCGTCGAGCGACCCGTACGCCATGACGACCGGCCGCCGGAAGCGCAGCGACCGCTCCGTCACGTGCAGCTCCATCAGGACAGCAGCACGCCGGCTGCGAGCAGCACGCAGAACACGAGCTGGAGCATCGCGGTCTGTGCGAGCGCCTGATTGAGCGACGGCCCGTCGGTGTGCCGGCGGACGAAGCCGACGAGCGGGACGGCGAGGGGGAGCGCGAGCCAGCACAGCAGCAGCCAAGGCCCGAGCTCGCCGAGGATCCACGGCACGGGCGCGATGAGGAACGCGCCGAACACCATGACGGCGTACAGGGTGCGTGCCTTCTCCCGTCCGAGCTTCACCGCGAGCGTGTTCTTGCCCGCCCGCCGGTCGGTGTCGGCGTCACGCACGTTGTTGACGACGAGGATCGCTGACGCCAGCAGCCCCACGGGGACCGCGAGGATGACGGCCTCGGCGGGCCACGATTCGAGCTGCGCGAACGCTGAGCCGGCCACGGCGACGAGCCCGAAGAAGATGAAGACGAAGATCTCGCCGAGTCCCGCGTAGCCGTACGGGCGCGGCCCGCCGGTGTACAGCACGCCGGCGGCGATCGACGCGACGCCGAGCACGAGCAGCTCCCAGCCCGCGACCGCGATGAGGTAGACGCCGCAGACCACGGCGAGCGCGAACGAGATCCACGTCGCGACGAGCACGGCCTTGGGCGGGACGAGCCCGCCGGCGGTCACGCGCACCGGTCCGAGGCGGTCCTCGGTGTCCGCGCCGCGCCGCGCGTCGGAGTAGTCGTTCGAGAGGTTTGCACCGACCTGGATGAACAGCGCGCCGAGCAGGCAGGCGATGAACCGCGGCACGCTGAAGACGTCGTCCGTCGCGGCGACGGCCGTGCCGACGAGCACCGGCGCGACCGCAGCGGGCAGCGTCCGCGGCCGGGCGGCCTGGAACCAGATCCGCGCAGCGCTCATGGCCTACGCGGGAACCTGGAGAAGTCCGGAGCGCGCTTGGCCTTGTAGGCCTCGCGGCCCTCCTGGGCCTCCTCGCTGGCGTAGAACAGGAGGTTGGTGTCGTGGGCGAGCTGCTGGATGCCCGAGTAGCCGTCCTCGTGCGCGTTGAACGACGACTTGACGAGCCGCAGCGCGAAGGGGGAGAGGGCGAGCATCTCGTCGCACCACTGCACCGTCTCCTCCTCGAGACGGTCGAGCGGCACGACGGTGTTCACGAGTCCCATGTCGAGCGCCTGCTGCGCGTCGTACTGGCGGCACAGCAGCCAGAACTCCTTGGCCTTCTTCGGGCCGACGAGGTCGCGCAGCAGCGAGGCCCCGAAGCCGCCGTCCCACGAGCCGACCTTCGGGCCGGTCTGCCCGAACCGCGCGTTGTCCGCGGCGATCGTCAGGTCGCAGACGAGGTGCAGGACGTGGCCGCCGCCGATCGCGTAGCCGGCGACCATCGCGACGACGGGCTTGGGCAGGCGCTTGATCTGGATCTGCAGGTCGGTGACGTGGAAGCGCCCGATGGCCGCAGGCTTGCCGGGCTCGGTGAGGTACCCGGTGTCGCCGCGCACGCGCTGGTCGCCGCCCGAGCAGAACGCGAGCGGGCCCTCGCCGGTGAGGATGACCACGCCGACGCTCGTGTCCTCCCGCGCGTGCTCCAGCGCGTTGGAGATCTCCATGAGCGTCTGGGGCCGGAACGCGTTGCGCACCTCGGGCCGGTTGATCGTGATCTTCGCGATCCCCGCGTGCGGCTCGCCGGACGTCTCGTAGCGGATGTCCTGGTAGTCGCCGTCGCCGGCGGGGGTCCACGTGACTGCTGACATGAGCTGGACACTAACTTGAGCGGTGTGCTCCTCGATGCCTGGTTGCGGCGCGCGGGCGCCGAGCGCCCCCATGTCCCCGCCGTCGTGACCGATGAGGGCTCGCTGTGCTACCTCGACCTGGATCGTGACGCGACGCGCGTCGCGGTCGCGTTGTTCGCGCTCGGCATCGAGCCTGGAGATCGGGTGGGCCTGCTTCTGGAGCCAGGGCTCGAGTTCGCGAGATGCCTCTACGGCGTTCTGCGCATGGGCGGCGTCGCCGTGCCGGTCGACCCGCGGCTCGGACCGCAGGATCGCGCGGCTCGCCTGGCCGGGTGCGTGCTGGTCCTCGAGGGGGAGCGGTTGCGTGGGGAGGCGATCCTCAACATCCTGGGGTTACCCGAGGGACCGGCGGTCATCGTCCACACCTCCGGCACGACCTCGTCCCCAAAACCCGTCGAGCTGTCGCATGCCAACTGGTGGTGGAGCGCGGCCGGCTCCGCCGTCGCCCTCGGTCATGACCCGCGAGAGCGGTGGCTGTGCGCTCTGCCGGTGTCGCACGTCGGCGGCCTGTCGATCCTCATCCGCGCGGCCATCGGCGGGACCACCGCGATCGTGCATCCGCGCTTCGACCCCGAGCGCATCGCCCGCGACCTTGCCGCGCCTGACGGCCCGACGCTGATCTCCGTCGTCCCGACGATGCTGGCGCGCCTCCTCGACGCCGGGTTGCAGCGCCCGCCGTCGCTGCGCGCCGCGCTCGTCGGCGGCGGCCCGATCCCGCCCGCGCTGCTCGAGCGCGCCGACGCGGCGGGCGTGCGCTGCGTGACGACCTACGGCATGACCGAAGCGTGTTCGCAGATCACGACCGGTGGGCCCCCGCTGTTCTGTACGCGTGTGCGGATCGCCGGCGATGGCGAGATTCTCGTCCGCAGCCCGACCGTCGCTCCCGGCGCGGTCGCCACGGACGGTTGGCTGCACACCGGCGATCTCGGCGCGCTCGACGAGCACGGCCACCTGCGGGTCACCGGCCGCGCGACGGACACCATCGTCACCGGCGGAGAGAACGTCGCCCCGGCCGAGGTCGAAGCGGTGCTGGAAGCCCATCCCGCGGTCGCGGAGGCCGCCGTGCACGGCCGACCCGACGACGAGTGGGGCGAAGCGGTCGTCGCGACGGTCGTCCTGCGCGACGGCATGCGCGCCGACGCCGAGACCCTGCGCGGCCACGTGCGGGAGCACCTCGCCCCCTTCAAGGTCCCGAAGGCGATCGCGTTCACGGCGGCGCTGCCGCGGACGCCCTCTGGCAAGCTCCTGCGCAGGGACCTGTGATGGATCACGACGCCTACCGCAAGCAGAGCATCGAGCGCTGGGAACGCGCGGCCGCCGGCTGGTCGGCACAACGCGCGCGCTGGGCCCGCGACACCGCGCCGGTGAGCTTCCGGATGGTCGAGCTCGCCGACCCGCAGCCGGGACACACCATCGTCGAGCTGGCCTGCGGCGCGGCCGACGTCGGTCTGCTGGCCGCCGAGCTCGTGCGCCCCGGCGGCAAGGCGATCCTCACCGACGGATCCGAGGCGATGCTCGAGCTCGCGCGCACCCGCGCGGAGGAACTCGACCTCCCCGACGTCGAGCTCAAGCCGATGGACGCCGAGTGGATCGACCTGCCGGCGGCCGACGCCGACGCGATCCTCTGCCGCTGGGGTCTCATGTTGCTCGCCGACCCGTCGGCGTCCCTGCGCGAGTGCCGCCGCGTCCTGCGTCCCGGCGGCCGGCTCGTGCTCGCGGCGTGGGCGCCCGAGGCGGAGAACCCGTGGACGGCGATCGCCCAGGAGGAGGCGGCCCGGATGCTCGGCCTCGACGCCCCTCCGACGTCGAAGCCGCGGGAGCCGGGGATGTTCGCCTGGCGTGACCCGCAGACCATCATCGAGGCGCTGCACGACGTCGGCTTCGTCGATCCGCACGTCGAGCAGGTCGACATGACGCTGCGCTTCGACGACCTCGACGACTGGTGGGACACGCTGCTGGACATGTCCCCCTCGCTCTACGAGGGGGTGGCCAAGCTGACGCCCGAGCAACGGGACGACCTGCGCGACGCCGTCGACGCCCGCGCTGAGGCCGCGTCCACCGGCGGGGACCGGATCGAGCTGCCGGCGCGCACGCACGTGGCATTCGCCGAGGCGTGAGCGCGCGCAGGTGCCTAGACTCACCCGCCTCATGATCTACGACGACGACGCAGACCTCAGCCACCTCGACGGCAAGACCGTGGCCATCCTCGGCTACGGATCGCAGGGCCACGCCCACGCGCAGAACCTGAAGGACTCCGGGGTGAGCGTCGTCGTAGGCCTGCGCCCCGACTCGTCGTCCGTCGCCCAGGCCAAGGGCCACGGCATGGAGGTGCTGTCGATCGCCGACGCCGCCAGCAAGGGCGACATCGTGATGATCCTGCTGCCCGACGAGAAGCACGGCGAGGTCTGGAACGCGGAGATCCGCGACGGCATCGCCGAGGGCAACCTCCTGCTGTTCGGCCACGGCTTCTCCGTGCACTACGGCGAGATCGACCCGCCCGCCGGCGTCGACGTCGCGCTGGCCGCGCCGAAGGGCCCCGGCCACCTCGTGCGCCGCCAGTACACCGAGGGCTCTGGCGTCCCCGGCCTCGTCGCGATCCACAAGGACGAGACGGGCACCGCGCGCGATGTCGCGCTGGCGTACGCCAAGGGCATCGGCTGCACCCGCGGGGGCGTCATCGAGACGACCTTCAAGGACGAGACCGAGACGGACCTCTTCGGCGAGCAGGCCGTGCTGTGCGGCGGCGCGTCCGAGCTGGTGCAGGCGGGCTTCGACACGCTGGTCGAGGCCGGTTACGACCCGCGCATGGCGTACTTCGAGTGCCTGCACGAGCTCAAGCTGATCGTCGATCTCATGTACGAGAAGGGCCTGGCGGGGATGCGGTACTCGATCTCCAACACGGCCGAGTACGGCGACTACACGCGCGGCAAGCGCGTCATCACCGACGAGACGCGCGAGAACATGCGCCAGATCCTCAAGGAGATCCAGGACGGCGACTTCGCCCGCGAGTGGATCGCCGAGAACCGCGCCGGGCAGGAGAACTTCCTCAGGATGCGCGAGGAGCAGTCGAAGACCCAGGTCGAGACGGTGGGCAAGGAGCTGCGCGCCCAGATGGACTGGATCAAGACGGACTTCGAGGACTAGACCGGGACCCACATGGCGGACGGCGACGAGACGACGGAGGGCCAGGACCAGCCGGGCGGCTGGCTGCCCCCGTCGGCGCCCGGCTCCGGCGACGCGCCGAGCTGGAACCCCGCGCCGCCGCCCCGGCCCGAGGTCGAGGGCCTGCCGCCGTCGGACTCGCCGCTGGCCGGGATGCCGACGGCCCCGCAGCAGCCTCCGCCGCCCGGGTATCCCGCGCCGCCGCCGCAGTACCCGCAGCCCGGAGGCCAGTACCCGCCGCAGCCACAGCCCGGTCAGTGGGGCCCGCCGCCGCAGCCGGGCTGGCCCCAGCAGCCGGGCTGGCCCCAGCAGCCGGGCTGGTACCAGCCGCCGCCGTCGCGGCCCACCAACGGGTCGGCGGTCGCCGCGCTGGTCCTGGGCATCGCCGGTATCGCGGTCACGCTCATGTTCTTCGGGTTGCTCTTCATCGTGAGCATCCCGTGCTCGATCGCGGCGTGGGTGTTCGGCGTGAAGGGCAAGAAGGTGGCCGCGCCCGATCCGATGGCGGAGCCCATGCGGCCTGGCGGGCGCGGTATGGCTCAGGCCGGCCTGATCTGCGGCATCGCCGGTCTCGTGCTCGCGGTCCTCGCGATCATCATCTGGGTCCTGATCTTCGCTGCGGCCGACTGGAACTTCGAGGAGTTCGAGCCGGAGAACGACGAAGAGCTCTTCCAGTCGGCGTACACGGTCGCCCGGGTGCTCGCGCCCGTCGCGCGGCTGCTCCTCGGCGTCGGCTGACCCGCGTCGCGGGCGGTACCTCGCTATGCTCCGCCGCGCCGTCGCAACTGGCGCCTTCTGAGGGTGGAACCGACCACCGGGGAGCGACGGCGCAGTGAGTTTCCCGCCGCGCGCCTGGGCATGCCGTCGTCCCCCTCGAGACTCCGATTCCTTCCGGAGGAACGCGATGACCAACGCCCCCACAGATCCGAGCGCGCTCGTGCTCCCCGATGACCTCAAGCCCGGCGATGGCCGCTTCGGCTGCGGGCCGTCGAAGGTCCGCGCCGAGCAGCTGCAGCACCTCCTGTCCGACGGCGCGGCCCTCATGGGCACGTCGCACCGCCAGAAGCCCGTGAAGGACCTCGTCGGCCGCGTGCGCGACGGGCTGTCGCAGCTCTTCAGCCTGCCCGACGGCTACGAGATCCTGCTGTCCAATGGCGGGACCACCGCGTTCTGGGACGCCGCGACCGCGGGCATCGTCCGCGAGCGCGCCCTGCACCACACGTACGGCGAGTTCAGCTCGAAGTTCGCGAAGGCGACGCAGCGCGCGCCGTTCCTCGCCGACCCGGTCGTCGTCACAGCCGACCCGGGCGACGCGCCGACGCTGGTCGCCGACGCTTCGGCCGACGTGATCACGTGGGCGCACAACGAGACCTCGACGGGCGTCATGGTCCCGGTCACCCGGCCGTCCGACGCGGGCGACGCGCTGGTCCTGGTGGACGCGACGTCCGGCGCCGGCGGCCTGCCGGTCGACATCGCCGAGACCGACGTCTACTACTTCGCCCCGCAGAAGTGCTTCGCCGCCGACGGCGGCATCTGGCTCGCCGCGGTCAGCCCGGCTGCGATCGCGCGGATCGAGGAGGTCGGCGCGATGACCGACCGCTGGATCCCCGAATTCCTCGCGCTGCCCACGGTGGTCGACAACTCGCGCAAGAACCAGACGTACAACACCCCGGCCGTCGCGTCGCTGTTCCTGCTCGCCGACCAGGTCGAGTGGATGCTCGGCAACGGCGGCCTGGACTGGTGCGTGTCGCGGACCACGGCGTCGTCGAGCGCGCTCTACGACTGGGCCGAGGCGTCGTCGTTCGCCACGCCGTTCGTCACCGATCCGGCGAAGCGCTCGCTCGTGGTCGGCACCATCGACTTCAGCGATGACGTCGACGCCGCGGCGGTCGCGAAGGTCCTGCGCGCCAACGGCGTCGTCGACGTCGAGCCGTACCGCAAGCTCGGGCGCAATCAGCTGCGCGTGGGGATGTTCCCGGCCATCGAGCCGGCTGACGTCCAGGCGCTGACCGCCTGCGTCGATTTCGTCGTCGAGCGCCTCGGAGGCACGAACTGATGAAGGTCCTCGTCAAGGAGAAGATCGGCGACTCGGGCGTGCAGCTCCTGCGCGACGCCGGATTTGAGGTGGATCTCGGCGTGGACTGGGATCAGGCCGAGCTCGAGCAGCGCATCGGCGACTACGAGGGCCTCCTCATCCGCTCGGCGACCACGGTCACGCCCGAGCTCATGGAGAAGGCCACGAAGCTCAAGGCCATCGGCCGCGCGGGCGTGGGTGTCGACAACGTCGACGTGCCCGCCGCGACGAAGCGCGGCATCGTCGTCGCCAACGCGCCGCAGTCCAACGTCGTCACGGCCGCCGAGCACACGATGGCGCTGCTGCTGGCGATGGCGCGCAACATCCCGCAGGCCCACGCCTCGCTGGTCGAGGGCCGCTGGGACCGCAGCAAGTACTCGGGCGTCGAGGTCATGGACAAGACGCTCGGCATCCTCGGCTTCGGCCGCATCGGGCAGCTCGTCGCCCAGCGCGCCAAGGGCTTCGACATGAAGGTCATCGCGTACGACCCGTACGTGGGTGCCGAGCGCTACCGCGACCTCGGCGTGGAGAAGGCCGAGAGCAGCGACGACGTCTACGCGGTCGCGGACTTCATCACCGTCCACCTGCCCAAGACGCCGGAGACGGCGGGGTGGCTCGACGCGGAGGCCTTCGCGAAGATGAAGGACGGCGTGCGCATCCTCAACGTCGCCCGCGGGCCGCTCATCAACGACGCGGACCTCAAGGCCGCGCTTGACAGCGGCAAGGTCGCCGGTGCGGCGCTCGACGTCTTCCCGAGCGAGCCCATCACCGACTACCCGCTCTTCGGCTACCCCAACGTCGTCGTCACGCCGCACCTCGGCGCCTCGACCGCGGAGGCGACCGACCGCGCCGGCTACCAGGCCGCCGAGCAGGTCATCGCCGCCCTGAAGGGCGAGTCGGTGAGCACCGCCGTGAACATCCCGTCGATCGCCGCGGAGGACATGGCGGTCCTCGGCCCGTTCCTGCCGCTCTGCCGGTCGCTGGGCAAGCTGGCGATGGGCCTCGTCGAGGGCTCGTCGGTCGACCGCTTCGAGCTCGAGTTCCTGGGCCGGATCGCCGAGCGCGACGTCCGCCCGCTGGGCATCCACGTCCTGCTGGGCGCGCTGAGCGGACGCACGGAGGAGGACCTCAACGAGGTCAACGTCCCCGGCATCGCCAAGGAGCGGGGCATCGAGGTCGCCGAGACCACGAACGAGCACGCCCGCGACTTCACCGACCTCGTGCGGGTGACCGCCGTGGCGGGCGACAAGCGCGCGCGGGTCGTCGGCACGACGCTCGGCCACCAGAACCGCCCGCACCTCCTGGAGGCGTGGGACCAGCGGTTCAACCTGCAGCTCGAGGGCCACATCACGCTGCTGTACTACCGCGACCTGCCGGGCATGATCGGCAAGGTCGGCACGGCGCTCGGCGAGGCCGGGATCAACGTCATCAGCGCGGCCGTCGGCCATCAGCGCGACGAGAAGCCCGATGACGAGCACGCGGTCATGATCGTGACGACCGACGTCCCGGTGCCCGACGACGTGCTCGGCCAGATCCTGGCGTCCGAGGGCTTCGTCTCGGGCCGCAGCGTCGCGCTCGACTGAAACTGAACGTGGTTCATACGAAGTGAACCCCGTTCATGCTCCGGCCGTCGTACGGTCGGAGCATGAAGCGCATCCTCTCTGTCCTGACCCTCCTGGCGACGGTCATCGCCATCGCCCCGGCCGCCGCGTCTGCGGCCTCACCCGGGATCATCAGCCTCACGGCGCCGAGCTCGGTCACGCTCGACGGCGCGGGCACACCCCAGAGCTCCGCGGTGCTGCACTCCGTCTACCGCTCGGGCTACGACGGCGGCGCGCTGACCCTCGTGGTTCGCGAGTGGAACACCACGCGGCCGACGCTCGAGGGGTACTTCCCCTCGTGGACGCAGCCCTGCGAGCCCGCCCCGTCGTACCGGTGCGTCACGCGCGTGCGGCTCCGCGACCTGCGCAAGGTCGACGGCGCGGTCCTGCGCAAGGGACGGCTGTACGTCGTGGAGGCGTGGTTCGAGTCCTACGCCGCGGGCGGCGGGTACTACAACCCCTTCGAGCCCGGCATCCGCTACGCCGCGTTCTGGACGCTGTAGAACCTACGCCGGCTCGGCGGACTTCACGCGGGTGAAGTCCGCCGCGAGCTTCTCGACCAGCCCGGGCAGGCCACCGGCTTCGGCGGCCAGCCGGCGCTGACGGGGCGCGCTCGCATCGCTGAGCAGGATGGGCACGAGGTCGAGGTCGTCCTCGCAGCCGAGATCCTGGGCGTGCGGGCGGCACGCCTGCAGCATCTTGTCGACGCGCTCGCGCAGGCTGACCCGCCCGCCGACCGAGAGGTCGAGCAGCGCCACGCCCGTCCCGTCGCGCGCGGCGAGGAAGCGGTTCTCGTCGAGTGCCTCCGGGGCATGGACGAGCCGCTGGTCGGCCCAGCCCTCCTCGGCCTCCAGCCGGGTGAGGCACTGGACGAACGCCACGAGCGCGCGGGTGGCGGTGGTCGTCGACTGGGCGTCCATGATGCGGATCTCGACGGTCCCGATCCGCGGCTGCAGCCGCACGTCCCACCACAGGAACGTCGGGTCCGGGAAGGCCTCGCAGCGGATGAGCTGGTCGATGGCGGCGACGTACTCGTCGTAGTGGTGAAACGGCCGGGGGATCCCGACGCGCGGAAAGGCCTGGAAGAGCGGGGTACGCGCCGAGGCCAGGCCCGTGTCCCGTCCCTGCCAGAACGGAGAGTTGGCCGACAGCGCGAGCAGCACCGGCAGGTGCGCGCGCATGTTGTTGAACGCGCGGATGGCGCGGTCGGGGTCGTGGATCCCGACGTGGACGTGCAGCGCGAACGTCGGCTCGCGGCGGGCGAGCTCGCGCATCGAGCCGAACACGAGCTGATGCCGCGCCCGGTCGGTCACGACCATCTCCTGCCAGACGGCGAACGGGTGCGTGCCGGCGACCGCGGCGGCGATGCCGATGTCGCCGAGCACGTCGGCCATCCCGCGCCGCAGCGAGACGAGTTCCTCCAGCGCGCCCGCGACGCTCGCGTGGACCCCGGTCCCGAGCTCCACCGCGGCGGAATGCGTCTCGGACGAGACGTGGGCCGCGAGCTCCGGCGGCAGCGCCCGGAGCACGTCGGCGATCGCCTGCGCCAGCGACCAGCCGCCCGGGTCGACGAGCATGACCTCTTCTTCGACGCCGAGGGTGTAGGCGGGGTTCGCCGGATCGCTGCGCCACTCGGCCCATTCGGTCATGACGCGAAATCTACTCCTCGGGCTGGGGCGGCCAGACCGGAATCCGGCAGGTTCACGCGGCGACCGCGCGGCGCCCGCGGCCCTTGGCGGCCGCGTCGATGAACGCCTCGAGCAGCGTGCGCTGCTCGGCGCTCTCCACCAGGCTCTCCGCGTGCCACTGCACGCCGACGATGAACTGCCCGTCGGTGGCCTCGATCGCCTCGATCACGCCATCGGGCGCCTCGCCGACGATCCGCAGGTCACGCCCGAGGGTCGCCACCGCCTGGTGGTGGAAGCTGTTGACCTCCAGCTCGTCGCGGCCGAGCAGCTCGGCGACGGCGCTGTCCTTGCGCAGGGAGACGTGGTGCGTGGGCGTCCGGCCGGGGACCTTCTGGCGGTGCTCGATGTCGCTCGGACGGTCGGTGGGGAGGTCCTGGACGAGGGTGCCGCCGCGCGCGACGTTCAGCGCCTGCATGCCGCGGCAGATGCAGAGCACCGGCAGGCCCTCACGCTGTGCCGCCTCGATGAGCGCCAGCTCGAAGACGTCGATCTCGCGTTCGGTGGGACCGAGGTTCTCGTGCGGCTCGGCGCCGTAGACCGACGGGTGCAGATCGGGGCCGCCCGTGAGGACCAGGCCGTCCAGGCCCGACAGCAGGGAGCGGATCGCCGACGGCTGCAGCGGGGGAACGATCACCGGCACGCCGCCGGCCCGCTCGATCGCGGACGGGTACGTGAGGTTTAGGGCGATCTCGACCTCGGCCGGCTCACTCTGCTCGAGGTGCTCGACCCGCTCGGGGCGGCGCAGTTCAGACGTGGTGAGGCCGATGAGCGGCCGGGGGGCGTGGCCGTAGCTCTTCATGCGTGACGGACCGTACTCGGGGACGCGGAGGGGTTCTCGGGTGATCGGCCGGACGGACACGAACTACACCCTCTCCACCCGGACCGCGGGTCGATATCTCCCTGTTGCGCAACCTGAGGCGCGCGGGCTGTCCAGTCGGTCCAGGTCGGTGGGAACCGCCACGGGCCGCCTGCGCGGAAAGTACTGTCCGCGCATGGACACCTCACAGCCCGCCGCGCCGCCCCCGGTGACCGAGGAGAGCCTCGTCTCGGGCAAGGGCCTGGAGTCGAACGCCATCGGCTTTGGCTCGGCGCTCTCGATCGGTCTCGACTCGACCGCGCCCGCGTACTCGCTCGCGGCGGTCATCGGCATCATCGTCGCGTCGGTCGGCCTCCAGGCGCCGGCGGTGCTGCTCGTGGCGTTCATCCCGATGTTCCTGACGGCGCTCGCCTTCGCGGTGCTCAACCGCGCCGACCCCGACTGCGGGACCGCGTTCTCGTGGAGCACCCGCGCCCTCGGTCCGTGGATGGGGTGGATCGTCGGCTGGTCGATCACGGTCACCGGCGTGCTGGTCATCGGCTCGCTGGCCGACGTGGCGGCGTCGTACACGTACCTGCTGTTCGGGATCGAGGGCAGCGCCCTCGCGGTCACCGTGCTGGCGGTCGTCTTCATCATCGCGATGACGGGGCTGACGATCTACGGGACCGAGGCCAGCGGCCACGTGCAGAACGGCATGGTGGTCCTGCAGATCGGCGGTCTGCTGCTCTTCGCCGTCGTCGTGCTCGTCAAGGTGCTCGGCGGCGACGGGGTCGAGTCGTCGGTCGATCCGTCGCTGTCCTGGCTGAACCCGCTGGAGATCGACTCGTTCGCGGCGCTGTCGACCGGCATGCTCACCGCGGTCTTCATCTACTGGGGCTGGGAGAGTGCGGTCAACCTCAACGAGGAGACGACCGATTCCGCGACCACCCCCGGCAAGGCCGCCGTCGTGTCGACGGCCATCCTCCTCGTCACGTACATCCTCGTCGCCTTCGCCGTCCTCGCGTGGCTCGGGACCTCCGTCGGCGATCTGTACAACGACGACGAGAGCGTGCTGGCCGACATCGCGGGCGACGCCCTCGGCTCGCCGCTGGACAAGATCGTCGTCCTGGCGGTCCTCGTGTCCGCGCTCGCCTCCACGCAGACGACGATCCTGCCGGCCTCGCGCACGTCGCTGTCGATGGCCTCCCGCAAGGCCTTCCCGCGGTTCTTCGCGACGATCCACCCGCGCTTCCGCACCCCCTGGGTCGGCACCGCGCTCATCGCGGTTCTCGCGATCCTCTGGTACGTCCCGCTGAAGGCCGTGAGCGAGAACTTCCTGTTCGACTCCATCACGGCGCTCGGGCTGATGATCGCGTTCTACTACTCGATCACCGGCGTGGCGTCGGCGG
>JAEMQS010000249.1 GCA_016463765.1 Solirubrobacteraceae bacterium | reverse complement strand
GCAAGGGCACCCAGGCAGAGCGCCTGACCGAAGACTTCAACCTGCCCTACTTCGCGACGGGGAACATCCTCCGCGCCGCGGTGGAGGAGGGAACGGAGCTCGGGCGCAAGGCCAAGGAGTTCATGGACGCGGGCGAGCTCGTTCCGGACGACGTCATCATCGGCGTCATCCTCGAGCGCGTGCAGGGCGACGACGCGCGGGACGGCTTCCTGCTCGACGGCTTCCCGCGGACGATCCCGCAGGCCGAGGCGCTGGACCAGGCGCTCTCCGAGCTCGATCGCTCGCTGACCGCGGTGCTGCTCGTCGACGTTCCGGACGAAGAGGTCATCCGCCGTCTGTCCGGTCGCCGCGTGAGCGTGAAGACCGGTCGCGTGTACCACGTGGAGTTCGATCCGCCCAAGCACGAGGACCGTTGCGACGTCGACGGCTCGCGGCTGATCCAGCGCGACGACGACAAGCCCGAGACGATCAAGAACCGTCTCGAGGTCTACCACACGACGACGGAGCCGCTCGTCGGCTACTACGACGAGCGCGACCTGCTGCGCCGCTTCGACGGCACGCGCAACCCGACTGAGGTCCACGACCACATCCGCGCGACGGTTGCCACGCTGCGCCTCGAAGACGAGCTGTGATCGTCAAGAAGTCCCCCGAAGAGATCGACCAGATGGCTGCAGCGGGGGACATCCTCATCCGCTGCCTGAAGCTCATCGAGTCGAAGATCCGCCCGGGTGTCACCACCGAGCAGCTCGACGAGGCGGCGGAGAAGTTCATCCGGTCGCAGGGCGCGACGCCCGCCTTCAAGGGCTACCGGGGGTTCCCGGGCTCGTTGTGCACGTCGCCGAACTCCATGGTGGTGCACGGGATCCCGGGCCCCTACGAACTTGAGCGCGGCGACGTGATCTCGGTGGACTGCGGGGTCGTGCTCGACGGCTGGGTCGCCGACGCCGCACGGACGTTCCCGGTGGGTCCGATCACGCCGCTGGCGCAGAAGCTCCTCGATGTCACGAAGGACTCACTCTTCTGCGCCGTCGAGCAGTGCCGTCCCGGCAATCGGCTCGGTGACGTGTCCAACGCCGTGCAGACGCGTGTCGAGGCCGATGGCCTGTCGATCGTGCGCTCGCTCGTCGGCCACGGCATCGGGCGTGAGATGCACGAGGATCCGCAGATCCCGAACTACGGCGACCCGGGCAAGGGGCCTGTGCTCGAGGAGGGCATGGTGTTCGCCATCGAGCCGATGGTCACCGCGGGTCGCCACCAGGTGCGCATGGGCGACGACCACTGGGCCATCTACTCCCAGGACGGATCGCTGGCCGCGCACTTCGAGTTCACCGTGGCCGTCACGGCCGACGGTCCCAGGGTGCTGACGCCCTGGCACACGCTCGAGGACTGACGCCTCGGCGCTACGGCGCGGGCGGGGCGGCGACGTCCGCCGGCGCGGCCGGAGGGGCAGCCGTCGGCTCGGTCACCGGCGTCGTGGCGACGGGTTCCGGGGCGGGCACGGGCGCAGGTGCGGGTGCAGGCTCCGGAAGCGGCGCGGGTGCGGGCTCCGGCGCCGGTGCGGGCGCGCGCTCGGGAGAAGGTGCGGGCTCCGGCGCAGGTGCGGGTGCGGGCTCCGGCGCGGGCGTCGGCGTCGCGTCGACCTGCGTCGGCGCGCTCGACACGGTGGGCTCGGGGCTCGTCTCGGCCGTGGCCGGGGCGTCGGTGGTCGCCGGTGTCTCGGCGGCGGGTGG
>JAEMQS010000124.1 GCA_016463765.1 Solirubrobacteraceae bacterium | reverse complement strand
GGAAGCGGTAGCCCGCGGTCCACTCCGGCTTGACCGACACCGCGAGGAGCCGCAGCGCGAGCCCGCAGTCAAAGTCGATGTCCGACCGTGCGACGTCGCCGAGCGTCACCGGACGCCGGCGTGCGCGGAACAGCCGCTTCAGCTTGCGCTTGCGCCCGGTCGTCTCCAGCGAGACGCCTCGCCATGCGCCACCGGCCACCAGCGGTGCGACGTTGGCGGGCGTGCCCTGCACCGCGACATCGGGCTTGGGACGCTCATCGGCGTCGGGGTCGTCGGGGCCGAACTCCTCGACGGAGAACGTCCGCTTGCCGAGCGTGATCCGGCGCGGCGCGAGCGGCTCGACCGTGAGGTCGTACGTCAGCTTGCGCCGCATCACCGGCCCCTGGAGGGGCAGCAGCGCCGCGACCGCGTCCGCCGCCGCCGGCCGGTCGACCGTGTCGAGCTGCTCGATCGCGTTGGTCAGCCAGAAGGTGAAGAGCTGGTCGTTGACCACGCGCGGTGCGAGCTCGATGACCCGTTCGACGCGCGGGGCGGCCGGCTCCGGCGGCGCGTCGTCGACGATGTCGTCGAGGCGGATCGCGTCCTGCTCGATGGTCACGCCGAACCCGTCGACGACCTGGGCGAGCACCGCCGGATCGTCCGCGGGCGAGGTGACCGGGCCGCGCGTGTCCTCGGCCTCGGTGTCAGCCGCCGGGGCGGTCGCCTCCACGGTTGCCGGAGGCGCGACGTGCGCGTCGGCGGCCAGATGCTCGGCGCGCTCACGCAGACGCTCGGCGGCACGGCCGAGGTTCGCGATCGTGGCCTCCGCGTCGGGCGGCGGCGCCAGCTCGGGCGGGAGCGCGGCCGGGGCTGCCGGCGCGACATGCTCGCCGCGCAGCGAGGACACCTCGGCCTGCAGCGCCCCGATGTGGGCGCGCTCGGTCCGTAGTTCGGCCTCGGCGACCCACCGGGCCGCGGCTTCGTCGCGCAGCCGCACGCGCAGCTCGCCGGCGAGCGTCATGAGCGCGTCGTTCAGATCGTCGACCCGTGCGCGCAGGCGGCGCAGCTCCTCGAGTTCGACCCCCTCGGCGGGCGCCGCGGTGCGGGCGGCGGCGATCTCCTGGGCCAGGGCGTCGCGCTCGGCCTCGGCCCGCGCGCGAGCATCGCGCTCACGCTCGATCCGCTCGGTCAGCGCCGCCGGCTCCTCGCGCATCGCGCGGCGATCCATGAGCACGGACGGCTCGATCACGTCGGCCCCGACCGTCGCGCCCACGCGCGCCGCGGGCAGCGACATCTCCGCCGCGCCGAGCCGCAGTGCGGCGCCGACCTGCAGTTCGCCCCGCAGGCGCTCGGGCAGCGTGAACGCCGCGCTGAACGCGCCGGTCGGTCCGGGAAGCTGCTCGCCACGCGCGCCGAAACGCCGGCGCAGACCGGCCTCCTCGACCAGCAGCAGCGGTGTCGTGGGCAGCGGCGCGCCGCGCCACCGGCCTTCGACGACGACTTCGACGGTCCCGCTGTCGGGACCGGTCGGCGACCACACGACGCGGTCGACTTCGACGGGGGCGAACTCGGGCGGGACGGCAGGAACCATGGGCGAGACCGTACGCGGGCGTGCGGACGGTTCGGAGGGGGTAGATTCCGCACGATGCTGCCCTCCCGGTACACGATCGTCGGCTGGCTCACGAGGTACGGGGCGCGGCTGTTCGCCCGCCACCACCTCCCCCTGTGGTCGCCCAAGCGCTGGCTGATCCTCTGGCTCGCCGCGGTCGTTCCCGTCAAGGTGCTGGGCTTTCTCACCTGGCGAGGCGCGGCCTGGTACCTCGATCCGAAGGTCCGCGCGGCCACGCACCCCGGGCCGCTGCTCGCGGCGGCCATCGTCGGGGTGCTGATCGGCATCCTCCTCGGGCGCGACCGTCTGCCCGCGCCCGTATCGCAGCGTCTCCCGGGCTGACCCGGGCCGCGATCAGGCGTTGTCGCCGTCGCGCTCGCGCATCTGCCACGCGAGGCGCGACTGCAGCGACCACAGCTCGATGAAGCCCGGCGACGCGTCCTGCGCGAACAGGCCGCCCGACTCGGCGAACGACGCGAGCGACGCGTCGTACACCGCGTTCGGGCTCTCGCGGGTGACCACACGGGCGCTGCCCTTGTAGAGCTTCATCCCGATCGTGCCGGTGACGCGCTCGTTGACGTGGTCGATGTACGCCTGGAGGTCCAGGCGCAGCGGCTCCCACCACAGGCCGGCGTAGACGAGGTAGGCCCACTTCTGGTCCAGGCCGGGCTTGAACTGGTTCTGGTGGATCGTGCCCGTGAGCCGCTCGAGCTCCTTGTGCGCGGGCAGGATGATCGCGGCGGCGGGCACCTCGTAGATGTCGCGGACCTTCAGCCCGACGATGCGGTCCTCGATGTGGTCGAGGATGCCGACGCCGTGCTTCATGCCCAGCTCGGCGGCCTTCTCGATGAGCTCGACGATGCCGAGCTGCTCGCCGTTCAGCGCGACGGGCACGCCGCGCTCGAACGTCACAGTGACGATCTCGGACTCGTCCGGCGCGAGCTCGGGGCGGGTGACGAGCTGGAAGACGTCGTCGTCCGGGGCGTGCGTCAGGTCCTCGATCCAGCGCCCCTCGGAGGAACGGCCCCAGAGGTTGTCGTCGATCGAGTACGGCGCGACGCCCTCGCTGCCGCCCTTGACCGGGATTCCGTGCTGGTTGGCGTAGGCGATCTCCTCGTCGCGGCCCATCTTCCACTGACGGACCGGCGCGATGACCTTCAGCTCCGGCGCGAGGGTCGCGACGGTCGCCTCGATGCGCACCTGGTCGTTGCCCTTGCCCGTGCAGCCGTGCGCGATGGTGTCGCAGCCGTGCTTGCGGGCGTACTCGACGGCGAGCTTGGCGATGAGCGGCCGGCCGAGAGACGTGAACGCCGGGTAGCCGTCGCCGTAGTTGACGTTCGCCTTGATCGCGGGGATCAGGTACTCGTCGGCGAACTCCTGGCGCGCGTCGTGGACGATGGCCTCGATCGCGCCGAGCTGGATCGCCTTGCCCTTGACGACGTCGTAGTCCTCGCCGGGCTGGCCCAGCTCGACGGTGAGGGCGACGACCTCGGCCTCGTACTCGTCCTGGATCCACTTGAGCATGACGCTCGTGTCCAGGCCGCCGCTGTACAGCAGCAGGACGCGGCCCACCTCCTCGGGCTCCGCGAGGTAGCTCGCAACGCGCACGCGATTCGGGTCGGCGACATGGCGGACTTCGGTGCGGACTGGCGTGGAGGGGTGCTCTTCGGTCATCTCGCCCCGCAGGTTATCCATGACCCGCGGGGCGAGGGTGCGCGCTACTTGATCGTGATCGAGGTGCGCAGCGTCGAACCGCGAACGCCGTCATGCGAACCTGCATTGACGGTGAGCGCGACACGCACCTTGCCCTTCTTGCGCAGGATCTTCCGGCCCTTCGCGTTGAGCTTGAGGTCGAACTGCTTGACCCCGGCGCCGGTCTGACGGGAGAGCGTCAGGACGCTGGTCTTCCCGCTCTTGCCGGAGATCCGCACCCACCCCGCGCGCGGTAGCGTCAGCTTGAGCCGGAGCTGCTTCTTGCGCACCTTCAGGCTCGCGAGGCGGTAGTTGAATGCCGGGCGCGGCCGGTAGGTCGTCTGCGTCGTCTGGCCCGTGCCGTACTGCGGCTGCTGCTGGGACTGCTGCGTCTGCTGCTGGGGCACCGGATTGGGCTTCGGCACCTGCTGCGGTGCGACCGGTTTGGGCGGCACGGGAGGATTGGCCACGGCGGCCGTGATCGGCGTCACGAGCGTCGCAGAGCGCAGGTCGTTGCCGTACGACGCGACGATGTCGCACCACAGCACCTGGTTGAACTGGGCCGCCGTCACCTTGTGCGTCCCCGTCGTGCCGAGGGTCTGGCCTGAGTTGCGGTACCACTGATACTGCAGCGCGGGCGCCCCGGCGAACGTGCCCGGGTCGCACGTCAGCGTGTCGCCGACGAGTGGCCCCTGGTCCGGGGTGATCTGGACCTTGCCGCTGTGGCGCGGCGTCGCACCGCCCAGGAACCGCATGGCGAGCGCCCGCTCGGTGCCGTCGGTCTCCGATGCCGTGGCGGCCACGAGGATGCGCCCGTTGCCGTCGACGAATGGGGTCGAGCCCCAAGCTCCCCGGGTGTCCTGCGTCCGCGCGCCGGCGATGACCGTGCCCATCGGGCCGAAGCTCGTGTCGGGCGTGCCGTTGGCCAGCAGCCGGGCGACGGTGACCTTCCAGCGGTCGTCCTGCACGTAGCCCGAGAGGACGATCCTGCCGCTCGGCATCACGGTGATGCCCTGCGCGTACTGCGCCTGCTTGCCGAGGTCAAGAATCGCGATTCCCGTGCCCTGGCCGCCGTAGGTCGTATCGACCGTGCCGTTGGCGTTCACGCGGGCCGTCATCATCGCGTTCGACCCGTAGTTCGATCCGGCGATGACCAGGTCACCGTCGGGCGCGACGTCGATCGTGTTCGCGCTCCACCCGTTGACCGTGCCGGGGAACGTGACGCGACCGTTCGTGCCCCAGCCGCTCGCGGCCTGGAAGGACGACGTGATCTTCAGGACGCCGATGCCGTTCTCCATCACCGCGAAGTAGTCGCTGCCCGAGCGCACGATCTCGTGGTCGGCACCCAGCCCGGCGGGGGCGTTCACGCTCGAACCGCTCGGCGCGCCCGCCGACGTGAAGCGCTGGAACACATTGTTCCCCGAGGTGGACGCAAGCACCACGGCCTTGCCGTCGTCGTCGAGGACCATCCGCATCGCCGACGCCGACGTGGCGCCCGCGGGCAGCCAGTGGACGATGCCGTTGGTGCCGTACTCGTCCCCGGGTGTGCTGTCGCCGGCCGCGCCGTCGTCGAGCGAGCCGTCGGCGTTGACGCGGATCAGCGTGACCCGATGACGGGTCTGGCCGGCGAGCTCGACGTCGCTGAAACCGGCGACGAGGTAGCGCCCGTCGGCCTGCCGCGCGATCGCGTGCGCGCCGTCCAGCTTCCCGGGGGACGCGTCGACCATCCGGACCCCTCCGGAGCCGAACGTGGCGTCGACGGTACCGGACGTGCCGAAGCGAGCGATGTAGAAGCGGGCGTCGCCGTTGTGTCTGGCCTGGCCTGCGACCACCACCTTTCCGTCGTGCTGCAGTGCATCATCGACCTTCGTGTTCTCGTTGCCGGCCGCGATCGCGACGCGGCCGTTCGTTCCGTAGTTCGGGTCGAGGTCGTCCGAGTAGGCCTGGGCACCGGCGGGCAGGGCCAGGGCGGCGGCGAGGGTCAGGGCAGCGGTGGTCGTGCGCATGCCCCGGTAACGCGCGGAGCGCGCGCGGCTTACGCGACGCGAAACCGACAACTATCGGGCGTTGCGCGTCGTGGTGGGCGACCTCGACGCGAAACCCCCGACTATTGGGGCTTTCGCGTCGCGGACCCCGGTCAGGCGAGTGCGGCGGCGATGCGCTCGAGCGCCGTGTCGATCTCCGCCTCACCGATGATCAACGGCGGCAGGAGGCGAACGGTCGCCGGGCCGGTCGCGTTGGCGACGAGCCGGTGCTCGGTCAGCAGGCGCGTCACGAGCTCCGGCGCCACGACATCCTCGACATCGAAGCCGACCATCAGTCCGCGCTGACGCACCGTCGTCACATGCGGCAGGTCCTTCAGTCCCTCGCGCAGCCGCTCGCCCAGCTCCTTGACCCGCGCATGCAGCGCCGGGTCCTCCACGATGTCCAGCACCGCATGAGCCGCCGCGCACGGCACCGGGCCGCCGGCGAACGTCGAGCCGTGGTCGCCGGGCTGGAGGACCTCCTCGAACCCGGGGCCCGTGATGAGCGCGCCGATCGGCAGTCCGCCGCCGAGCGCCTTGGCCGTCGTCATGGCGTCGGGCTCGACGCCGAGCTGATGCCACGCCCACATCGACCCGGTCCGGGCCAGACCCGTCTGGATCTCGTCGAAGATCAGCGCGGCGCCGTGGACGTCGCACGCCTCGCGTGCCGCGCGCAGCACCTCCAGCGGGATCGGGTGCACGCCCGACTCACCCTGGATCGGCTCCAGGAGGACCGCAGCGGTGCGGTCGTTCACCGCGCGGTTCAGCGCCTCGATCGTCGGCGGGATCGCGACGAACCCGGGGACCAGCGGCGCGAACGGCGCCTGCTTGCTCTCCTGCGGCGTCGCGCTCAGCGCGCCGTATGTCCGCCCGTGGAAGCCGCCGTGGACGACGACGATCTCCCCGCCCGTCTTCGCGCGCCGGGCAAGCTTCAGCGCCGCCTCGACCGCCTCGGCCCCCGAGTTCGTGAAGAACACGCGGCCGCCGAGCGAACTGCGCCGCAGCCGGTCGGCCAGCCGGATCATCGGCTCGGTGTAGAAGAGGTTGCTCGTGTGGATGAGCTGCCCGGCCTGCTCGCGGATCGCCTCGACGACCTTCGGGTGGCAGTGCCCGACGCTCGACACGCTGATGCCGGTCAGGAAGTCGAGGTACTCGGCGCCGTCGGCGTCCCACAGCCGCGCGCCCTCGCCGCGCACGAACCATGCGGGCAGCCGCGCGTACGTGCCGACGATCGACTGGCGGTCCAGCGCCTGGAGCTGCTCGAACGTCGTCACTGCGCCGGCCTGATCTTCGTGCCGATGCCGCTGTCGGTGAACAGCTCGAGCAGCAGCGAATGCGCGACGCGGCCGTCGATGATGTACGCGGCGCCCACCCCGCCGTGAATGGCCTCCAGGCACGCCTGCAGCTTTGGTCGCATCCCGCCGTCCATGTCGTCGATCGCCTCCTGCACCTCGTCGGCGCCCGCCTCGCTGATGAGGGTCTCCGGGTCGTCCTTGTCGCGCAGCCACCCGGCCACGTCGGTGAGGAAGACCACCTT
>JAEMQS010000248.1 GCA_016463765.1 Solirubrobacteraceae bacterium | reverse complement strand
GGCGCGGGCTTCAGCGCCGGGAACGTCCGGCGCGTGACGCCCTCGTAGCCGGCGATCGCCCAGCTCGCCGGTTTCGGCATGAACCGGCGCACCATCGTGCGCGCCGCGCGGGTGTAGTGCTCCTCGACCGCCATCACGCCGCGGAACGACGTGGGGCTGAACGGGAGGCCGGTGGGTGGACCGGTCTCCGGCCCTGTCGTGAGCTGGGCGGCCGCGCGCGCTCGGGCCTCTGGGCCTTCTCCCAGGAAGGTCAGCGGGTGGTCGTCTCCGGGGCCGCCGATGGCGACCCAGGCGCCGCGCTCAGGATTCCAGGCGGTGAGTGATCCGTCTGCGATGCCGATGTGCATCGCAGGAGTGAATCACAAAAGCAAGGTAGATAGCTATAGCTGTCGGATCATCTGGCGAACCGACGCTGCAGATCCCCGTGCGGGATCGTCTCGCTGGTGAAGCCGAAGGTCCCGTGTTCGAGCATCTCGCGCCCCGCGCGCTCGACGTAGGCCAGTGCGGCACGGGCGAGGCTCCCACCGACGCTGATGCGCGCGACACCGAGCGCGCCAAGCGCCGCGACGTCCGGTGAGGCGCCGGTCAGGCCGGCCACGATGTTCAGGGGTGCGTCGATGGCGGACGCCAAGCTCCGGATGTCCTCGGCGTCGTCGACGCCCGGCACGAAGATGCAGTCCGCCCCGGCCGCGACGTAGCGCTCGGCGCGAGCGACGCTGTCGGCCAGCGGGTCGTCGGCCTGCACGAGGTAGCTGTCGATCCGGGCGTTGAGGACGAACGTCCCCGCGGGCGCCGCGTCCCGTGCCGCCTCCAGCCGGGCGACAGCTGCGTCGGGCGTGAAGAGCCCGGCGCCCGGCCCGGGACGCGCGTCCTCGATGTTCGCTCCGACAGCGCCGGCGGCGGCGGCGGCCGAGACGGTTGCGGCCACGTCCGCCGCATGCTCGCCGTACCCGGCTTCAAGGTCGACGGTCACGGGGCAGTCGACGGCGGCGATGATCTGAGCCGCGTGCTCGAGCGCCTCGGCCCGGGTCAGCGACCCGTCGGGCCGGGCGAGGCTGAACGCGACGCCCGCGCTCGTCGTGGCCAGAGCGGGGAAGCCGACCTGCTCGAGGACCCGCGCGGACCCGGCGTCCCACGCGTTGGGGAGCACGAGCGGGGCCGGCCCGTGGTGCATCGCGAGGAAGCGCTGGGCGGGGTGCATAGAGCGGACCGTACCCCGCCGTGCGAAGTAGACGCGCGGGGCGGCTGGGCCGCCCCGCGCTGTTCCCGACCGACCGTCAGGAAGCCTTGATGGTGAACGTCGCCTTGACCGGCGCCGACGTCTTGCCGTCGGTTCCCGTCGCCGTGGCGGTCACCTGGTAGCGCCCGGGCTGGAGCGAGCGCGTCGCCGTGATCCGGCCCTCGAACCGGACGCGGTAGTCACCGGCTGCGGCGAGCTTGACGCTGAACGAGCCCGGGACCGCGGTGTAGCGGACGCACCGCTTCTTCGAGGCGTTCCGCCGCGTCCGCTTGACGCACGAGCCGCCCACCTTGCGCCCCACGGTGCCCTTGGCGAAGCGGAAGCGCACCGTCGAGGGCTTGTCGACCGAGAACCGCAGGTGGGCGCCGCGCGTGCTGCGGGTCAGCGCGGGGAGAAGGGCGCCGCGCTTGAAGGCCCGCGAGGAGATCTGGAGCTTCGTCAGCGCGACCGTGGTGCCGGCCGTGGGCGGCGCGGTCGTGGGGGGCTGAGGGGTGGGGG
>JAEMQS010000047.1 GCA_016463765.1 Solirubrobacteraceae bacterium | reverse complement strand
GCCTGGCGCAGCGGATCCGCGCGCTCAACCACTTCGTCGACGACGTCTACCACGCCCGCGAGATCGTCCACGAGGGGATCATCCCCTGGCAGCTCGTGGTCAGCCGGCCGAACTTCGCGCGCCAGGTCCACGGCATCCGCCCTCCTGGCGGCGTGTACTGCCACGTCGCGGGGTGTGACCTCGTGCGTGACGCCGACGGCTCGTGGCGGGTGCTGGAGGACAACGTCCGCACGCCGTCGGGCATCAGCTACGTGCTGGAGAACCGCACGGCGATGACGCGCCTCGTCCCGCAGCTGTTCAACCGCTACCGCGTCCGCCCGGTCGACCACTACCCGCAGTTGCTGCTCGCCGCGCTGCGCGCCGTCGCCCCCGCGGCCGAGGGCGAGGCGACGGTCGTCGTCTGGACCCCGGGCTCGATGAACAGCGCGTACTTCGAGCACTCCTTCCTGGCCCGGCAGATGGGTGTCGAGCTCGTCCAGGCCTCCGACCTCGTCGTGCGCGACGACGTCCTGTACATGCGGACGACCAGTGGCCTGAAGCGCGTGCACGCCGTCTACCGCCGCCTCGACGACGACTTCATCGACCCGCTGGAGTTCCGGCCGGACTCCCTGCTCGGCGTCCCGGGTCTCATGCGGGCGTACCGCGCGGGGTCGGTCGCGCTCGCCAACGCGGTCGGCACAGGCGTCGCCGACGACAAGGCCGTCTACCACTACGTGCCGGACATGATCCGCTTCTACCTCGGCGAGGAGCCGATTCTCCAGAACGTCAAGACGTACCTCCTCGGCGACCCGGAGCAGTGCCGCTACGCGCTCGAGCGCATGGACACGCTGGTGTTCAAGCCGACCGGCGAATCCGGCGGCAAGGGCGTCTTCATCGGCCCCTCGACCCCGGCCGACGAACTCGAGGGCCTGCGCGAGGTCATCCTCCGCTCGCCGGAGAAGTGGATCGCGCAGGAGGTCGTCAAGCTCTCGACCGTGCCGACGGCCGGCGTCGACGGGACGCTCGCGCCCCGCCACGTCGACCTGCGGCCGTTCGCGGTGTTCGGCGAGAAGATCAAGATCGTGCCGGGCGGCCTCACGCGGGTCGCGATGCAGGAGGGGCAGATGATCGTCAACTCGTCGCGCGGCGGCGGCAGCAAGGACACCTGGGTGCTCGACGACGGCGCCGGCCCCGACGCCGATCAGGTCAGCCCCGACGAGGCGGCCACGCTGCCGCCCGCACTGCCCGGCCTGCGCTACGCCGAGTGGACGGGCCAGGCCCAGCAGCAACAGCAGCAGTCCGCGGACCCGGCGCCGGAGGCGTAGGCCGATGCTCGCCCGGATCGCGCACGAGCTGTTCTGGCTCGGCCGCAACCTCTCGCGCGCCGAGCACACCGCGCGCATGCTCGACGGCGTCTTCCAGGCCGACGTCCAGGCGCGCTCCGAGGACGCCGCGGTGACGCTCGGCTGGGGCTCGCTGCTGGCGATCATGGGCGGCGAGACCGACGCCGGGCCGTCTCCGCACCGCGACCAGGTCCTGCGCAGCCTCACCCTCGACATCGACAACCCGACCTCGGTGGTCGCGTGCATCGGGCGTGCGCGTGAGGGGGCGCGGACGGTCCGCGACGTCATCTCCCAGGAGATGTGGGAGTCGATCAACACGACGAACCTGGGCCTGCTGGAGGGCGACCTCTCCGAGCGCCTGCGCGTCGGGCCGTACTCGGTCTACCAGTACGTCAAGGAGCGCTCGGCGCTGTTCTGGGGCCTGACCCGGCGCACGATGCTCCGCGACGAGGCCTACTCGTTCCTGCAGGCGGGCGGACGGCTGGAGTCGGCCGACATGATGTTGCGGATGCTGCGCGTCGCCCTGGCGGCCAGCGGCGGCGGCCGCGACGACGGCCACGCGCTGAGCCTGCTGCAGGCCGTCGGCGGCTTCCAGGCCTACCGCCGCGCGGTCCCCGGCCCGCCGAACGCCGGCCCGGTCGCCCGCTTCCTGCTGTTCGAACGCGCGTACCCCGACTCCGTCGCCGCGTCGGTGGACCTGCTCCAGCAGTCACTGACGCGCGCCGACGACAACCCGCGCAACGCCGAGCCCGTGCTCCGCCTGCTGCGGCTGACCGCCGACCTGGAGTTCCGCCGCCGTGCGGAGGAGGCGACGGCCACCGCCCCGCGCCTCGCCGAGATCTGCGAGTCGGTGCAGGTCGAACTGGGCAAGGTCGACCGCGACATCCACGACCGCTACTTCGCCGGCGCGCCGGCCGCCGCCTGATGCACTTCTCCATCCGCTACCTCACCGAGTACCGCTACGACCACGAGGTCACCGACAACCTCAACGCGCTGCGGGTGCGCCCGGCGACGACGAGCAACCAGCGGCTCGACGACTTCCAGGTCCGGGTCGACCCGGAGGCGCGCATCGGCCGCCACGAGGACTACTTCGGCACCGACGTCCTGGAGTTCGGCATCAGCCGCCCGCACGACCACCTGACGATCGACGTGCGCGCGCGGGTCGTCACCGGTGAGCCCGTGGAGCCGCCCGAGGCGCCGTGGGAGGGCACGACGTCGGTCGCTTACGAGCAGGCCGCCGGGGAGTTCCTGCTGCCCGCGCCGGACGAGCCCGACCATCCGCTGCTGGAGGAGCTCGTCCCGCTCTCACGCGCGAACAGCCCGCTGAAGACGCTGCGGTGGGTCTCCGAGCTGATCCCCGACCGCTTCCGGTACGAGGCGGGCGTGACGTACGTCGGCTCGACGGTCACCGACCTGCTCGACGGTGGCGCCGGCGTCTGTCAGGACTTCGCGCACCTCGCGCTCATCCTCCTGCGTCGTCACGGCATCGCCGCGCGCTACGTCAGCGGCTACCTGTGGTCGACCTCGGAGGACGGCGCCAGCGACTCGGTCGAGGTCGAGACGCACGCGTGGATCGAGGCGCTCATGCCCGGCGCGGGCGGGCGCGGCGAGCCGGTCTGGGTCGGCGCCGACCCGACGAACCGCCGGCTCGCGGGCGAGTCGCACGTGAAGATCGGCCACGGCCGCTTCTACCAGGACGTTCCGCCGATCCGTGGCGTCTACCAGGGGGCGGCGGGCGCGGAGCTCACCGCCAACGTGCAGATGACGCGGCTCGACCCGCAGGCCAGCGCGCGCGCCTAGTCCGTGAGGACGTCGTAGGGCTGCATCGCGCCAAGCAGGAGCCGCATGGCCGTGTGCTCGCGCAGCGGCGTGTCCGGGCTCTCGCCGGCGGCGAGCGCGTGGACGACGAGCTCGTTGACCCCGCCGACGACGCCGATCGCGACCAGCGGGTCGAGGGAGACCCCCTCAGGGAGCGCGTCGCGCTGCTCCTCGGCCAGCCGCGTGAGCAGCGCGGCGAACTCGCGATGCACGCCGCGGATGTGGCTCTGCGCCTCCGGCCCTGAGCTCGGCAGCTCGAGGATGAAGACGCGCGCGAGACCCGGCATCGCGCCCATGAGCTGGAGGTAGGCGCACAGCCCGGCGTTCACGCGCTCCTGCCACGTGCGCCCGTCCGCCGGCGCCACGGCGGCCTCGACGAACGCCATCGTCTGCTCCCAGCACGCGTCGTACGTGGCGAGCAGGCAGCTGATCTTGTCGTCGAAGAGCTCGTAGAACGTCCGCCGGGAGACCTGTGCCTCCCGCACGACGTCGGCGATCGTGGTGCGCGCCAGGCCCTTGGTCGCCAGCGCGTGCGCCATGCCCGCGATGATCCGCCGCCGATGGGTGGCCGTGACCTCGTCGCGCGTCATGGTCTGCGGGCCGGGCGGGAGCGGCCCCGCGTCCCCTCGGAGGGCCGTGATGAAGGCGGCCTGCAGGTCGGTCGGGGGTGCGGGCACGGACCGCAACCGTACCCGCCGCGGCCCCGGACGGCGGCCCGGGCCGCCGCGCCCGGCCGACCGCGCTACCATGATCGTTCCGACCTGCCCGGCGCAGGTCGTTTTTCTGCCCCATCCTCGCCCCGGAGCTCGCCCACATGGCCCGCGGAGACGTGCGTATCGCTGTGACCCTCGCCTGTGAGGACTGCAAGCGGCGCAACTACCAGACGAATAAGTCCAAGCGCAACAACCCTGATCGCATCACGCTGCGGAAGTACTGCAAGTGGTGCAAGGGTCAGACCTCGCACAAGGAGACCCGGTAGGTCTTCGGGAGGGTGTGTCGTGTCTCGGAATCGTGAACGCGCGAAAGAGCGCAAAGAGCGCCTGCGCAAGAAGCAGGGCGACGGCGCCGCGCCCAGCGGCGACGAGCAGCCCATCCAGCGTGAGAACGTCCCCGGTCAGCTCGACCACGCGTCGGCGGATGTCGACCAGGTCGAGGCGTCGATCGTCGCCGGCGCTGACGGCGAGGTCGCGGACGGCCTGACCGAGGCGGAGCTGGTCGCGGCGGAGCAGGCCGACGAGGCCGCGCACCCCGAGCACGTCACCGACATCCCCGCCGACGAGCGCGCCGGGGCGCACATCGCCACGGCCCCCGGCGAGCCCACCACGGGCAAGGGCGGCCCCCGTTTCGTGCAGTTCCTGCGCGCCTCCTGGGCCGAGTTGCAGCGTGTGCAGTGGCCCGACCGCACCCAGGTCGGGCAGGGCACAGCGGTCACGCTGGGCTTCGTCGTCATCGCGGGCGCCTACCTGGGCGCCGCGGACGCCGTGGCCAAAGAGATCGTCAAGCTCATCCTTTAACCCCCTTCGATCGAAGCTGAGTCATGTTCCGCTGGTACGTCGTCAACACCTATTCCGGGCACGAGAACAAGGTCAAGCACAACCTTGAGCACCGCGTCATGTCCATGGGGCAGAAGCGCAACGTGCGCCAGGTCGTCGTGCCGACCGAGACGGTGTCCGAGATGAAGGACAACCAGAAGGTCACCACGGAGAAGCGCACGATGCCCGGCTACGTGCTCGTGAACATGGACCTCAACGAGGATTCGTGGAGCGTGGTGAAGAACACCCCGGGCATCACCGGCTTCGTCGGGGCGTCCAACGAGCCCGTGCCGCTCACGCAGGCCGAGGTCGATCGCCTCCTGCATCGCGAGACCGCCGAGCGCCCGCGCACCCGCACGCAGTTCAGCGTCGGGGAGGCCGTGAAGGTCATCTCCGGCCCGCTCTCGGACTTCTCCGGCGAGATCTCCGAGATCAACGAGGACCAGTCCAAGCTGAAGGTCCTAGTGTCCATCTTCGGCCGTGAGACCCCGGTCGAAGTCGGTTTCGACCAAGTGAAGAAGATCTGAGATGGCAAAGAAGGTTCTGACAGAGATCCGCCTGCAGGCTCCTGGCGGCCAGGCAAGCCCGGCTCCGCCGGTCGGCCCGGCGCTGGGTCAGCACGGCATCAACATCATGGAGTTCGTCAAGGCGTTCAACGCCCAGACGGCCCAGGACAACGGCACGACGATCCCGGTCGTCATCACCGTGTACGAGGACCGCTCGTTCACGTTTGTGACGAAGACGCCGCCCGCCGCGGTGCTCATCAAGCAGGCGATCAGCCTGGACAAGGGCTCGGCCGAACCGCACCGTGACAAGGTCGGCAAGATCACGAAGGACCAGCTCCGCGCGATCGCCGAGAAGAAGCTCCCCGATCTGAACGCCCACACCGTCGACCAGGGGATGCTCATCATCGCCGGCACGGCGCGCTCGATGGGTGTGGAGGTGGTCGACTGATGGCCAAGCAGGGCAAGACCCACAAGGAAGCGCTCTCGAAGGTCGACCGCGACCGCGAGTACGAGCCCGCCGAGGCGCTCTCGCTGCTGAAGTCCCTGCCGGGACCGAAGTTCGACGAGTCGGTCGAGATCCACATCCGCACCGGCCTGAACGTCCGCCACGCGGATGAGCAGCTGCGCGGCACCATCGCGATGCCCCACGGGCTCGGCAAGGAAGTCAAGATCGCCGTGTTCGCCCAGGGCGACAAGGCGAAGGAGGCCGAGGCCGCCGGCGCCGACATCGTGGGCGCCGAGGACCTCGCCAAGAAGATCGAAGAGGGCTTCACCGACTTCGACATCGCCATCGCGACGCCGGACCTCATGCCGGTCGTCGGCCGCCTGGGCCGCATCCTCGGCCCGTCGGGCAAGATGCCGAACCCGAAGGTCGGCACCGTGACGATGGACGTCACGAAGGCCATCACCGAGTCGAAGGCCGGCAAGGTCGAGTACCGCACCGACCGCACCGCGATCGTGCACCTCGTCATCGGCAAGAAGTCCTTCCCCGAGCAGCAGCTGCTCGAGAACTACGCCGCCGTGATCGAAGAGCTGCAGCGGGCCAAGCCCTCTGCCGCCAAGGGCAAGTACCTGCGCACGATCACCGTGACGTCGACCATGGGCCCCGGGATCAAGGTCGATCCCAGCCGCACCCGCGACATCCTCGGGGAGGCTACGCCAGCCGCTGCGTAGCCCCCACGAGGCCACCACAGACCGCCGGCGCGCGGGGCACCGATTGCCCCGCTGAGAAGCCCGGCCGAGGAGGCTTGTGAACCGAGCAGAAAAAGCCGCGGTGATCGAGGAGATCACCGCCGACATCAACGAGGGTTCGGCCGTGTTCGCCGTGGACTACCGCGGCATCACCGTCACCCAGGTCGCCGACCTGCGCAGCAAGCTGCGCGAGTCGGACACGACCTTCCGCGTGGTGAAGAACACGCTGACCGAGCGCGCCGCCGACCAGGCGGGCGCCGAGACGCTGAAGGCCCTGCTCCAGGGCCCGACCGCGCTGGCGTTCGTCAAGGGCGACGCCGCCGCGGCCGCGAAGACGATCAGCGACGCCGCCAAGGAGTTCGAGCTGCTGCCCTTCAAGGGCGGGCTCATGGACGGCAACGAGCTGAGCGTCGACGACATCCAGGCGATCAGCAAGCTTCCGTCGCGCGAGGTGCTCTACGGGCAGCTCGTCGGCATCGTCGCGTCCCCGATCACGGGCCTCGCCCGCAGCCTCAACGGGCTGCTCGGCGGTCTGGCGATCGCGCTGGCCGGCGTGCAGGAGAAGAAGGAGTCGGGAGAGATCCCCTCCGGTGACGCGCCTGCGCCCGCACCCGAAGCTGCTGCGGCTCCGGCTGAAGAAGCCCCCGCCGAAGAGGCCGCACCCGAAGCTGAGGCTGAGGCCCCGGCTGAGGAACCCACCCCTGAGACTGAGAACAACGAGGAGTAAGCATGGCGACCACCGCTGAATGGATTGACGAGCTCAAGAGCATTTCGGTGCTTGAGCTGGCCGAGCGCATCAAGGCGCTCGAAGAGGAGTTCGGTGTCTCCGCGACGGCCGTGGCCGCCGCGGCCCCGGCCGCCGGTGGCGCCGGTGGCGGCGAGGCCGCCGCTGAGGAGTCCTCCACGGTCGACGTCGTGCTCACGGGCGCGGGCGACAAGAAGATCCAGGTCATCAAGGTCGTCCGCGCGGCGACCGGCCTGGGCCTGAAGGAGGCCAAGGCGCTGGTCGACGAGGCCCCCAAGCCCGTCAAGGAAGGCATCGAGCGCGACGAGGCCGACAAGCTCAAGGCCGAGCTCGAAGAGGCTGGCGCGAGCGTCGAGCTCAAGTAGCGGTAGTTCGGCAGAGCCGAACTACCGCCGGGACAATCGGCTGGCGCCGATTGTCCCCTTCTCAGGGCGTCCTTCAAGGGCGCCCTTTGTCGTTCTGGGGCGGCATCGTCGACAATGCCGTCATGGGCTTCGCGGCGCACTCGCTCTCCCCCGCCGAGCTCAAGGCGATGCTCGAGGCCGAGCGACGGCAGGAGCCGTTCGTCGCCTACCGCGACGGGATCGGTGACCTGCGCTTCACGTTCCTCGGCGAAGCTCAGCGCGTGGCGATCGGACGGGTCGCGGGCAACGACCTGGTCCTGGACTGGGACCCGCAGGTCTCCCGCTCGCACGCGCAGCTCGAACGGGTCGGCGGGGACTGGGCCCTGATCGACGACGGACTGTCGCGCAACGGCTCCCGCGTCAACGGCGAACGGGTCGCGACGCGTCGCCGCCTCACCGACGGCGACGTCGTGCAGATCGGCCAGTGCGCCATCGTCTTCCGCTCGCCCGCCGCCGGTCACGCGAGCACGATCGCCGCCCAGCCGGCCCACACCGTGCATCTCACGGAGTCCGAGCGGCGTGTGCTCGTCGCGCTCTGCGCCCCGTTCGCCGCCGACCAGGGACCCGCGCCCGCGCCGGCCACCAACCGGGAGATCGCCGACGCGCTGCACCTGTCGCTCGACGGCGTCAAGACCCACGTCCGTTCGCTGTTCACCAAGCTCGGTGTGGGTGAGTTGCCGCAGTACCAGAAGCGCACCGAGCTGGCTCGCCGTGCGCTGGAGACCGGCGTCGTCACACGCGCCGACCTGCTCAGCTGAGCCGCGCGGCGCCGACTCGCACCTGGCGGTCGATCTCTGCGCCGTCGGGGTTGCGCCAGCGCACCTGCAGCGCGCCCGAGCGTGGCGTGGCCCGGACGAGGTTGCCGCTCGCGTCCGCGCCGGTCACCGGCACCCGCGCCAGGCGCCGCGCGCCGTCGAACAGGTCCACGGCCACCCGCCCGCCGAGCGTGACGATCGCCACGGTCCGCGTCTGGTCCCCGCCGATGTCGACCTCGCGGGTCGCGAGGGTCTGCCCGGCGGGCGCCCCGGCCGCAGCCGCTCCCCGCACCGGGGCGAGCGGCGGCTCGGCGGATCCCGGCCGCACCGTGACCCGCAGGGCGAGCTCGACGTCGAGGCCGGTCCCCGCCGCGCGTTCCGGCGGACGGGGCGGGTCGAGCAGCGGGCCGACCCAGCGCTCGGTGGTCGCCCCGGCGGTGTCGCGCCGGATGCCGATGGCCGCGTCGGGCGGGACCTCGAGCGCGATCCGGTCACCGGCAACGACCCGAAGGTCGGCGGGGAAGGTGTGCAGGCCGCCGTCGGGAACCGACACGTCGGCGGAGCGTCCGACCGCGGCGACGTCGCGACCGCGCGGCCGCAGGACCTGGAGCGCCAGTCGCCCTCGGCTACCTCGGACCGCCCAGGCCGTGATGGTCCCCGCTTCGGGCACCTCGACCTCCCGGCCGTAGATGGTGCGCTGCATGACGGTGCATGCCGGCGAGGTCCCGCTCGGCGCGCGGCCATTGCAGTCCACGCCCTCGACGCCGCCGGCGGCCAGGTCGCTGCCGACGACCAGCGTGCCCGGCGCGGGCTCGGCACGCGGTGCGTCTCCGTCCCCGGACGGGCCGCCGGCCAGGAGCGCGGCCGCGATCCCCGCCACCACAATCGCCGCTGCGCCTGCTGCGCCCACCACGCGGCGGCGGCGCGCCGGAGGTCGCGGGTGGTCCCGCCGCAGTGCCGCGAGGGCTGCGCAGTCCGCTTCGATGGTCCCGTCCACGAGCCCGAAGTCCGTCAACCGGGCCCGGCCGTCCTGGATCAGGACGTTGCGCGCCCGCACGTCGCCGTGGACGATGCCGGCGTCGTGCGCCTGGGCCAGCGCACCCGCGACGTCGTCGAGCGGCGCCCAGGTCTCGGCGAGGGTCCTCCCGTCGATCAGCTGCATCGCCAGCCACGGGCCGTGCTCGCTGGTCCCGCTGCCGTAGAGGCTCACAGCGCCGGGGTGCTCGGGCCAGGCGAGCCGCCGCACACGGTCGGCGAGGGCGCCGTCGTGGAGGAGCTTGAAGGCGACCTGCCGATCGAGGCTCAGCTGGGTGGCCTCGTACACCGTCGCCCTGGGACCGCGGCCGAGCACCCGCCCGAGACGGAACCCCGCCACGACGGTGCCCGCCGACAGCTCAGCGGATGAGTTCGAACTGGCGGTCGAAGGCGGCATACGTGTGCTGGACGACCCGGGCGCTGCCCTCGTTGACGACGTCGATGTCGACGCCCGTCTGATCCGGGCTCCACTCCGCGGCCACGAAACGCGCGACGGCCGCGCGCGCCCGGGCGCCGGGAATCTCCACCCGCGCGAGGCGACGACGGGACTGCACGAGGTCGAGCGCCAGCCGTCCGTCGACTTCGACGAGCGCCATCTCGATCGGCCGTCCGTCGAGCGTGCTCTCGCGCCGCGCCCGGACGCGCCCATCGGGGAGGTCCGCGGCTGCGGACCCGGTGACCTGCCGGGGCGCGCGCCGCTCGGCTCCGGGCGTGATGCCCACCCGCAGGAGCAGCTCGACATCGAAACCGGTCCCGGCACCGCGGTCGGCGGGACGGCCCGCGCCGGCCACCGGCGGCAGCCACCGGTCAACGGTCGCGCCCGGGACGTCGTCCCGGGTACCCACGGCCGAACCTGCGGTGACGCGCAGGCCGACGAGGTCGCCTCGCTCGACGTCCATGTCGGCGGAGAACGTCTGGACGTCCGCGCTCCCGACCGACTCGGTCGCCGACGTCGTCACCTGGAACGCGCCGCCCTCGCGGGGACGCAGGACCACCAGCGTGAGCTCGCCGGACGCGCCGCGCACCGACCAGCGCCGGATCACGCCGGTGCGGGGGACGACGAGCGTCGCACCGGGCAGCGCGGTCTGGACCATCGTGCAGGGTGGGGAGGCCGCGACGGCGGTTTCGCCGAGGCAGTCACGAGGTTGCGCGCGGCTGCCGGACAGGTCCGCGCCGACGTACGTCAGCCCCGGCGGCTCGGAGGTCTCTGCGGCCCGTGCGGGTGTGTCGGCATCGTTCTCGGTGACCGCCCAGGCGACGGCGACCGCGGCGGCACCGGCGAGCGCCGCGATTGCCAGGCCGACGCGCGGCCGGATGCGCGAGCCGCCGGACGCCTCGTCTGCGCCGACCGCCTCGAGCTGCTCGGTCGTGGCGTCCCGGCTCAGCGCCGCGGCCCCGATCGGAGGGGGCGCGGGGAGCCCGGCCGCGCCGGCGCGTTCGAGCTCGCGGCGAACCTCGGCGAGGAGGCCTCGTGCGCTCGCGGGCCGATCGGCGGGGTCCTTGGACAGCGCGCGGGTGAACACCTCGTCGAGCCCGACGCCCAGCTCGGGCCGGCGCGCGCTGATCCGTGGCGGCGGGTCGCTGACCTGCGCCAGGAGGACGGCGGCGTCCGTCGGCCTGGGGAACACGACGCTGCCGGTCAGGCACTCGAATGCCAGCGCGGCGAACGCGTACCGGTCCGATGCCGGACGCGCCTCCTCGCCGCGCGCGACCTCCGGCGCGAGATACGCCACGGTGCCGGCGACCGAGCCCGCCGCGGTGACCTTGGTCGCACCGCCCGTCCGGGTCAGCCCGAAGTCCGCGAGGTACGCGTGGTCGCCCGTGCCGACGAGGACGTTGTGCGGCTTGACGTCGCGGTGGACGAGGCCCGCGGCGTGTGCGGCGTCGAGCGCGTCGGCGACCTGGTCGAGGAGCGCGAGCGCGCGCGGCACGGTCAGCCTCCGCTCGCTGATGAGGTCGGCCAGCGACGGCCCCTCGATGAGGCGCATCGCCAGGAAGCGGCCGTGCTCGAACTCCCCGGCTTCGTAGACGGTCACCACGTGGGGGTGGTCGAGCGAGGCCTGCGCGCGGCCTTCGCGGTCGAGACGCGCGGTGAACTCGGCGTCTGCGGCCAGCGGCTCCGACAGGACCTTGAGTGCGACCACCCGTCCTGAGTCCACGTGGTGCGCGCGGAAGACCGTCCCCATCCCACCGCGGCCGAGCAGCCCGTCGACGGAGTACCTGCCGACCAGAGAGCCCGTGTCCAGCATGTCGCTACGCACCGTAGTACAGCGCAACGGTGACGCAAAGCGCCCAGGGAGGTGCGGTCAGCGCCCGCCCCGGCGCTTCGTCGGGTCCCTGATCGCCGCCTCCTCCGTCCGTTGTGGGATCGCACATCCCGCGGCTCCCCGATTTACTGTTTTCCACTGCGTCGATTCGATAGGGTCGCGCCGTCCGGTGGCCTGCCGGGCGGGGGTCATGGGAGAGGAGCGAGGGATGTCTCGAGGGAATCTGCGGCGCGCCTGCGTGGCGGCGGCGCTGGGCGGGCTCGCGCTGTGCGCGGTGCCGAGCGGCGCGTCGGCCGAGCGGTACATCGTCCAGCTCGACCGCAGCGACGGAAAGGCCAGCCAGCGCCGTGCCGCGATCGACCAGCGGATCGACCGGGTGCAGGGCGACGTCGTGCGGTCGTTCGACAACGCCATCAACGGCATCGTCGTCGACCTGCCGCCGGGCCAGACACCGGCGAGCGCCGGGATCCCGGACATCGTCCGCGCCGAGCCCGACGCGATCGTCACGACGCAGGCCACGCAGGCCAACCCGCCGTGGGGCCTCGACCGCATCGACCAGCAGCTGCTGCCGCTGAGCCTGAGCTTCACGTACGGCACGACCGGCGCGGGCGTCACCGCGTACGTCATCGACACCGGCATCCGCCCGACGCACACCGACTTCGGCGGCCGCGCACGCGTCGGCTACGACGCGCTCGGCGGCAACGGCATCGACTGCAACGGTCACGGCACGCACGTGGCGGGCACCATCGGCGGCACGACCTACGGCGTGGCGAAGGACGTGAGCCTCGTCGGCGTGCGCACGCTGAGCTGCACCGGGTCGGGGTCGATCTCGCAGATCGTCGCCGGCATCGACTGGGTGATCCGCGACCACGCCGCGGGTGTTCCGGCGGTCGCGAACATGAGTCTCGGCGGCGGCGCGAACAGCACGCTCGACACGGCCGTGACGAACCTCATCAACGACGGGGTGAGCACGGCGGTGGCGGCGGGCAACTCCAAGGCGGACGCCTGCAAGTCCTCGCCGGCGCGCGTCACCAGGGCGCTCACGGCGGGTGCGAGCGACACCAAGGACGTGTTCGCGTCGTTCTCGAACTACGGCACGTGCGTGGACGTCATCGCGCCGGGCGTCGGCGTCCTGTCGGCCAGCCACTCGTCGGACACCGCGACAGCGTCGCTGAGCGGCACGTCGATGGCCTCGCCGCACGTCGCGGGCGCCGCCGCGCGGGTCCTGCAGGGCGCGCCGGCCTCGACGCCGGACCAGGTCGCGAGCACGGTGGTCGGCCAGGCCGTCACCGGGAAGGTGACCGCGCTGCCGCGCACGTGCACGTACGTCATCTGGGGCTGCGCGGTCCGCACCCCGAACCGGCTCCTGCAGAGCACGAGCTGAGCGTCATCCGTCGCCGCGGTGGGTGCTCAGCGCCCGCCGCGGCGCTTGGTGGGGTCGCGCAGCGCGGCCTCCACCGCCTCGTCGACCAGGTCGGCGAGCCGTTCGCCGTCATCGAGGGCGCCGTCGGGCACGCCGTAGTACCGCTCTACCGACACCTCGCGGGCGCTGGTCGCGTAGCGGAACGGCTCGCAGCCCGCGGCGATGTAGGCAGGCCGGGTCTCGTCGTCGACGCGCAAATACAGCTCATCGAGGACCAGCGCGAACGGGATGCCGTCGCGCTGCAGGCTCCACCCGCTGAACATCCGCTTGACCTCCACCGGCGGGCCATGGGGCTCCAGGAGCTCCGTGACGTGGTGCAGCAGCTCAGGCGAGCGCGACATCAGAACAGACCGTACTGCCGGACGAGCCGCGCCAGGGCGTCTCGATCGAAGAGCAGGGCGAGCAGCCCCTCCTCGATCTGGCGACCGAGCCGCCGTGCCTCCACCCACGCGGCCGATCGGTCCTCGTCGCCCCGGGACAGCGAGCGCAGCTCGTCGCGGAACGCCTCGTCGTCGAGGTGACCGAGGAACCGGTCGTAGGCGACGAGCGTGCGGACCCCCGCGTCGTAGGCCTCGTGGCGCAGGAACGCGTCCGCGATCCGGTCGACCGGCGGGGCCGCGAACGTCTCGCCGAGCCACGTGCGCATCTCCTCGGCGGTGAGGTCGTGGCACTCGAGGACGGGCAGGAGGCCGGACGCGAACAGGAGCTTGCGCGACGTTCGGAGCTTCGCGGCGCGCAGGGCCCACTTGTCCTTGCTGCGGCGGTCGCGCTGCTTGCCCTCGAAGTCCACGCAGATCGTGCGCCAGTACCGCTGGAGGTCGTTGAGCAGGAACCGCGGCGGCCGGTAGTCCTTCACACGGGTGTCGATGTACGTCTCGATGACCGCCCGGCGGGCCGCCTCGTGCGCCGCTCCGCCGGCGATCGCCATCGACTCGAGGACGAGCAGCATGCGCCGCGTCAGGTTGTCGTTGTCGTCGGCGCGGCGTCCGATCCGCGTGACGAGGTGGTCGACGTAGGCGACGCCGTCGAACGCGCCGGACCGGCTCGGCGGCTTGTCGAGGACCTCCCCGACCTGCGCGGGGGTGGGGGAGACCGCGATGCGCGGGCTGCCGCCGACGAGCACCACGAAGTCGTGGTCGCTGCCCGACGTCAACTCGAGCCGCCCCCAGGAGCCCATGACCACCACGGACACGTCCTCCTGGCACTCGAGCTCGGCGAGCCGCGCGGCCGCGGCGTCACGGGCCTCCAGCGAACGCCGCCTTGCGGCCATCAGGTGCGGCAGCGGCTCGCCGCTGCGGGCGGCGAGCGCGGCCAGCCCACCGCCGGACGTCAGCTCGCTGAGACGGGAGCTTCGAGAATCCACGGCACGTCGACGCAGCGGCTCAGCAGCGGCGCGAACAGCGCGGCGTGCTCGTCGGTGAGGCCGACGTGGCGGCCGTCCGCCAGCGAGCTGAGGTGGACTTCGCGCAGGCGCGAGGCTAAGCGGTCGATGAGCTCACCGGCCAGGGCCATGGACGGGTCGATCGACCACGCGTGGGCGATGTCGAAGCAGAAGCCGGCCTCGGGCAGGCGCGCGAAGACGGTGGCGAGGTCGTCGGCGGTCTGGCCGAACGCCTTGCGGCCGTCCATGTTCTCGACGATCAGGCGCGACCCGAGCGCCGCCAGCTCGTCGCCGTCGCCCAGCGTGTCGGGGTGCACGACGATCGTCTCGATCCCGAGCGGCAGCCGCTCGAGCAGCTCGCGCAGGTGCGCGGGATCGCGCAGCCCCTTCGTGGGCGCGTGCACCGAGAGGTCGTTGAACGGGAGCGCGGGGCCGAGGTCGAGGTACGACAGGAGCCCCTCGAACTCCCGGGCCTGCAGCGCGGCGAGCTCGGCGGCGTAGCTGGAGACCTCGTGCGCGGCGGCGACGAGGGCGGGCCAGTCACCGCGCAGCGAGGAGAAGCACCCGGTCGAGGCGCCCACGGGATGGTGCGAGGCGAGCACCGAGCGAACTGAAGGACTGGCGACCATGGCGACGTTCACGGGTCAGCGAAGCTACCAGCGTCGGCGGCGACCCTGGGCGGGCACTCCTCGCTGTTTGCGAGATCACGCCGGCGGTCGCCTGCATGGCGCGTTCGGCGCCGTTGCCCTACAATCCCCGCGTCGGTCGATAGCCGTAGCCGCTCCAGTCGTTGACACGACATCGCGCCACATACGCGATGTTCCGGGAGCGGGGTCCGTGAGAACCGACTGCCCCTGCTGGGGTTACACCTCGTTGTGCTATCTTGGCGAGTCGGCGTACTGGGCCTCCGTACGCCTCGCCACCTCCCCTCCTACGCCCTGAGGAGCCGCTGTCTTGCCGCCTCTTGACGCTCCGCGGGTGCGCCGTAGTTTCGCGCGCCTTGACCGTGTTCAGGACCTCCCGAACCTGATCGACATCCAGCGCCGCTCGTTCGAGTGGCTGACCGACCCTGAGAAGGGCGGCCTGCGGGAGACGATCGATGACATCTCGCCCATCGAGGACTACACCGGCAACCTCGCCGTGGACTTCGGTGAGCTGCGCTTCGACGATCCGGTCGCGACGATCGAGGAGTGCCGCGAGAAGGACCTGACCTACGCGCGTCCGCTCACGCTGACCGTCGCGTTCGTCAACCGGGAGACGGGCGAGATCCGCGAGCAGTCGGTCTTCATGGGCGACTTCCCGTGGATGACGGAGCGGGGCACCTTCATCATCAACGGCACCGAGCGCGTCGTCGTGACGCAGCTGGTCCGTTCGCCGGGCGCGTACCTCATGGAGGCCAAGGACCGCGAGAAGCAGGTCTTCGTCGCGAACCTCATGCCGGCCCGTGGCTCGTGGCTCGAGCTCGAGATCGACAAGAAGGGCAAGGTCTTCGTCCGGATCGACCGCAAGCGCAAGCTGCCGGTCACGGTCCTCCTGCGCGCGATGGGTTACGCGACCGACGAGGAGATCCTGAACCTCTTCGACGACTCGCTCTACATCCGCAACACGATCGACGCCGACACCGAGGTCACGAAGACCGAGGAAGGCGCGCTGATCGAGCTCTTCAAGAAGCAGCGCCCGGGCGAGCCGCCCAGCGTCGACAACGCGAAGGCCCTGCTGCACCAGCTGTTCTTCGACCCGAAGCGCTACGACCTCACGCGCGTCGGCCGCTACAAGCTCAACGCCCGCCTGAACCAGGAAGCCGACCTGGAGACGCGGACGCTGACGAAGGACGACATCATCGCCCTCATCAAGGAGCTCGTGACGCTGCCCAAGCACCTGGGCATGCCCGAGCACCCCGAGGAGGAGATCAAGGACTACGCGGCCGAGGCCGCCTCGTACCCGCGCGAGGGCGTGCAGGATCACCTCGACGAGTACGAGCACTTCGGCAACCGCCGTCTGCGCACCGTCGGCGAGCTCATCCAGGAGGCCTTCCGCATCGGCCTCTACCGGATGGAGCGCGTCGTCCGCGAGCGCCTCACCACCGAGGACGCGGACACGATCACGCCGCAGACGATCATCAACATCCGGCCCGTGGTGGCGGCGCAGAAGGAGTTCTTCGGCTCCTCGCAGCTGTCGCAGTTCATGGACCAGACGAACTCGCTCTCGGGCCTGACGCACCGCCGCCGCCTGTCGGCGCTGGGCGCCGGCGGCCTGACGCGTGAGCGCGCGCCGATCGAGGTGCGCGACGTGCACCCGACCCATTACGGCCGCATGTGCCCGATCGAGACGCCGGAGGGTCCGAACATCGGCCTCATCGGCTCGCTGTCGAGCTACGCCGAGGTCTCCGAGCACGGCTTCGTCACGACCCCGTACCGCAAGGTCGTTGACGGCAAGGTCACCGACGAGCTGGTCCACCTGGACGCCACCCAGGAGGAGGAGCTGAAGATCGGGCAGGCCAACGTCGAGCTCGGTCCCGACGGCCAGATCCTGGCCGACGAGGTCATCTGCCGCACGCAGGCCGGCCAGTACATCACCGTCCCGCCGGCCGAGGTCGACCTCGTCGACGTCTCGCCGGAGCAGATCTGGTCGGTCGCCACGGCGATGATCCCGTTCCTCGAGCACGACGACGCCAACCGCGCGCTCATGGGCTCGAACATGCAGCGCCAGGCCGTCCCGCTCCTGAAGACGGACGCGCCGGTCATCGGCACCGGCATGGAGCGCCGCGCGGCGATGGACACCGGTGACGTGCTGCTGGCGAAGAACGCCGGCACGGTCGCCTACGTCGACGCCGAGCAGCTCACGATCGAGACGAAGGACGGCCTCGACGAGTACCGCCTGAACAAGTTCATGCGGTCCAACCAGGGCACGCTCATCCACCAGAAGCCGCTCGTCCAGAGCGGGCAGAAGGTGGAGGCCGGCGACATCCTGGCCGACGGCTCCTCGACCTCCATGGGCGAGATGGCGCTGGGCAAGAACCTGCGCGTCGCCTTCATGTCCTGGGAGGGCTACAACTTCGAGGACGCGATCATCCTCTCCAAGCGCCTCGTGAAGGACGACGAGCTCACCTCGATCCACATCGAGGAGTACGAGATCGACGCCCGCACGACGAAGCTGGGCGACGAGGAGATCACCCGCGACATCCCGAACCGCTCCGAGGAGTCGCTGCGCAACCTCGACGACCGCGGCATCGTCCGCGTCGGCGCCGAGGTCAAGTCGGGCGACCTGCTGGTCGGCAAGGTCACGCCGAAGGGCGAGACCGAGCTCACCGCCGAGGAGAAGCTCATCCGGGCGATCTTCAAGGAGAAGGCCCGTGAGGTCCGCGACACCTCGCTGAAGGTGCCGCACGGCGAGGAGGGCGTCGTCATCGACGTCATGACCTTCAGCCGCGACAACGGCGACGACCTGCCGCCGGGCGTCAACGATCTCGTCCGCGTCTTCGTCGCGAAGAAGCGCAAGATCTCCGAGGGCGACAAGCTCGCCGGCCGCCACGGCAACAAGGGCGTCATCTCGAAGATCGTCGACGAGCAGGACATGCCCTTCATGGAGGACGGCTCCCCCGTGGACGTCATCCTCAACCCGCTGGGCGTCCCGTCGCGCATGAACGTCGGCCAGATCCTGGAGACCCACCTCGGGTGGGCCGCCGCGTCCGGCTGGTACGACGACGGCAGCGAGGCCTACAAGAAGGCGCACGCCCCGGGCGGCAACGGCAAGGTCTACGTGGCCACGCCGGTGTTCGACGGCGCGGAGACGTCCGACGTGGACAACGCGCTGGTGCAGTGGCAGAAGGAGCACCAGGGCCGCATCCGGATGGACATCAAGGACGACCGGCGCGAGGGCGAGAAGGCCTCGGGCAAGTTCACCCTGTTCAACGGCCGCACCGGCGAGCCGTTCGAGCAGCAGGTGACGGTCGGCTACATGTACATCCTGAAGCTGCACCACCTGGTCGACGACAAGATCCACGCGCGTTCGACCGGCCCGTACTCGCTCGTCACCCAGCAGCCGCTGGGCGGCAAGGCGCAGTTCGGCGGCCAGCGCTTCGGTGAGATGGAGGTGTGGGCGCTCGAGGCGTACGGCGCCGCGTACACCCTCCAGGAGATGCTCACGATCAAGTCCGACGACACCGTCGGGCGCGTGAAGGCCTACGAGGCCATCGTCAAGGGCGAGAACATCGCCGAGCCGAGCATCCCGGAGTCGTTCAAGGTGCTCCTCAAGGAGATGCAGTCGCTGGCGCTCGACGTCAACGTGGTCTCCGAGGAGGGCGCGCGGGCCGAGGTCCGTGACGACGACGACGACCTCCTGCGCGCTGCCGAGGAGCTCGGCATCGATCTCTCGGGTGTCCGCGCCGAACAGCCTTCGGGCAACGGCGCGAGCGACGAGGCGACCGAGAGCGAAGAGACGGTCGAGACGCTGGAAGCCGATGCCGCGGACGCTGAGGACGCGCCCGATCCCGTCGACCTCGAGGCCGCTATCGACCTCGGCGACGACGCGTAGCCCGGACCAGGATCAGAACAAGGAATCAGAGGAATCCCCTTGATCGACATCAATAACTTCGACGCGATCGAAATCGGTCTGGCGTCGTCCAAGCAGATCCGGTCCTGGTCCTCCGGCGAGGTCACCAAGCCGGAGACGATCAACTACCGCACGCTCAAGCCCGAGAAGGACGGCCTCTTCTGCGAGCGCATCTTCGGTCCGACCAAGGACTGGGAGTGCTACTGCGGCAAGTACAAGCGCGTCCGCTACAAGGGCATCGTGTGCGAGCGCTGCGGCGTCGAGGTCACGCGCTCGAAGGTCCGCCGCGAGCGGATGGGCCACATCGACCTGGCCGCCCCCGTGAGCCACATCTGGTTCTTCAAGGGCGTCCCGAGCCGCATCGGCTACCTGCTCGACATGGCGCCGAAGGAGCTCGAGAAGGTCCTGTACTTCGCGGCGTCCATCGTGACGTGGGTCGACGAGGAGGCGCGTGCCGCCGACCTCGACGAGCTGCAGAAGAACGTCAACGACCAGCTCGACTCCTACGCCGCCGAGCGTGAGGAGCGGACCCTCGAGCTCAAGGAGTCCCAGGCGCGTCGCGAGGCCTACCTCGCCGACGGCAGCCAGAAGGACTTCGACGACGAGGACCACCTGTGGGCCGAGGCGCTCGACATCAACGTCGCCAAGCTCGGCGACGACGAGCGCGAGAAGCTCCTGAAGGACCTCCGCAAGACGTTCGAGTCGGACATCAACGACACCGAGGCGTACATCGAGGACGCGGCCGAGCGGCTGCGTCAGGTGTGGGACCTGTTCCAGGACATGGAGCCCAAGCGCATCGAGGTCGACGAGACCGTCTTCCGCGAGCTGAAGGAGCGCTTCGGCAGCCCGTACGGCTGGGGCGAGTACTTCCGCGGCGGCATGGGCGCCGAGGCCATCCGTGACCTGCTCGAGCAGGTCGACCTCGAGGCCGAGGCCGAGGAGCTCTCCGAGCTCATCAAGACCGCGAAGGGCCAGAAGCAGGCCCGGTCGGTCAAGCGCCTGAAGGTCGTCTCCGCGTTCATCCAGTCCGGCAACCGCCCGGACCAGATGATCCTCGAGGCCGTGCCGGTCATCCCGCCGGAGCTGCGCCCGATGGTGCAGCTCGACGGTGGCCGCTTCGCGACCTCGGACCTCAACGACCTCTACCGCCGCGTCATCAACCGGAACAACCGCCTCAAGCGGCTGCTGGACCTCGGCGCGCCGGAGATCATCGTCAACAACGAGAAGCGCATGCTGCAGGAGGCCGTCGACGCGCTGTTCGACAACGGCCGCCGCGGCCGGCCCGTCACGGGCCCGGGCAACCGCCCGCTGAAGTCGCTCTCGGACATGCTCAAGGGCAAGCAGGGCCGGTTCCGTCAGAACCTGCTCGGCAAGCGCGTCGACTACTCCGGCCGATCGGTGATCGTGTCCGGCCCGTCGCTGCGGCTGCACCAGTGCGGCCTGCCGAAGCTCATGGCCCTCGAGCTGTTCAAGCCGTTCATCATGGCCCGCCTCGTCGAGCGCAAGGCCGCGCAGAACATCAAGGCGGCCAAGAAGATGGTCGACTCGATGATCCCCGAGGTCTGGGACGTCCTCGAAGAGGTCATCCACGAGCACCCGGTGCTGCTCAACCGCGCGCCGACGCTCCACCGCCTGGGCATCCAGGCGTTCGAGCCGGTGCTCGTCGAGGGCAAGGCCATCCAGGTCCACCCGCTCGTCTGCACCGCGTTCAACGCGGACTTCGACGGCGACCAGATGGCGGTCCACCTCCCGCTCAGCGCCGAGGCGCAGGCCGAGGCCCGCATCCTCATGCTGTCGGCGAACAACATCCTGTCGCCGGCGCACGGTGCGCCGCTGACCACGCCGTCGCAGGACATGGTCCTCGGCGCGTACTACCTGACGTACGGTCCGGAGCAGAAGGAGCTCGACGAGCTCCAGGAGCAGCTGACCGCCGGCAACTGGCCGGCCGACCGCCCGCGCCCGCACGTGTTCCGCACGGCGCAGGAGGCCGAGCAGAGCTACGAGGCGAACGTGGTGACGCTTCACGACCTCGCGGAGTTCCGCCCGTTCGGTCGCGAGGGCGGCCACGTCATGACGACGATCGGCCGGATCATCTACAACGACCGCATCGAGCGGGCGTTGGCCGAGGCGCTGCGCGAGGACTTCGACGCCGACGCGTTCGAGTTCGTGAACATGTCGATGCGCAAGAAGGACAGCGTCGCGTTCATCGACCGGCTGATCCAGCAGTACGGCCCGTCGACGATCGCGCTCGTGCTCGACGCGTTCAAGGACCTCGGCTTCACCTACGCCACGAAGTCCGGCGTCACCGTGTCGAAGAACGACGTCATCACCCCGCCGTCGAAGGGCGAGATCCTCGCCGGCTTCGACGCGCAGGTGGCGGAGATCCAGGACCAGTACGACATGGGCCTGATCTCCGAGGAGGAGCGCAAGGAGAACGTCACGGCCAAGTGGAACGAGGCGACGGACGTCGTCGGTGACGCGATGGCCGAGCACCTCCACGAGTTGAACCCCATCTTCATGATGGCCAACTCCGGTGCGCGTGGCTCCTTCAAGCAGATCCGTCAGCTGGCGGGCATGCGCGGCCTCATGGCCAACCCGAAGGGCGAGATCATCGAGCGGCCGATCCGGTCGAACTTCATGGAGGGCCTGTCGGTCCTCGAGTACTTCATCTCGACCCACGGTGCCCGCAAGGGCCTCGCCGACACCGCGCTGCGCACCGCGGACTCCGGGTACCTGACCCGGCGTCTCGTGGACGTCAGCCAGGACGTCATCATCCGCGAGGCCGACTGCGGCACCGACGGCTACATCCAGCTCGGGCTGCACAAGCCCGGCGGCGAGCCGAACGACAACCTCGTGGGCCGCTACGCGGCGCTCGACATCGCGACGAAGCGCGGCCGCACCCTGGTCGAGGCCGGGGGCGAGATCGGCCGCGAGCACCTGGTCGAGCTGCTGGACGAGCTCGACAAGGGCAACTTCGAGGGCGGCGTCGCCGTCCGCTCGGTGCTCAAGTGCGAGGCCACGGCCGGCGTGTGCCAGGCGTGCTACGGCCGCGCGATGGCGACCGGCAAGGTCGCCCAGATCGGCGACGCGGTCGGCATCATCGCCGCGCAGTCGATCGGCGAGCCGGGCACCCAGCTGACCATGCGCACGTTCCACACCGGCGGCGTCGCCGGCGCGGACATCACGCACGGTCTGCCGCGTGTCGTCGAGCTGTTCGAGGCGCGCAAGCCGAAGGGCCTGGCTCGCATGGCCGAGCAGGACGGCACGGTCACGATCGAGGAGACCGACAAGGCGCTCACGGTCGTCATCACCGACGAGGCCGGCGAGGAGCACCGGTACACGTTCCCGCGCCGCACGCGCCTGTTCGTCGAGAACGGCGAGCAGGTCGAGGTGGGCAAGCAGCTCAACGAGGGCTCGCTGTACCCGCACGACATCCTCGCGCTCGGCGGCGGCACCGCGGCCGAGCGGCGGACCCGGACCGAGCAGTACCTCGTCCGCGAGGTGCAGGAGGTCTACAAGTCGCAGGGCGTGGACATCAACGACAAGCACATCGAGCTCATCGCGCGCCAGATGCTCAAGCGCGTGCGGATCGACCAGAAGGGCGACACGGACTACCTGCCGGGTCAGTTCGTCGACCGCTTCGAGTTCCACCGCGTCAACGACGAGATCGTGAAGAAGAAGGGCGAGGCCGCCCAGTACGAGGACATCATCCTCGGCATCACGAAGGCGTCGCTGAACACGGACTCGTTCCTGTCGGCCGCCTCCTTCCAGGAGACCACGAAGGTCCTGACCGACGCTGCCCTCGAGGGCAAGATCGATCGCCTGAACGGTCTGAAGGAGAACGTGATCATCGGCAAGCTCATCCCGGCCGCGACGGGGCTCAAGCGCTACCGCCGCATCGAGATCGAGCCGGCCGAGCCGCTGCCGCGGGCCATGGACGAGGTCGGCCTGCTCGACCAGGACGAGATCGCCGCGGAGCTCGGGCTCGGCGACGGCGAGGGCCTGGGCGGCTTCGGTGACGCGTTCAGCGAGGACATCGCCTCGCTGGAGGACATCGGCGCCGCGGGTGCGGAGACCGGGTTCGCCGAGGAGCTCGCGGACCTGGACGTGCCTGAGGACAAGTAGGCCTCAGCGTCTGAAGCATTCCCCGAGGGGCGCCCTGGTGGCGCCCCTCGGTCGTTCTGCGGTCCCCTGGTTTCCGACAGACGGTCCGGCGCGCCCGGGCGCGCGGCGGCGTAGCGTGCGGGGCCCCCTGGGTAAGGAGCCAGCTCATGCGTCCCTCCATCCTGCGCGCCGCGCTCGGCGCCACCGTCCTGGCCGTCGCGCTGCCGTCCTCGGCGGCGGCCTTCACCCCCGGTGCCGCCGGCCTCGGGGACCCGTTCTTCCCCGAGCAGGGCAACGGCGGCTACGACGCCCAGCGCTACGACGTCGCGATCGACTATCGCGCCGAGTCCCAGACGCTGCGCGGCACGGTGATCATGACCGCGCGCGCGACGCAGGACCTCAGCAGCTTCAACCTCGACCTGCGGGACTTCAGCGTCGGGCGGGTGCTCGTCAACGGCGTGCCCGCCGGGAAGGTGAAGGCCGGCCAGGAGCTGACCATCACCCCGCGGTCCGGCCTGCGGTCGGGACGGAGCTTCGTGGTCTGGATCGACTACGGCGGCAAGGTCGCGCCCGTCATCGATCCGGACGGGTCGAGCGAGGGCTGGATCCCCACCACGGACGGCGCGTACGTCGTCGGCGAGCCGCAGGGCACACCGGGGTGGATGCCGGTCAACGACACGCCGCGCGACAAGGCGCTGTACGCCTTCGCGATCACCGTCCCGAAGGGCAAGACGGTCATCGCGAACGGCAGGCTCGTCGGGAAGGTGACGCTCGGGTCCAAGACCACGTGGCTGTGGAAGGAGGACCGGCCGATGGCGTCCTACCTCGCGACCGCCACCAACGGCAACTTCCGCTTCTGGAAGGACATCGGCCCGGGCGGTCTGCCGATCTACAACGCGGTGGACACCGCGTTCTCGCCCGAGCAGCAGGCCGCTGCCGACGCGGTCCTGGCCAAGCAGGGCGACATGATCGCGTTCTTCGCCTCGCAGTTCGGGCCCTACCCGTACACGAGCGGCGGCGCGATCGTCGACGACGCGGCGTTCGTCGGCTACGCGCTGGAGTCCCAGACGAAGGCGAACTACTCGGCGGTCCCGAGTGAGGGCACCGTCGCGCACGAGATCGCGCACCAGTGGTTCGGCAACAGCGTCACGCTCGACCAGTGGCCGGACATCTGGCTCAACGAGGGCTTCGCGACGTGGGCGCAGTGGCGCTGGGACGAGCACGTCGGCGGCCGGCCCACCGCCCAGGAGCGCTTTGACGCGCTCTACGCGCGCCCGGAGACGTCGAGCATCTGGAATCCGCCGGTGGCGGGGCTCACGACGCCCGTGGACCTCTTTGCGTCCTCGACGTACCAGAAGGGCGCCATGACGCTCCAGGCGCTGCGGGCCAAGATCGGCGAGGCGGACTTCACCGCCCTGCTGCGTGCCTGGTTCGCGGAGGGCTCGGCGGAGACCGTGACGACGGCGGACTTCATCGCGCTGGCCGAGCGCATCAGCGGTGAGGAGCTGTCGCCGTTCTTCGACGTCTGGCTGTTCACGGGCGGCAAGCCCGTCAGCTGGTGAGCGGCAACGCGCCGGCCCATCGGCGCAGGCGGTCCGCGTGGACCGCCTGCAGGCCCGTGGGCGGCTCGGTGGCCACGAGGAGCGTCGGCGCGCCACGCTCGGCGGCCCAGGCGTGGCAGCTGTCGTCGAAGGCGTCGTCGATCCAGGCCGCGGGGCGGTCCTGGGCGTAGGTGCGCACGGCGTCGAGCTTCCAGTGCGCGGTGCGCTCCGCGGGGGTGCCGAACTCCAGGTGCGGTAACGGGCCCGGAAGCCCCAGGGCGTGGGGCAGATAGTCGTTGGCGCGGTCCTTCCAGCCCGTGCACCACACGAGATCGAAGTGCTCGCCGAGTTCGAGCAGGTGCTCGCCTGCGGCGGCAGAAAGGAAGTGGACGATGCCGTCGACGGTGGTGAACGCGCCAGGTGGACGCGCGTCGTGGTCGAACCCCCAGAGGGAGATCACCCCGTCGACGTCAACGAACAGTATGGGTTTGTGGGGCATGGCTAACGGTTACGTAAAGGTTTTGCGCAGAACGTCGTCCCGGAACCAGGGAGCGATAAGGTCCATATCGGCAAGGGGTACATCAAGCCTGCGCTCCCTTCGGTCGATTGACCAACTGGGAGGGCGGGTCTGCTGTCGAACCCCCGCCATCTTCATCCTCGCATGACGCTCTATCTCGGAATCACGTTCGCGCTCCTCTGCGCCCTGGCCTCGAACCTCGCGTTCTTGTACAAGCACCGGGGCGCATGCTCGGCCGTCAAGGTCGACATCAAGCACCCGCTGCGGACCGCGATCTCGCTCTGGAGCCAGAAGTGGTTCGCGATCGGCATGCTCATCGGCGCCGGCGCGTGGGTCATGCACGTGGCCGCGATCGCGATGGCCCCGCTGTCGGTCGTCCAAGCCGTCCTGTCCGGCGGCATCGTGCTGCTGGCCGTGATGGCGGACAAGATGTTCGGCTTCTCCGTCGGCAAGCGTCAGTGGTGGGGTCTCGCCTGCATCGCCGTCGGTCTCATCCTGCTCGGCATCACGATGCCCGAGTCGCACGGCGAGTCCTCGAACTACTCGATGCCCGCGATGATCGCCTTCGAGGCCGGCCTGCTCAGCGTCGGCGTCCTGCTCACGATGGGCACGCGCATCCCCGGCTCGCACGAGCACCACGGGATCATGCTCGCGGCCGCCGCCGGCATCCTCTTCGGCGTCTGCAACGTGGGCGTCAAGGCGCTGACCGGCGTCTTCGCCGACGACGGCATCGTCGGCCTCCTGCTCTCACCGTGGACGCTGACCTCGCTCATCGCCTCCGCCGGTGCCTTCTACGCGTCGGCCCGCTCGCTGCAGGACGGCGACGCGGTGCCGGTCATCACCATCACCGGCACGGCGACCACGATCTGCGTGATCTCGGGCGGCATCCTCGTCTTCGGCGACCCGCTGCCCGGCACCGCGCTCGGCATCGTCGTCCAGGCCTTCGCCTTCCTGCTGGTTGTCGTCGCCTCCGCGCTGACGCCTGCTCCGGTCCGCGCCGCGCGGGCCGCCGCTGCCGGCGCGTCGCCGGGCACCGGCGCCGCCGCACCCGCGTCGGCGTAGCGGCGCGCTAGGGCAGGAGCTGCGCGAGCAGCCAGTGCGTGTGCTCCATGAGCCGTGACACCGGGTAGCGCTCGGGGTCGGTCAGGAGCAGGCGCGAGCCCTCGTCGGAGGCCGCCGACAGCATGCGTCCGGTGAGCTCGGGGTCGGGTGACGCCAGCGAGCCGTCGGCCGACGCGGCCCGGACGACCTCGGCGAGGACGGCGACCACCGCGGCCCGTCCCTCCTCGATGCGCGCGCGCAGCAGTTCAGGCGCCCCATCGGGCGGCATCAGCGCGAGCCGCCAGGTGACGGGCGATGCCTGGACCGCGAGGAGGTACGCCTCCATGGCGTTGCCGAGCCGCTCGCGCAGCGTGCCGGCGGCGGCGTCGGGTTGCGGAAGGACCTCGGCGAGCTGGCTGAGCGCCCGGGTGGACTCCCGCTCGAGCATCGCGTCGAGCAGGACACCGAGCTCGGGGAAGTGGCCGTAGACGACCGGCCGCGTGATGCCGGCCCTGCGGGCGACGGCCTCCATGGAGACCGCGCCGAAGCCCTGCTCGACGACCAGGTCGCGTGTGACGTCCAGCAGCTGGTCACGCCGCTCGACGGCGGTCATGCGCTGGCGGGTGGGCGTCTGCTCGGACATGGGCTTGACGACAACCCTACACCGCCGTAACTTACAGCGACGTAAGTTCGACGGACCGTCCCACCCGCGAGAAACGAGCCCATGACCACCGCACCCACCACCGACGCCACCGAGGCCACCGAGCGCGTCGACGTCGCGATCATCGGCGCCGGCTTCGGCGGGATCGCGACGGCCCACCGCCTCAAGCAGGAGGGCACCCGCACGTTCGTCCTGCTCGAGCGCGCGCAGGACGTCGGGGGGACGTGGCGGGACAACTCGTACCCGGGCTGCGCGTGCGACGTGCCGAGCCACCTGTACTCCCTGAGCTTCGCGCTGAACCCGAACTGGTCGCGCACGTACTCCCAGCAGCCCGAGATCCACGCCTACCTGCGCGATGTCGCGCGCAAGGAGGGGCTGCTCGGGCACGTGCGCTTCGGGCGCGAGGTCCAGGAGGCCGCCTGGGACGACACCGCGAAGCACTGGCGGATCACCACGAACGCCGGCACCACGGTGGCGAAGGCGATCATCAGCGCCGCCGGGCCGCTCACCGAGCCGAAGCTGCCGAACATCCCCGGCCTCGCCGACTTCGAGGGCACGCTCTTCCACTCCGCGCGGTGGAACCACGACTACGACCTGACCGGCAAGCGCGTCGCCGTCGTCGGCACCGGCGCGAGCTCCATCCAGTTCATCCCGGAGATCCAGCCGCAGGTCGCCAAGCTGCACGTGT
>JAEMQS010000123.1 GCA_016463765.1 Solirubrobacteraceae bacterium | reverse complement strand
GAAACCCACACGGAGGTTCTCCGATGCTGTACCGACTGATGGGCCGTGGACACGCTGCGATGCTCCGCCTGCGCGACGAGACCGGGCAGGGGACGATCGAGTACGTCGGCCTGATGGTGCTCATGGCGACGGTGCTGACCGCGGTGGTCTCGACGGCCGGAGACATGAACCTGCCGGAGACCATCGTGAAGAAGATCCAGGGGCAGATCGGCAAGGTCACGAAGTAGCCGGCCGGGCGGCCGGGATCGCGTCTGCCACCATGGCCTCGCCGTGTCACCTCGCGATCCCGACCGCCCCGTCGCCGTCTTCGACTCCGGCGTGGGCGGCCTCACCGTCCTGCACGAGCTGCTCGTGCGCCTGCCGCAGGAGGACTACCTCTACCTGGGCGACACCGCACGCTTCCCGTACGGCGACAAGACCCCGGCGCAGCTGCGGGCGTTCGCGCTCGAGATCGCCGACGTGCTCCTCGAGCGTGACGCCAAGCTCCTCGTGGTCGCGTGCAACTCCGCCACGGCGGCGGCGCTCCCGGCGCTGCGCGCGCACGTCGCCGAGGTCGCGCCGCACGTCGACGTCCTCGGGGTGGTGGGCAACGAATCGCGCCTGGCCGTCGCGGGCTCGGCGACCGGTCGCATCGGCCTGCTCGCCACGGTCGCGACCGTCGGCAGCGGCGCGTACGAGCGCGCGGTGGCCGAGATCGATCCCGGAGCGCAGCTCACGAGCGTCGCCTGCCCGGACCTGGCCTCGCACATCCAGGACGGCGCGATCGTGACCGAGGAGATGCTCGCCTCCGTCCGTGGGTACTGCGCGCCCTTGCGTGAGGCAGGCGTCGACACCGTGATCCTGGGCTGCACGCACTACCCGCTCGTCGCGCCGATGCTCCAGCGCACGCTCGGCCCGGGCGTGCGGCTGATCAGCTCGGGTGAGGCGATGGCGGCCAGCGTCGCCGACGCGCTCGCCGCACGTGGGATCGGCCGCCCGGCCGGCGGGCCCGAGGGCACGTATCGCTTCCTCGCCACCGGCGACCCCGAGACCTTCCGCACGCAGGGCACCCGCTTCCTGCAGCTGCCGATCGGCACCGTCGAGCACGTCCCGTTGCCGGTGCAGGTGGAGGCGACGGCATGACCGCGCCCGCACGTAGCGGCGGTCGCGCGACCGCCGACCCGAGGCCGATCACGATCGAGCCCGGCTTCGTGCCCACCGCGGCCGGGTCGGTGCTCATGAGCCAGGGGGAGACGCGGGTCATCTGCACCGCGTCGGTCCAGGAGTCCGTGCCCAAGTGGATGGCCGGGCGCGGCACGGGCTGGGTCACCGCCGAGTACGCGATGCTCCCCGCGTCGACCGGCAGCCGCAAGGCCCGCGACATCTCCAGGGGCAAGCAGGACGGCCGCGGGGTCGAGATCCAGCGCCTCATCGGCCGGTCGCTGCGCGGGGTCGTCGACTTCGCCGCGCTCGGCGAGCGCACCGTCTATCTCGACTGCGACGTCCTGACCGCCGACGGCGGCACGCGGTGCGCGTCGATCACCGGGGCGTTCGTCGCCCTGGAGCTCGCGTGCCGCGCCCTGGTCGCCGACGGCCGGCTCGATCGCGTGCCCCTCACCGGCGCCGTCGCCGCGATCTCGTGCGGCGTCGTCGACGGCGTGCCGCTCTGCGACCTGGACTACGCCGAGGACTCGCGCGCCGAGGTCGACGCGAACGTCGTGATGACGGGAGACGGCGCGCTGATCGAGGTCCAGGCGACGGCCGAGCGCACCCCGCTCTCCCGCGCGCATCTCGACGAGCTGCTCGAGCTGGCCGCTGGCGGGATCACGCAGCTGCGCGCCGCCCAGCAGCATGCGGTAGCGGGTGCCGCATGAGGTTCGTGCTCGCCACGCGTAACGCGCACAAGGCGGAGGAGTTCGCGCACATGCTCGCGCCTCACGGCGTCGACCCGCTGCCGGATGACGTCGTCCTGCCGCCCGAGGATGGCGAGACCTTCGCGGAGAACGCACTCGGCAAGGCCCGCGCGGCCGCGCGGGCGACGGGCCGCGTCGCGATCGCCGACGACTCCGGCATCGCGTCGGCGGCGCTCGACGGGCGCCCCGGCGTGCGGTCGGCGCGTTTTGCCGGTGAGGACGCCACCGACGCCGAGAACCTCGCGAAGCTCCTGGCTGAGGCGCCCGCGGGAAGCGCCGTGGCGTACATCTGCGCGCTCGCCTACGTCGACCCGTCCGACGGCACCGAGCACGTCGTCGAGGGCCGCTGCACCGGCACGCTGGCCGCCGAGCCTCGCGGAGACGGCGGCTTCGGCTACGACCCCGCGTTCCTGCCCGACGACCGCGATGACGGGCGCACGATGGCTGAGATCACGGCCGCCGAGAAGGCCGCCATCAGCCATCGCGGGCGGGCCGCCCGGGCCCTGCTGGCCTGGCTCACGTCCGCAGGTTGATCGCCGCGCTGGCGCCCACGGCGAGTGCCAGTGCCGCGTAGCCGTAGTACTCGGAGATGAGCAGCAGCACGGCCGTGATGACGGCGGCGCCGACGGTCGAGATCCAGGCGATGCGTCCGAGGTCCACGCGCACATCCTGCCGCATCCGCCCGCGGTGGTAGCGTCGCGCCCCAATGACGAGCTTCGCCGACCGCCTGGCCGAGCGCGTTGCGGCCCGATCCAGCCAGATCGTGCTCGGGCTGGATCCCGACCCGACGAAGCTGTGGCCGAGCGCCCTCGAGGCGGCTCCCGCCGGCGGGGCGCCCGCCGAGCGTGCCGCAACCGCCGTGGCCGCCCACTGCACCGCGGTGATCGATGCCGCCGGCGAAGCGTGTGTCGCGATCAAGCCGCAGCTTGCGTGCTTCGAGCGCCTGGGCGCGCTCGGCTGGGCGGCGTTGGAGACCGTGACCCGCCACGCCCATGCCGCGGGACTCCTCGTCATCGCCGACGGCAAGCGCGGGGACATCGACGTCACGGCGCGCGCGTACGGGCAGGCGCTCTTCGGTCCCGTCGAGACGCCCTTCGGTCAGCTGCCCGGCCTCCAGGCCGACGCGATCACCGCCAACCCGCTCATGGGCCGCGACACGCTCGAACCACTGATCGCCGCGGGGCGGGCGGCCGCGGGCGGCGTCTTCGTCCTTGTCCGCACCTCGAACCCGGGGGCCCGTGACGTCGAGGACGTCCGCACCAGCGACGGCACGCCCCTGTGGGAGCGCCTCGCGGAGATCGTCGCCGACGAGGGGCTGGTCGGCGAGCACGGCCTTGCCGACGTCGGCGCGGTGTGCGGCGCCACGCAGCCCGAGCATCTCGAGCGTCTGCGCGATCTCATGCCGCGCGCACCGTTCCTCCTGCCCGGCGTCGGCGCCCAGGGTGGGCGGGTCGAGGACCTGCTGCCCGCGTTCGCGCCGGGGCCCGCGGGCGGCCTCATCGCCGCATCCCGGTCGATCGCGGCGGCCCACGAGCAGACCGGGGAGGATCCCGCGTCGGCCGCTCGCGCCGCCGCCGAGTCGCTGCGTGCCGCCGCCTGGGCGCTGGTGTGACCCGGCTGCCGGACGCCACCCACTCGGCCGGGAAGACGCCGCGCCCCGTATCCTCCCGCGGCGATGCCGTCACTTTCCAGCCGCCTCCTCGCGCCCCTGGCCCTCCTGGCCTGCGTGATCGCCGTGGGCATCGTCGCGATGAGCTCCCTCGGAGGCGACGGGTCGAGCCAGCCGGCGTCCGCGACGCGGGCCGAGACCGGGACCTCGACCGCGAAGCGCACGTCGACGACGGCGCGCAGCACCTACACCGTGAAGTCGGGGGACAGCCTGTCGGTGATCGCGGAGAAGACGGGCGTGGACGTCGAGGTGATCGTCCGCCTGAACCCGGGCGTCGATCCGCAGAGTCTGCGCACCGGGCAGAAGCTGAAGCTCAGGGGTTCATGAGCCGCGTTCGCCGCGTGCTCGCGGCGACCCTGGTCCTGGCCATCGCGCCGGCGGCCAGCGCGGCGGCGCAGAGCGACCCGCCCAGCATTAGCGCGCGTGCCGCGATCGTGATGGAGGTCTCGACGGGCGACGTCGCATACGAGCGGCGGGCCACCGAGCGCCGCCAGATCGCGTCGACGACCAAGATGATGACGGCGCTCGTGTCACGCGCCGAACTGCGACTGGGCCAGACGCTGCGCGCCGCCCCGTACGCGGCGCTGCCCATCGAGTCGAAGATCGACCTGCGGACCGGCGAGCCCATGAAGGTCTCCGATCTCCTGCGCGGGCTCATGCTCGCCAGCGGCAACGACGCGGCGGTCACCCTCGCGGTCGGCGCCTCGGGTTCCCGCGCGGCGTTCGTCCGCGAGATGAACGCGCGGGCGCGTGAGCTCGGCCTGGAGAACACCCGGTTCGCCAACCCCGTCGGCCTGGACGACGAGAACAACTACTCCAGCGCCCAGGACCTCGCGAAGCTCGCGATCGCCGTCCGCAGGGACGAGTTCCTGCGCCAGGTCATCGCGCTGCCCCGCGCCCGCCTGCAGACCGGTGACCGGCCGCGGACGGTGATCAACCGCAACACGCTCGTGCGCGAAGGCTTTGCCAACGGGGTGAAGACCGGACGGACGCAGCGGGCGGGCTACGTCCTCGTGGGATCGAAGACGCGCGACGGCATCACCGTCGTCAGCGCCGTGCTCGGCGAGCCCAGCGAGGCCGCGCGCGACGCGGACTCGCGGGCGCTGCTGAACTGGGCGCTGGGCCAGTACTCGCGTGAGCGGGTGCTGGACCGCGGTGAGGTCGTCGCGACCGTGCCGATCCGCTACCGCGACACCGAGGTCGGCGTGCTGCCGACCCGCGAGGTCAGCCGGATCGTGCCCGCGGGCGAGGGACTCGAGGTCCGCGTCACGGGCGTTCCCGCAGAGGTCGACGGACCGCTGCCCGCCGGGTCTCCGGCCGGACTGGCGGTCGTGTCGCAGGGCGACCGAGAGATCGCACGCGTGCAGCTCGTGACCGCCGCCGCCGTGCCCGAGGCGGGACTGTGGTTGAAGTTCCGTGACTGGATGGAAGGTCGCTGGTGGATCGTCGGCGTTCTGATCGTCCTGGCGGTCGGTACGCTTGTCGCGCTGGTACTGCGCCGCCGTTCGGCGCAGCGACGTCGACAGGAGGCCGAGCGCCGCCGCGAGTCTCGCGACCAGGCGCGCGCCGCCCTCGAGGAGCAGAGCCCGGTCGCATGATCATCACCGTCACGCTCAACGCGGCCATCGACAAGTCGCTCTCGGTGCCGAACTTCCGCCTCGGACGGCGCCATCGCACGGTCGAGCAGACGACGCTCGCCGGCGGTAAGGGCGTCAACGTCGCCCGCACCCTGAAGACGCTCGGCCAGCCGGTGATCGCCACCGGGTTCGCCGGCGGCGCGACCGGCACCCGGATCGTCGAGCAGCTCACGAGCGAATCCATCCTCAACGACTTCGTCCGGATCCGCGAGGAGTCCCGCACGAACACCGCGGTCCACGACCCGACGAACGGCCAGCAGACCGAGATCAACGAGCGCGGCCCGCGGGTCACCGAGAGCGAAGTCGAGCTCTTCCGGGACAAGCTCCTGTACCTCGCGCGGGGCGCCGACATCGTCGTCTTCGCGGGGTCCCTGCCGCCCGGCATCGATCCCGATCTCTACGCCGATCTCATCCGTGAGCTGCGGCGCATGGACCTCGTGACGATCGTCGACACGGACGGCGAGCCGCTGCGCCATGCGGTGCGCGCGGAGCCCACCGTGGTCTCGCCGAACGTCCTGGAGGCCGAGGAGCTCGTCGGCCACGAGTTCAACGATGACGAGGACCGCACGATCGCCGTCCACGAGATGCGCCAACTCGGCGCGCGTGAAGCGATCATGACCGTGCCGGACGGCTGTTTCGCGTTCGTCGAGGAGGGCGGGGAGCCCGGGCTCATGCGGGTGCGCATCGAGCCCCGCGAGCCGGTCGCCGCGGTCGGCGCGGGCGACGCGTTCCTTGCCGGCTACGTCGCGGCCCGCTACGGCGGCCGCACGGCGTCCGAGTGCCTGAGCTTCGGGGTTGCGTGCGGCGCGGAGTCCACGCAGCGCCTGGGCGCCGGTCTCATCGACCCGCACAAGGTCGAACGGCTGCTGCCGGAGGTCGACGTCGAGCGGCTCGAACTCGAGGCCGAGGTCTCGTAGAGGACGTCCCCTTCCCGCGCGGGCACAGGCCCGCCCGGGACCGGGGCTCGGTGCCGGTCCCGGGCGGGGCTCGGTGCCCCCCAGGGTGGTGTCAGCCGGCCGCCGGGGACAGGCTGTCGATGACGCTCTGCGGGATCTGGGCGCCGCGCTCGCGCTGCGGGTACCGGCCGACGGGGACGCGGGCGACCTCGGCGCCGGTCGCGTAGTCGAGGACCGACACGGTGCCGTCCTTGCTGTTCGTCACGAAGCAGTGGTTGCCGGTGGGGCCGGTCTGGGCCCAGTAGGGCTGGTCGCCGACGGGGGTGACGGCCTGGACGGTCAGCGACGAGCGCTCCACGATGGCGACGTAGTCGTCGATCGTGCCGGCGGCGCAGATCTTCGACTCGTCCGCGCTGATCCCCATGCCGTGGTGCGCGGAGTTCTGCGGGTACTGATCGAAGCGGTATTTCGCGCCGCTCTCGCTGGCGGGCAGGTCGAGCCTGCGCAGCACCTTGCCCTCGTCGAGGTCGTACTCGACGAAGCCGCGCTGGTAGGAGAGCTGCGCGTACATGCGGGTGAAGTCGTCGGCGAACACCGCCGGCCGGACGCCGTCCTTGAAGGAGTACACGCGCACGACCTTGTTCTCCTGGAGGTCGTACTTCGTCACGCGGCGCGCGCCCTTGTAGCGCTCGAGCGACTTGGGCAGCGACGTGATGCCGATGCTCGCGTTGTAGAGGTAGCGGCCGTCGGGCGTGATGTCGTTGCCGTGGACGTACGTGCCGCCGCCGAAGCTCG
>JAEMQS010000011.1 GCA_016463765.1 Solirubrobacteraceae bacterium | reverse complement strand
GCTCCGGGGCGGGCGCTGGAGCCGGGGCGGGCGCTGGAGCCGGAGCCGGAGCGGGCGCCGGTGCGGGTGCCGGAGTGGGCGGCGACAGCAGGCGCTTCCAGTACAGGCGCACCTCGTTCAGCCACACGTCCCACGCCCCGTAGGCCTGCAGCCGCACGTGGGTGCCACGGCGACCGCCGAGGTCGATGCGCTGCACGCCGCCGGACGTCAGGCGCACCGTCCGGACCGTCCGGAAGCGGCGCCCATCGGAGGAGACCTGGACCCGGACGCGCTGCGAGGTGCGTCGTCCCTGCGAGCGCACGCGGACCTCGAGATGCTTCATCGGCGCCGCGGCCGTCAGCTCGGCCTGCCACGACGACGAGGTCGGGCGGCGGGGCGGGCGCCAGGTCGCATGCCCGCCCGCGGCGGCCTGCGTGGCGGACTCGGCGGCCGGAGCGGCGAGCGCGGGCGCATGGAGCGCGAAGAGGGTGAGGGACAGCACCGCAGCGAGGAGCGCAGCGACACCGGCCCCGGTGGTGTGGGGTCGAAGACGGGTCATGCATGGACGCCGGCGCTGCCCCCTGCCAGGAGTACGCCGGTCGAATGAGGCCGGTATGGCCTAGGGAGGGATGTCGGCCCCAGATCGCGAGCCGTGAGGGCCTGATGCGCGCGCTGGACGTTTCGCCGGGGTGCGCACTCCACGGTTCGGTGGTCAGGCGCACACGCTGTGGGGCGACGCGTCCGTAGCCTATGCGGCCCCGCGGCCCTCGCCACCGGACCCATCACGTGCTCACTCGGCTACGAACAGCTCTCCGCCACCCGGTCAGCCGCAACGTGATCGGGCTCTACGGCGTGCAGCTGGCGACCTTCATCGTCCCGCTGGTGACGCTGCCGTACGTCGCCCGCGTGCTCGAGCCCGCGGCGCTCGGTCTGGTGATCTTCTCCCAGGGTTTCGCGTTCGCGCTGATGGCCTTCATCAACTGGGGGTTCGGCCTGACCGGGGTGCGCTCGGTCGCGTCGGTGCAGAACGATCCCGACGCGCTCGCCGGGGTCGTGCAGCGCGTGCGCGGCGCACAGCTGACGCTCGTGGTGCTGTCCGCGCTCTTCGCGGGGGTCGCGCTCCTGCTCGTGCCCACGATGCGCGAGAACCCCGAGTTCCTCGTCATGGCGTACATCGCGGCGGCGACGACCGGGCTGACCCCCGCGTGGTACTTCCTCGGCATCGAGCGGATCCGCGTGATGGCGGTCATCCAGCTCGGCTTCCGCTCGGTCGGCGCGGTGCTGACGTTCGTGCTCGTGAAGAGCCCGTCGGACGCGTGGATCGTGATGGCCCTGTTCACGGCGTCGTCGGTCGGGCCGCTCCTCGTCGCCGACTGGCTCATGTACCGGGACGTCGAGTTCCGCCGGCCGATCTGGCGCCATTCGCTGTCCGAGCTGAAGTACGGCTCGACGATCTTCGTCGCGACGCTCGCGGTGACGCTCTACACCGCGCTCAACGTCGTGCTCCTCGGCTTCTTCGCCCCCAGCGACGAGGTCGCCCACTTCGGCGCCGGCGAACGGCTCGTGCGCGTCGCGATCACCCTGCTCGGGCCGATCGGCGCCGCGGTCATCCCGCGCATGACCGCGCTGCACACCGCCGGCGAGAGCGACCGCGCGAAGCGCCTGCTCGCCATCGCCGTCGCGGTGGCCGCGCTGCCCGCGGTCGCGATCACCCTGATCCTGATCTTCCTGGGAGAGCCGATCATCCGGCTCATCTACGGCGACGCGTTCGTGGCGGACGCGGTCCCGGTCCTCCGCGTCCTGGCGATCATCATCCCGATCAACGTCGTCGCGGTCGTGTTCGGCGTGTGGCTCATGACGCTCCATCGCGACCGGCTCGTCGTCGCCATCGCCCTGATCGCAGGGATCTCAAACGTCATCCTCGGCAGTGTCCTGGCGTCGATGCACGGCGCGATCGGCATGGCCTGGGCGGTTGTCGCGGCGGAGGGCCTCGCCGCGATCGGCGGCCTGGCCATGGTGGTCTGGGGCGGCCGCCGGCGGACCCAGGCGGCGCCGGTGCCGGATGGTCAGCGGAGCCCCACCGCGCCGTGATTGTCGCGACCTTCAGGACCCTCTACCCTCCGGCGCTCTCGTGACCGCGTGGGGGCCACAAGGGGTCGGGCCGGTCGCTTCATCGCGGCCGGATCTGCCGATCGTCGTCGTCGGCGGGTACGACTACTCGATCGCGATGAACCAGGTCTCCACGATCACCGTGCGAGAGCTCGCGCGCGAGCGGACGGTCCTGTACCTGCACAGTGAGCTCGGCGGCAGTCTGCTGAGCGTCCTGCAGGGGCGCGGCCGGTACGTCGAGCCTGGCCGTGTGGCGCGGATCGCCGCCGGCGGGATGCGTCCCCGGCGCGTGGAGGAGCGGCTGTGGATCGCGCCGCTGCGCGGCCCCGTCGCCTACGCGCCGCTCGCCTACCCCGAGCCCCTGCGCCGGCACGCCGTCAGCGTGCTCACCGACGTCGTGCACGGGTGGCTGCGCGACCGCGGCGAGGAGGCGTGCCTGCTGCTCTGTTACTGGCCCGAGCTGCCCGAGCTCGTGCAGTCCCTGCCGGTCGCCGCGAGTGCGTATGACTGCACGGACGACCACGCCACCATGCCGGGGCGCGTCGTGCCCGCCGCCCGGGTCCGCGCGCTGGAGGAACGGCTCCTCGATGCGGTGGACCGGACGTGGGTGGTCTCCCCGGGGCTGTTGGAGGAACGCGACGACGGGCACCGGCGGCTCGAGGTCGCGGCGTCGCCGATCGACCTGCGGCTGTTCGAGCGCGTCAGCGCGGAGCCCCCGATGGCGCTCCCCGGGCTGGACGGTCGCACCGGGCCGGTGATCGGGTATGCCGGCGGACTGACCGAACGGATGAACTGGACGCTGCTGGAGGCGCTCGCCGAGCGCCGTCCGGACTGGACGTTCCTGTTCGTCGGCCACGATCCGGTGGCCGCGCCGCGCGCGCTGCACCGGCGTGAGAACGTGGTCTTCACCGGGCTGCTCCCGTACGACCGCGCGCTGCGGGCCATCGCGCGCTTCGATGTCGGCGTGATTCCGGTGCGGACCGGCGCGTTCTCCCACGGCAACTCGTTCCTGAAGCTCGCCGACTACCTGGCGTCGGGACTGCCCGTCGTCGCCTCGGACGTCCCGGACACCGCCGCCGCGGCGGCGCGCGCGCCCGAGGCGATCACCGTGGCGACGGGCACCGACGCATGGCTCGCGGCGCTCGACGCCGCGGTCGCGGGCACCAGCACGGACGACGTCCGGCGGGCGCGGCAGCTCCTGCTGGAGGAGCGCACCAACGAGCGGCGGGTCGCCGCCCTGGTGGCCGCACTCGAGGAGGACCGGATGGCGCGCGCGCAGGACGCCTGACCGTGTCTGGCGCCCCGCGGACCCGCTACCTCGACGGCCTCCGCGGCCTCGCGGCCCTCCAGGTGATCCTCCACCACACGTACCTGACGGTCTATCCGCTGGACCAGGGCGTGCACCCGACCGGGCTGACCAAGCTCGCGACGAGCTCGATGATGCTGAGCGGGCTCGGCGTCACGGTGTTCATCGTCCTCTCGGGGTACACGCTGTCGATGTCCGCACACCGGCGGGGCTGGGCGCTGCCCGACGGGCCGGGGCCGTTCCTGCGCCGCCGGGCGCGGCGCCTGCTGCCCGCGTACTACGTCGTGCTGGCGGTGTCGATCGTGCTCGGGCTGACCGTCCTGAGCGAGGAGACCGGGGCGCACTGGGACATCTCGGTGCCCTTCACTGGGCTGGACGTCGTGGGCCACGCCCTGGTCGCGCAGGACGTCATCGGTCAGCCGTACGCGATCAACCATCCGCTGTGGTCGATCGCGCTGACGTTCCATCTGTACCTGCTCTTCCCCGTGCTGCTTGCGTGCGCCGTGCGGTGGGGCATCGGGCGGGTGGCCGTCTGGGCGCTGGCCGTGACGACGCCGATCGCGGTCGCCGCGTTCCTGAACACGGGGGCGCTGCTCGTCCTGCGGCAGTTGCACTTCGTCGGCGTGTTCGCCGCGGGGATGGCGACGCTGGCGATCGTCCGCGCGCAGGGCGTGGTCACGATTCACGGGCGCGAGCGGCGCCCTCCGTGGCCGGCACTGGCGATCGCCCTGTTCGTCGTGTGGGCCGCCGCGCCCCTGAACCACCTCAACCACGTCCCGTTCGCCCTTGCCGTCTGCTGCCTGCTGGTGGGCCTTGGGACCGGGCGTCTCACGGCGCTGCGGCGGCTGCTCGAGTGGCGCGCGGTCGTGTGGATGGGCGCCGTCTCGCTCAGCCTGTACCTCGTCCACGCCCCGATCGTGCACGGGACGTGGCTCACGGTGCTGCGACCGGCGGGGCACGGCGTGGGCGACATCGGGACGCTGTTGCTCCTGCTGCCACTGGCTGTCGGCGCGTCGTTGCTCGGCGGCTGGCTGTTTCACCGGCATGTCGAACGACCCCTGGCGCCCGGGCGCGCGGAGCGGGATCGAAGGCCCGAAGCGGTCCCGGTACCCGAGCGCACCGGATGACCGTGTATCACGGACACCCGGGGACGCGGTAGCGACCGGTTGTCGGTCCCGACGGCGGGATGTGTGACCAGGTCACATCGCAGTCGGCCTCCTTGGATTACGCTACGGACACTGTGCGCGTCGTCTACCTCTCTCACGCCGCGCGCCATTCAGGTGCGGAGATCGGCCTGCGCCGCTTCATCGAGGCGACGCGCGGCCGCGTCGAGTCCACCGTCATCCTCGCGGAGAACGGCGATCTGGTCCCGGCGCTCGAGGAGGCCGGAGCCGAGGTCGTCGTCCTCCCGCTCGCCGAGGACACGCGCTCGCTCACGCGCGGCCAGATGCGCTTCGGCCGCCAGCAGGTCACAGCGGCGACGCAGCTCTCGCAGTACGTCCTGCGGCTGCGCACCGAACTTGCCGCCCGGCGGCCGGACCTTGTCCACGCGATCTCGCTGAAGTCCGGGCCGTACGGCGCGGTCGCGGGGCGTATGGCGGGCATCCCGACGATCTGGCATCTGCACGACCACCTCATCCCGGAGTACCTGCCCCCGCGGGTCGTCCCCCCGATGCGCCTGCTGGCAGGGACGCTTCCGGACGGCTTGCTCGCGCCGTCGCAGTCGGTGCTGCGCGCCGCGGGCCACCGGCGGCGGGGCATGGTCACCGGCGTGATCCCGTTCCCCGTCCCGCGCCCGGAAGCGCCCGTCGAAGTCCGCGACGAGGTCTCCGTCATCGGCATGGTCGGCCGCCTGACGCACTGGAAGGGCCAGCACGTCTTCCTGGAAGCGTTCGCCCGCGCGTTTCCCGAAGGCCCGGTGCGCGCCCGCATCATCGGCAACGCGATGTTCGGCGAGCGGGACTACGAAGAGGGACTGCACGACCTCGCGGCGAGGCTCGGCATCGCCGACCGGGTCGACTTCCTCGGCTTCATCGAGGACATCAACGAAGAGCTGCGGCACATCGACGTCCTGGTGCACGCGTCGATCTCGGCGGACCCGCTCCCCGGCGTCGTGATCGAGGGCATGGGCGCCGGGCTGCCGGTGATCGCGAGCAACGCCGGCGGCACCCCGGAGTACATGACCGACGGTGTCGACGGCATCCTGCACCAGCCCGGGGATGTGGACGACTTGGCTCGTGCGCTGCGGGTGGCCGCAGGGCCGCGCCCGAAGCGCGCCGAGATCGGCGAGCACGCGCGGGAGACCGTGCGCTGCTACGAACCCGAGCCGATTGTCGAGAAGATGCTGTCGTTCTACGGCGAGGTCCTCAGTCAGCGCGCGGTGACACCGGTGTGATCCGCTGGTCCGTGGTGGTGGCCGCCCTGCTGCTCCCGGCGGGCGGCGCGGCCCCGGCCGTCGCCGCTGAGCAGGCGGTGTTCTCCGGCGCGACCGCGTCGAGCTCGGCGAGCGGGGCGGGCGCCGCGCTGGCGACGGACGGCCGCAGAGCGACCGTCTGGCGTGCGCGCCGGGCCGGTGCGTGGACGTGGCGGGGGCGGCTCACGCGCGCCGCCGCGCTCGACCGCGTGAGGGTGCTCGCCCCGCGCAGCATCGATGACGTCACGATCGCCGTCTCCACGGACGGGCGGCGCTTTCGCGGCGTGCGCACCGTCGACCTGCGCGGCGGTTCATGGCGCGCCGTGGCTCTCGGGGGCCGCAGCGCGCGGTTCGTGCGGATCTCAGGGCGATCGGCCCGGCGCCCAGGTGGCGGGCTGGCCGAGGTGGAGGTGCGGCTGCGCGCCGCGCCCGCGCCGCCGGCGACCGGCGCCGGAGCGGTCGTGGCGATCCCGCAGGCGCTCGACGTCACGCCGCGCCCGTCGCCGCCCGTCCCGGACTCCGTCCCGGCTCCCGGTCCCGACCTGCCCCGCTGCGCGCCCGCGCCACGGACACCCGATCCGCCCGCGCCGGCCGCCGAGCCGCGCGGCACGCCTGCGCCGGGGACGGACGACGCGCCCGCTGCCACGCCGTCGGGCGCGACCCCGTTCGCGGGGGTCGTCACCGACCCCATCGACCAGCGCCACCTTGCGTCACTGCCGTTTCACTCGCGGTCGCACTGGCTGCAGCCGTGGCGCGCCTTCCTCGACACGCCGCCCGCCGCCCGGCTGCGCAACGCGCTCGGCATCAACTTCAATCCGGAGACCGAGGACATGGAGGCCGTGGCGCGCCTGCTGGCCGCCAGCGGGTTCCGCCGCGCGCGCATCGAGATCCCCTGGGGCGACTTCGCCTACGAGGACCCCACGCGACTCATCCACCGCGCGCGCTTCGAGCGGGCCCTCTGCGCGGTCCGCGACGCCGGGCTGCGGCCGCTCATCCTGCTGAACTCCAACGACCAGCGGCCTGCGCCGTCGTTCACGCTGGACCTGACCCTCGCCGCCGAGGCCGAGGCCGGCGACACGGAGGTCCAGCTCACCGCCGAGAGCGCCGCGGCGGTCATCCCGCCCTACACCGGGTTCGACGGCACGTTCGGGGCGCAGGCGCTCATCACCGAGCTCAAGCCCGGGAACGTCGCGGTCCTCTCCCAGCCGCTGGTCCTGCCACGCGGCCGCGCCGGGGTGATCCCCGCGGGCGCCACGCTCCCGGCGACGGTGCTGCGCTACGTGCCGTTCTCCCCGCCGGTCCACGACGACGGCGCGCCCAATCCGTACAGCGAGGAGACCATGCGTGGATGGCTGGCGTACGTCGAGGCGACGACGGGCTTCGTGCGCTCCATGCTGGGCACGACGGCGTTCGACGTCGAGGTCTCCAACGAGCTGAACCTCAACGCATCGTTCTGGGATGTGAACAACTACTTCGAGCCGGACCCATTCGATCGGGGCCTGGCCGACCAGGTCATCGTCGACCGCACACTGAGCTGGATCCGCGACCCCGCGAACGACCTCGCCGGCGTGCGCGTCACGAACGGCTTCGCCTCGCAGCGGCCCTGGGACAGCGGCGCGACGTCCCCCGCAGGTCTCGACGCGCTGAGCAAGCACTTCTACCCCCGCAACCTGCGCTTCCCGGACATCATGACCGGGGACCCGCCTGACGGCCTGCGCTTCAACCGCCCCGTCGACGCGACGGGCGCGCCGACCGGCACCCGCTCGGAGGCCGACGGCACGTGGAGCGACCCGTTCGTCCCGACGTACGACGCGTTCTTCCCTGAGTTCTGGCTGGCCGGCATCCGGACCGAGACCCTCGCGCGCGACCTGTCGCCCTGGGAGGACCTGACCGTGAACCCGCCGGTCGCGCACGGGCGCACCGTCGCCACGCCGGGCGGGAACGTCCCTGAGCTGTGGATGACGGAGATCGGCCTGGAGACCGGCTGGGCACAGGAGACGCTCGGGCTGGACCTCTCCGACGACGACGTCGCACGGATGCGGGCGAAGGCCGCGCTGCGGACCTTCGTCGCGTTCGTCCATCAGGGGTTCCGGCAGGTCGATCTGTACGCGGCGGCGGACGGCGAGTGGGGACTGATCGGCGGTGACTTCTGGCGGCTGCTGCGCGAGACGGGCGCCTATCCCGGGGACCGCACGGGCGGCCCGGTGATGGACGGTGTCCGCCGGCTCGTCGGGGCGCTCGGCGACGGCGAGGTGACGACCGCGCGGGCGCTGACGCTGGCGTCGATCGGCGACTACGGCGGGCGCACCCAGTTCACAGGTGACGGCTCGGCCGCCCACCCCGACCTGCACGACCGCGACGTCCTGGCGTTCCTGCCGTTCCAGGCGGCGGATGACCGGTTCGTCGTGCCCGTCTACGTCATGACCCGGAACCTCGCGCGCGAGTACGGCGACGGCGGCGGACCGGCCCGGTTCGACCTGCCCGAGGAGCGCTACCAGCTGACCATCGGCGGGACGAACGCGTCACGCGTCCAGGCCAGTGCGGTCGACCCGCTGACCGGCGACGAGGTGCCGGTCGACGTCGTGCGCCGCACCGGCGACGGCTGGCTCGTCGTCGAGATGCCGGTGACCGACAGCCCGCGGCTGCTCATTCTCGATGACGCCGCCGCGGGAGCTGAGCTACCGTGACGCGCACCGTGCGCCCTCCCAGAGTCTTGGTCACGGGGCACCCGAACACGGTGATCCACAATCAGCTGGTGTACATCCGGCTCGCCGACCGCGGATGGGATGTCTCGATCGTCGTCCCCAACCGCTGGGCCGACGACTACACACCCGACGGCTACACGCCGCAGTGCCTCGAGGGCTTCACCGGGCGGTTCGGCCGCGCGCGGATCGTCAAGCCCGGGGACATCCAGAAGCACACCTACGTCAGCCCGCTGACCCGCTGGATCCGCGAGCCGCACCGGCCCGACGTCATCTTCCTCGAGCACGAGGCGTTCTCCGTCTCGGCGCTGCAGTGGGGCCAGCTCGCGTGGCGGCACGGCATCCCGTGGGGCGTGCAGGGCGACGAGAACCTCGACCGCCCGCTGCCCTGGCCCGCGAAGGTCATCCGGGCGCTGACCATCCCGCGCCTGGACTTCATCGCCGCCCGCTCGCCGGGCGGCGCCGACCAGCTCCGCGACTGGGGGGCGACGGCGCCGGCGGACGTCGTGCCGCACACGATCCCCGAGTGGGACCAGCCGCCCCGGCGGGACGGCGGGGCGGGCGGGAAGGTTTTCACCATCGGCTTCGCGGGCCGGCTCATCGAGCAGAAGGGCATCCGCGACCTGATCTCGGCGGTCGCGCGGCTGGACTTCCCGTTCCGCTTCCTCGTCGCCGGCAACGGCCCGCTGCGCGACCACCTCGCGACGGCGGACCTCGGCCAGGGAACGCTGGAGCTCGTGCCGCCCAACCAGCGCCCCGACGACCTGCCGCGCTGGTACGCCGAGATGGACGTGCTGGTCCTGCCGTCACGCACGCAGCCGACGTGGGCCGAGCAGTTCGGCAAGGTGCTCGCCGAGGCGCTGCTCTGCGGCACGCCGGTCATCGGGTCCTCGTCGGGCGCGATCCCGTGGGTCATCGAGCTGACCGGCGGCGGGCGGGTGTTCCCCGAGGGGGACGACATCGCGCTGGCGGGCATCCTCGCGGAGTACCACGCCGACCCTGCGCTGCGCGCGCGGCTGGCCGAGACTGGACGCGCGAACGTCGTCGAGCACCTGCTCCCGCGCGCGGCCGCGGAGAAGCTCGACCATCTCATGCGCGACGCCATCGCGCGCGGGCCGTCCGCGCGGTTGACGAGCCGGCGCCCGCCGCCCTCGCGGCGCGGCGCTACTGCGTCCGCCAGCTGAGGCTCGCGTCGGTCCCCTGCCGGGCGCGCAGCGCGACATTCGGGCCCGCGCGCAGGCGGCCGGTGAACACGCGGTTCGCCCCGGCGGTGAGGGTCGCCGCCGGCACCCAGGCGTCGCCGCGCCGGACCTCGACGATGACCGGCCCGGCTGCAGGCGCCCGGCCCCAGAGCCGCGCGACACCCGCGCTGCGGTACGCGGTGAACGGGAAGCGGATCGCGGTGAACGACGGCTTGGGCGCGTCCAGCAGCGGCGTCTGGCCGCGGAAGAACACGCCGGACTGGAGCGTCGCCGCGTAGCTCGGGTCCGGGGCCTGGTCGCGCAGGTTGAACCAGATGATCGTCCGGGCGCCCTGCTGCCAGAGGACGTACAGCGCGCCCTGCAGATAGGTCGCCTGCTGGTCCAGGGTCAGGCCGTTGGGGTCGGGGCGGCTGTCCCACGAGAACTCGGTGATCCACAACGGAATCGTCGTCCGTGCCGGACGGATCGTCTTCGCCCGCACGGCGGGGCGCAGCCAGCGGGTGATGCGCGCGAGGTCGGGGATGGTGATGTCGTCGCGGTTGCGCGCGTGGCGGCGCGGCGGGCCGATCGGGTACGGGTGGTGTGAGACCGCGTCGAGGCGCACGGTCCGCCCGCATCGCCTGGCTTTCCCGTCGCGCACGCACAGCAGCGCGCGCCAGAACCGCGCGGGCGCCATCCGGGTGCCGCCCGGCGCGTCGCCGTAGGGCGCCGTGGCTCCCGCGATCACGGTGACGCCGGGGTCCGCGGCCTTCGCCCCGGCATAGAAGGCGTTGTGCAGCTGCCGGTAGAGCTCCGGGCCGGTCTCGACCCAGCGACCGCGCTTGCGCGTCCACTGCGGCGCGAGCTCGAGGTTGAGGTTCGGCTCGTTCCACGGTTCCCACGCGGGGACACGGGGGAGCGGGAACACCGGTAGGAGCGGATCCGGGTGGCTCCCGGAGTAGCGGGTGGCGAGCGCGGTCGCGAACGCGCGCATCCAGGCCGGCGACGGCTTCCACGCGCCGTCGCGCATCGACGGGGACGCGGGCGGCGGGTTCGGTCCCTCCGCCCAGTCCGGGGCGACGGTGACGGTGCCCAGCGGGCGCAGGCCTGCCATCGTCGCGGCGCGGACGATGCGATCGATGCGGTCCCAGCGATACCCGTCCCACGACGGGTCGCGGGCGACGGCGGTCGACGGCGGCTTGGTGGGGGAGACGTCGCGCCACACCACGCCGAACCGCCAGACGGTCGCTCCGGCGCGGCGCGCGTTGGCCAGGCCCGCTTCGAGCTCGCCGGGGCCGTTGAGCGTCTCGAGCCCGCCGTCCTGAAAGCCGGTCGACAGCGGGGCCGCGGCGTGGGCCGGGGCGGCGCTCAGCGTGCAGAGGGCCGCCGCCGCGGCGAGGATCCTGATCGACGCGCGCACCGCGGCCGTCAGCCGTCGTCGCGGGGGCGCCGGCGGTCGAGCGCCCAGAGCCCGGCGACGAGCACGGCGATCGCGAGGAGGGCGAGCAGGAACGCCGTCCCGGTCACCGGCCCGGCGGCCACGGACGAGCGGACCGCCGCGACCGGACCGTCGGGCGGAGCCTCAAAGCTGGCGCTCTCCTCGGCGGTCTCGCCGCGCACCGCGCCCTCGGGCCGGGTGCGCTCCACGAACGTCGCGAGCGCGACGCCGCTGAAGCCCTGCGCGGCGAGCCGCCGGCCGAGCGGGGTCTCTGGCGCGCTGCCCGGCGTCCCGGATTCGGCGTACCGCGCGCTCGGGGTGGTGCCGCGCTCCTCGGGGATCATCTCGCAGTACTGGTCCACGGCGGCGGTGCCGGGCGGCGCCTCGCAGCGCTGCGCGTGCGCGGGCCCGACCGTCGGGCCGAGCGCCGCAGCGAGGACGAGCAGGGGAACGAGGCGTCGGATCATCCGCTTGAACGTACGCACCACCACGTCCCAGGATGACAGCGCGCTCACTCCTGGCCTCCCACGAACGTGCTCGACGGGCGCAGCCGCTGCGCCTGGCCGTAGGCGTTCAGCGCGGGCTGCAGCCGGCCGCGCTCGGCTTCGACGCGGGCCAGGAGCAGGTACTGGCGCCAGTTCTCGGGTTCGTGTTCGACGGCGCGGCGCAGGTCGACCGCGGCGGCCTTCAGCCGTCCCTGGCCCTCGAGGACCAGCGCGCGCTGAACGTACGGAGACGCCGCCCACGGCTGCGCCTCGACCGCGCGCGTGGCGTGATCCAGCGCGGCGGCACGATCACCCTCCTGGGCGGCGTCCTGACTGCGGCGCACCTCGCTGAGCCCGACGAGCCCCGGCAGCAGGAGCAGGCCCGCGACGAGCGCGAGGAGCGCGAGCGGGATCCGCACGGCCACCCGCATCCGCGGAGCGGACCGGCCGGTGGCCGCGATGAGCGCGCCGAGGAGCACGAGCGCGAACACGGTGACGGCGGTCGCCTCCCACAGCCAGTCGACCCCCGCGCCGAAGAGGAACGCGGCGAGGGCGGCGGCCGCGGCGGCGGCGGCTCCGCGCTCGGGCCCGTCGGGGAAGGCCCGCAGCGCGCCGACGGCCGCCCAGGCGATCCCCCCGACGAAGCCGAGGAGCAGCAGGAAGCCGGGGATCCCCTGTTCACTCAGGGTCTCCAGATAGAGCGAGTGCCCGTCACGGATGAACTCCGCGGCGTCGTCGCTCTGGCTCCAGACGAACTCGAACGTGCCGGGGCCCGAGCCCGTCCACGGGTCCGCCCTGAAGCCGTCGCCGGCGACCTCCCAGATCTTCGGCCTGGTGCCGCTGAGGTTCGTCAGGCGCGCCGCGGGGTCGTCGACCACGCCCGCCTCCGCGGTGAGCGGGGCGCTCTCGAGGCTGTCCTCGATCCGGTCGGTGTTCGCCGCGATCGCGCCGGCGGTCGCGACGACGAGCACCACCGCGGTGGCGATCCCCGCCACGCGCCCGGCGGTGCGCGGCAGGCGCACGCGGTCGCCGCCCGCCAACCCGGAGACGGCGGCGACGACGCCCGCGCCGGCCATGGCGCCGACGAGCGTCAGGCCGACGCTGCTCGCGCCCGCCGTCCCGGTGGCCTGCGCGATCTCGGGGTGGTCGCGGATCGTGAGGATGACGAGTGCGGCGCCCGCGGCCGCGGCGGCGGTGTGCAGCGCGAGCGTCCAGCGGTTGCGACTGGCGACGAGCAGGACGAGGACGCCGAGGACCGTGCCGCCGACCGACGCGCGGGAGTACGTGAGGTACGCGGTCGTGGCCGCGAGAGGGACGATCGCCGTGGCGGCGGCCCGGGCGACCGGATGGCGCGCGTGGGCCCCGAGGCCGAGCCCCAGCGCCGCCGTCATCCCCGCCCAGGCACCGAGCGCGTTCCAGTATCCGATGGGCCGGCTCAGGCGGTTGATGCCGAACGCGTCGGCCGCGGCATCGGCGCCGAACGTGCCGGGGTCCAGCCGGGAGAGGACGGCCAGGGCGCAGACGGCCGCCGCACCCGCGGCGGCGCCCGCGATCGCGGCGCGCCATGAGGACGGCCCGAGTGCGATGGCGGCCAGGATCAGGACGCCGAGGTGGACGAGCACGCGCGCCATCTCGACGGACGTCCGCTCGTCGCTCGACGTCCAGGCCAGGCCGATCGCCGACCACACCGCCATCGCGGCGAGCGCGCCGACCGCGAGGGTGCCCGCGCGCCCGGGGAGGGTGCGCGGCAGCAGTCCGGCGAACACGGCGAGGGCGAGCAGCCACCACACGAGCACACCGCCCTGATGACGGGTCACGAGGTCGTACGCGCCGCCCTCGAACGCCACGACGAAGACCCCGGCGGCGACGACCAGGAAGGCGGCGACGGCGGGTGGACGCGGACGTGGCACGGCGGAAAGCATGCCAGTCGTCCGCATCTTGCGGGGGTTTGGGACAGGGCGCCGCATCCGTCCGCGTGATCGCGCAAACTGGTCGCCGCATGTCGCTGTCCGCCGCCGCCATCCGTCTCGCTTGAGCACACTTCGCGGCTGGCAGGAACGCGCGCTCTCGCAGCTGCGCGTCTGGGACGCAGGTCCCTTTCTGATCTCCGCTGCCCCGGGCGCCGGCAAGACGCGCCCGTCGCTCGTCTTCGCCCGGGAGCTGCTCGACGCGAAGGTCATCCGCCGCGTCGTCGTCGTCTGCCCGACCACCCCGCTGACCCGCCAGTGGGCCGAAGCGGCCGCCGCCCAGGGCCTGCACCTCCAGCCCGACGCGGAGGAGCTCTCGCCGCCCAAGGACTTTCACGGCGTGTCGGTCACGTACGCGCGCGCGGCCGCGTCGTCGGCGCGGTGGGAGAAGCAGTGCACGCCGGGCACGCTGGTCATCGCCGACGAGGCGCACCACCTGGGCGACGACCTCGCCTGGGGCGCCGGGTTCTCCCGCGCGTTCGGCGCGACCCGGCGCTGGCTGCTGCTCTCGGGCACGCCGTTCCGGTCGGACCAGTCGGCGATTCCGGGCGTGCGCTACGAGGACGGCGTCGCCCAGCCGGACGTCTCGTACACGTACGCCGACGCGGTGCGAGACGGCATCTGCCGCCCGGTGACGTTCATCCCGTTCGACGGCACGCTGAGCTGGCAGTCCGGCGACGACACGATCGAGGCGTCCTTCAGCGACGTGCTGACGGGCCGCGAGGCGAGCCGGCGCTACCGCACGGCGATCTCCACCGAGCTCGCCGACGGCCTGCCGCGCATCCTGCGCACCGCGCACGAGCGGCTCACGAGCCTGCGCGGCGGCGACCACAAGGACGCCGGCGGCCTCGTCATCGCCTCCGACGGCAGCCACGCCCGCCGGGTCGCCAAGGTGCTGCACGAGATCACGGGCCGCTCGCCCGTCGTCGTGCTGCACGACGACCAGAAGTCCCACGACAAGCTCGCCGCCTTCACCCGCGCGAAGGACCCGTGGATCGTGGCCGTGAACATGGTCTCCGAGGGCGTCGACATCCCGCGCCTGCGCGTGGGCGTCTATGCGTCGGCGGCCAAGACGCCGCTCATCTTCCGCCAGGTCGTCGGCCGCTTCGTGCGCACGATCCCGGGACGCCCGCACGGCGAGGCCAGCTGGCTCTATCTCCCGGGTGAGGGCGCGCTGCGCGCGCACGCCAGCGACGTCGAGACCGAGCTGCGCCACGTCCTGCGCCCGGTCGGCGACGACGAGGACCTCGACCTGTTCGACGAGCCGCCCACCCGGCGCGAGACCGAGCGCACCGAGGAGATCCCGTTCGTCCCGGTCCACGCCGAGGTCAGCCCGCAGATGGCGCTGTTCGGCGGCGGTCCGCCCCCGCCGAAACCGCCTCCCGTCCCCGTTCCGGTGCCTGTTGCCGCGACCGCGGTCGCCGCTGAGCCTGAGCCGGAGCCGGAGATGCCGGCCTGGCAGCGCCGCGGGCTGCTGCGCGACAAACGCAAGGACCTCGTCGGCTCACTCGCCCGGATGGACGGGCGCTCTCACCGCGAGATCAACGCGTGGGTCAACCGTGAGACGGGTGTGGCCCGTGTGGATGACGCGACCATCGCCCAGCTCGAGCGGTCGGTCGACGTCCTGCTGAAGGCGCTCGAGCGCCAGAGCCGCCGTCGCGCCTCCTAGGCGCCGCGCCGTACATCCGCCGCACGTCGGCGGTAAACGACAGCAGCCAGGCGGGATCGGGTCCGCCTCCGACGTGGGGTTCGTGTTCAGATCGCCTGCTCATGCGAGTGGAGCTATCGGACGGTTCCGGGGATCCCTGACCCCGGGGAGCCGTTCTCTCGACGGGTGATGGAGAATCTTGAGCCGACATGGATCTCACGGACCGCAAGCTGCTCATCACCGGCGTCCTCACGGACGACTCGATCGCCTTCGCCGTCGCGCAGGCGGCGCAGGAGGCCGGCGCCGAGATCGTCCTGACGAGCTTCGGCCGCCCGATGCGCCTCACGCAGCGCGTGGCCAAGCGCCTGCCCACGACCCCCGACGTGCTTGAGCTCGACGTCAACGAGCCCGGGCACATCGAGGCGCTCGCCGCCGAGCTGACGACGCGCTGGGGCCGGCTCGACGGCCTGCTGCACGCCATCGCCTTCGCGCCCGAGGACGCGCTGGGCGGCAACTTCCTCAACACGCCCGTCGAGTCCGCCGAGCTGGCGTTCCGCACGAGCGCGTACTCGATGAAGTCGCTCGCCGTCGGCCTGCTGCCGCTGCTGCGCGAGGCGCCCGACGGCGGCAGCGTTGTCGGCCTGGACTTCGACGCGACGGTCGCGTGGCCGGTCTACGACTGGATGGGCGTGGCGAAGGCGGCGCTGGAGTCGGTCAACCGCTACCTGGCCCGTGACCTCGGTCCGTACGGCGTGCGCTCGAACCTCATCGCGGCGGGCCCGCTGCGGACGATCGCGGCGAAGGGCATCGGCGGGTTCGACCAGATCGCCGGCCTGTGGGGCGAGCAGGCCCCGATGGCCTGGGACCTCGCCGACGCGTCACCCGTCGCCGACGCGGCGCTGTTCCTGCTCAGCCGGTACTCCCGCGGCGTGACCGGCGAGATCCTCCACGTCGACGGCGGCTACCACGCGATGGGCGCGCCGACGTCCCCGCCGGTCGCCGACTGACCGACGCCAAACGTCAAAATGTGGCGGCTCGCGGCGCCGAGCGTCGGAATGTGGTGGCTGGCGCCACCATATTTCGACGCTCGATCTCAGCGTGCCCTGGTCCACCCAGGTGGCGCGCCGTCCGCCTCGTAGAACTCGATGCCGACCACACGGCCCTCGCGGTCGACGTCGACGATGAAGTCGCCGATGTCCTCGACATCGACCTCCACCGACCGCACCGAGCGCACCCGCTTCGCGAGGTAGAGGTAGCCCATGTTGTCGGACAGGGTGAAGTCGCCCGGCGCGCTCCCATCGAGCACGTCGGGATGGAGCTGTGCTGGTGGCGCCTCCAAGACAAGCAGCCGGCCCTTCACGTCGACGCCCAGCCGGACACCCGGAATGTCAAACGGCGCGAGGTCATGCCAACGCGCCACCGGCCCGGACCCCATCCGCACCGTCGCGAGATCCCCCGCAACGTCGACCTGCACCGCCAACCGGCTCAGCCCGCGTCCGGACGCCCGTCCGGCCACGAGTACGCCGCCCGCCACCACAGCTCGGCCAGCGTCCGGATCGCATCGTCCAGATCCGTGCCCGTCTTCCCGCGCTGGACCTCGATCGAGATGTGCCGCTCCACCATCGCGCACAGCGCCAGGGCGCTCGTCCGCGGCGAGATGTCCGACGGCGCGATTCCGCGCTCCTGGTCGCGCCGCAGCCGCCGCTCGGCGCCCACGATCAGGCGCCGCAGATGCGGCTCCCACTCGGGCGGCAGCCGGTCCTCGCGGCCCGAGAGCTGGAAGGCCAGCAGCAGCACCTTGTCGTTGCGGTTGACCGCGGAGACCATCCGCGACAGCGCCAGGCGCAGCTGCATCCGCGGCTCGCCGTCGCCGTCGAAGTACACCGACGCGCCCTCGTAGAGCTCACCGAACGCCAGCTGGATCAGGCGGTCGACGACCGCCCGCTTGTTCGGGAAGTAGAAGTAGACCGCGGTGCGGCTGACGAAGGCACGGCGGGCGATGCCGTCGATGGTCAGCCGCTCGAACGGCTCCTCTTCGACGGCGGCGCGCGCGGCGGCGAGGATGGCGTCCTCGGTCGGGTTCCGCGGCGCCAACTGCTCAGCGGGAACACTCACAATCCGCGGAGTGTCGCAGGTGCGCGGCCGGAAGGGGATCGCATGGATCCCCTTCCGTTACTTCGCGGCGAACGCCAGCGACGCGTTCTGCCCGCCGAACCCGAACGAATTCGACAGCGCGAGCTTCGCGCCCGGGACCTCGCGGGCCTCCAGCACATGGTCGATCTCGCACGCCGGATCGGGCTGCTCGAGCCCACCGGTGGGCGGCAGGACCCCGCGCTGCAGGGCGGTGATCGTCGCCACGGCCTCCACGGCGCCGGCCGCGCCGAGCAGGTGCCCGATCTGGCCCTTGGTCGACGAGACCGCGGGCCCGTGGCCGTTGAACACCTCGACGATGGCACGGGACTCGATCGCGTCGTTGAACGGCGTCGACGTGCCGTGGGCGTTGATGTACGCCACGTCGGTGGGGGACGCCCCCGCCGAGCGCAGGGCGTTGCGCATCGCCGCCGCCGCGCCCCGGCCCGTCTTGTCGGGCTGGGCCATGTGGAACGCGTCGCTGGACGCCCCGAAGCCGACCACGCGGCCCAGGATCTCAGCGCCCCGCGCGACCGCGTGCTCCTCGGCCTCGAGGATGAGGGCACCCGCGCCCTCGCCCATGACGAACCCGTCCCGGCGCTCGTCGAACGGCCGCGACACGCCCTCCTTCGACAGCGCGCCCATCCGGCCGAACGCCGCGTCGGGCAGCCCGCACAGCGTCGCCTCCGACGAGCCCGCGACCGCGACGTCCGCGTCGCCGAACTGGATCATCCGCAGCGCGTCGCCGATGGCGTGCGCACCCGTCGCGCAGGCCGACGACACCGACCACGACGGCCCGTACACGCCCAGCTGGATCGCCAGCAGGCCTGCGGCCGCGTTGCTCATCATCATCGTGATGAAGTGCGGCGAGACCTCGCGCGGGCCACCCTCGAAGAAGTCCCCGTAGGTGCTCTCGATGGTGGTCATCCCGCCGATGCCGGTGCCGAAGATGATCCCGACGCGCTCGGGCTCGACTCCGGCGTCGGCCAGGCCCGCCTCCTGCCAGGCCTGCAGGCCGGCGGAGATGGCGAACTGGCCGTAGCGGTCCGTCTTGCGGACGTCCCGTGGTGTCTGCCAGGTCTCCGGATCGAACCCGGAGGCCGGCGCTTCGGCGGCGGCGCCGTCGTCATCGGTCGGCACGATGCCCGACTGGCCCGCGGCCAGGGCGTCGAAGAACGCATCGGGCTCATTGCCGACGGGCGAGACGACCCCGCGCCCGGTGACGACGACGTCGCGCATGATTACGCCGTCGTCCCCGCGAGCTTGAGCGTCAGCTTGACCGCGTCGCCGACCGTCTCGACCGGCTTGAGCTCATCGTCGCTGATGGTGATGTGGTACTCGTCCTCGAGCGCCTTGATGAGCTCCACGAGGTCGAGGGAGTCAACGTCGAGTTCCTCCCACGTGGTGTCCATCTCGGCGTTCTCGGCGCCGGGCACCTTGATCGCTTCGAGTTCGTCGCGGACGCGCTGCAGCACGCCGTCTTCGGTCAGATCCGCCATGTGTGTACTCCCTGGTTGGTTGAAGTGGTCATGCGCCCATGCCTCCGTCGACGGAGAGCGTGGCGCCGTTGATGTAGCCGGCCTCGGCCGAGCAGAGGAACCGCACGGCGGCGGCGACCTCCTGCGGGGTCCCGACGCGGCCCGCCGGGATGAACTCGACGAGCTTGTCGGTATCGAGCTCCGCCGTCATGTCGGTCTCGATGAAGCCCGGCGTGATCGCGTTGACCGTCACGCCGCGCTTGCCGATCTCCTTGGCCAGCGCGCCCGTCAGCCCGAGCAGCCCGGCCTTCGAGGCAATGTAGTTGGCCTGCCCGGCCTGCGCCCGCGTGGCGACGATGCTCGACACGTTCACGATGCGCCCCCAGCGGTTGCGCAGCATGTCGCCCATGACGCCGCGGGTGAAGCCGAACGCGCCCGACAGGTTGGTGTCGACGACGTCGCCCCAGTCGCTGTCGCTCATGCGCAGCGCCAGGCCGTCGCGGGTGATCCCGGCGTTGTTGACGAGGACGAAGACCTTGCCGAACCGCTCGTGGATCTCCTCGACCGCGCGCGCGACGTCCTCGGGCTTGCCGATGTCCGCCTGCACGTCGCCGCTCGTCCGCCCGATGGCGACGACGGTCCACCCGTCGGCGCGCAGGGCGTCGGAGATCGCCGCGCCGATGCCGCGGGTCCCGCCGGTGACGACGGCCACGCCGCCTTCCTGCTGTTCGGCCAAGGTCGTCACAGCCGGTCCTCTTTCCACCCGATCACCGTGGCGCCCCACACGTAGCCGGCGCCGAACGCGGCCAGGCCGATCTTCATGCCGGGCAGCAGCCGTCCCTCGGTCTCGGCGTCACGCAGCGCCAGCGGGATCGACGCCGACGACGTGTTCGCCACGCGGTCGACGTTCATCACGAGCTTGTCGTCGGGCAACCCGAGCTGCGACGCGGTCGCCGTGAGGATCCGGGCGTTCGCCTGGTGGGCGACGAACAGGTCGAGGTCGTCGACCGTCAGTCCCTCGCGCTCGAGCACCTCACGCGTCGCTTCTGCCATGCGGTCGACCGCGTTGGTGTAGACGCTGCGGCCGTTCATCGTCAGGCAGCCGCCCAGCGGGGCGTACAGCTCGTCGGCGCGGTACTCGCTGCCCAGCGACGCGCGGGTCACGCCCGTGGCGAAGTCGCCGCCGGTGAGGACCGCGGCGCCCGCGCCGTCGCCGAACAGGACGGCGGTCGAGCGGTCCTCGAAGTCGGTGATCCGGCTGAGGATGTCGCAGCTCACGACGAGCACCGTCTCCGCGCGCGAGGCCTCGATGAGCGCGGCGGCGTAGTCCAGCGCGTAGATGAACCCGGCGCAGGCGCCGTTGAGATCGACCGCGCCCGTGATGCCCGCGCCCAGGTCGTCGGCCACCCGCGGGGCGAGCCCGGGGGTGATGAAGTCCGGCGTGATCGTCGTGACCACGACGAGGTCGAGCACCGACGCGTCGATTCCCGCGTCCTCGATCGCCTCGCGCGCCGCCTCGGTCGCGAGCGCGCCCGCGGGATCGTCGGGATCGAGGTGGTAGCGCTCCCGGATGCCGGTGCGGCGGACGATCCAGTCGTCGGTGGTCTCCAGGCCGCGGGCCTCGAAGTCCGCGTTCGTGACGACCTTGTCCGGGAGCGCGCGGCCGATGCCGACGACGCCCGCCTTCACGCGGCCACCGTCACCGTCCGGCGGACGAGACCGGCGAGCACCCGTCCGGGGCCGACCTCCTCGAACGCCTCGATGCCGGTGTCGGCCATGGCGAGGAGCGTCTCGCGGAAGCGCACGGGGGCCAGGAGGTTCGCGACGAGTTCGCCGCGGATGTCACTGAATGGCTCGGCGGTGCCATTGCTGAACACCGGGAACGTGGTCTCCGTGATCTCGACGTCGGCCAGGGCGGCGCCCAGCTCGTCGGCGGCGGGCGCCATGAGCGGCGTGTGGAACGCGGCGCTGACCGGCAGACGGCGGGTGCGCACGTCGAACTCGCGGCCCAGCTCCAGCGCCTGCTCGATGCCCTCCTCGCGGCCGGAGAGCACGACCTGGCCGGGGGCGTTGTCGTTTGCCACGTACAGGCCGGTGCGGCGCGCCAGGCCGCGGGCGACGTCGATGTCGCCCCCGAGCAGCGCGACCATCCCGCCGGGCACGAGCTCGTTGGCCCGGTCCATCGCGGCGGCGCGCGCGTCGACGAGCCGCAGCGCGTCCTCGAAGCTCAGCGCGCCCGCGGCGACGAGCGCGGCGTACTCACCGAGCGAATGGCCCGCGCCCGCGGCGGGTGCGGCGGCGTCGGGGTCGTCCACGCGCGCGTCCCACGCCGCGACCGAGCACAGGAAGATCGCCGGCTGCTGATAGCGCGTCCCCTCGTCGAGGCGGGAGAACGGGTCGTAATCGAGCAGGGCAAGGCCGGCCTGCAGGCGCGGTGCGTCGATCCAGGGCTCCTCCATGCCGTCGGCATGGCTGCCCTGTCCAGGGAACAGGACCGATACGGGGGGCATCGAAGTAGAGGTACACGACAAACGGCTCCAGGTCTCCTGGGTTTGACGCGACGGGTGTCCGTGTCAAACGCCGACGCGACACCGACACGCGCCATACTGAGCCCCGCAAGGGTCGTTAGCTCAATCGGTAGAGCACCGGACTTCAACACACATAGGAGCGCCAGCAGGGAAACCACTGGTCAGTCGGCGGCTGTGTGCTGGGACCCCCTGAGAGCCTGAGGTACCCATCGCGGTGACAATCCTCAGGATTGGGCAATCAGCAGGCAATCCGGAAACGGCGAGCCCTCAGAGGCCATACGCCGCCCACCCTAACGTCGAGCCGAGGGTGAAGAGATGGTCCAGACCGCAACGCCGCGGCGATGATCGCGGAGGCCGGTGAAAGCCGGTGCGGCAGGTTAATCCGAGGGATCTGGGTTCGAGTCCCAGGCGGCCTACTTGCATCTAGACTGACGGCCTGATCCGTCTCGCCCCCATGGTGTAGCGGTTAGCACGCCAGCCTTTCACGCTGGTAGCGGGAGTTCGATTCTCCCTGGGGGTACCATAACTTCGACTTTGGAACCTCCGTCAGCAGAAAGCTGGCGGGGGTTCTTCTGCGTCTTGGCCCCCGTTAGGCCCCGGCGCTGGCGGCCTGCGCAGGGCGAGAACCGGCTTGAAGCGGGCTTCCAGGCGGTCCCGTCGGGGTCCAGGACGGCGGCTAGGTCTGCGCTGGCGGCCTTTCGGGACTGCTCGTCCTCAGCGAGGGCGATCAGCTCGTCAAAGGGCTCGCGGAGTTCTCGGTCGACGACTTCGGGTTCTTGGTCGACGTAGATGGCGATGAAGATGCTGCGGTTGAGAAGGCTCCGAAGCGTCTCTCCCGCCTGGCGGTACGCATGTTGGACATTCCCTGTGAGCGTGAGGGCGAGTTCGAGATTGGAGCGCGCGGTGTCGAAGTCGGCGCTCAGGCGCTTCGTGATCGTCTCGGCAGCCACACGTTCTCGCCGGATGCGTTGCTGGTGCTCGTCGTGCAGGTCGCTGGAGATGCTGTCGTTGAGAAACGCGTCGAAGAGCTTCGCCTCCTGCTGCTTGAGACCTCGGAGGGTTTGCTCGGCAGAGGTGACCTCGTCCGAATTCGCGCCCGAGATCTCCTCCAACTTGGACGTGACGGTTCGCCGGATCATGTCTCGATCGGCGGCCGCGAGCTGGATAGTCGCGTAGTGCCGGTCGATCTTGGCCTCGAGGTGGTCGAGCCGATGGTACGGCTGCCGGCACTCGCCCCATTGCTTGTTGATGCAGACGAAGTACTCGTGGACGGCACCGTTCCCGCTGCGGTTGCGGCTGTAGAGGAGCCGTCCGCCGCACTCGCCGCAGAACAGGCTGCCAGCGAGGTAGTGGTGGTGCTTCCAGGCTCTGGCTCCGTTTTGCCGGCGGCTGGCGAGTAGCTGCTGGACGATCTGGAACGTCTCTTCGTCGATGAGGGGTTCGTGGCGGCCGGGGTACGTCTTGCCCTCGACCGTCACGAGGCCGAGGTAGTAGTCGTTTCGGAGGATTGCTGAGAACCGGTTGGGCGGCAGGGGTTTGGCCGGCGCGCTCTTGGTGGCCCGAGTGCGAAGCCCCCGTGCCTCCATGAGGGCGGCAAGTTCCGTGAGGGAGTACTCGCCGGTGGCGTACAGGCGAAAGCAGTCCCGGATCAGTTCAGCTCGGTCGGGGTCAAGAGCGATGTCTCGAACCTCGTGACCGTCGATGATCTGGCTGGTGTTGACGTAGCCAAGTGGCGCGCGGTAGGGGGTACCACCGACCTGGGCCTTGCGGAGCATGCCGCGCTTGACGTCTTCGGCGATCTCGATGCGCCGACCAGCGGCGACGGCCGCGAGGACGCCTTCGACCATGATCTCGCTCGATGACTCGCCGCCGATCTGCTCCTTTACGGAGATCAGGCGGGCACCATGTCGTCGAATGAGACCACGGCTCGTCCAGTGATCCTCTTGGTCGCGAGCCCAGCGGCTGACGCTCCAGACGATCACGAAGTCGACGTCGCCTTGTTCGCGGATGGCTTCGAGCATCGCGAGGAAGCTCTTCCGCTTCCGGAGTGAGCCGCCGGAGACGCCTGGTTCGACGTACTCCTGCACGACCTTGGCACCGAGGGAGGCGGCCTTGGCCGTACACGCTTCGCGTTGCGCTGGAAGGCTCAGCCCCTCCGGGTCGTAGTCCTTCTTGACTTGCTTATCCGAGGAGACGCGGAGGTAGATGAACGCTTTGCGGAGCTCGTCCTGGGCTTGCGTCATTGGTCCTGACTTTCGTTTGGGACAGCACACCGTGGTGTCGGTGAGATCAGTCCGAGTTGCCGAAGGCGGATCTCCATTGCGGGGCGGGACACGCCGTAGCGGCTGGCCAGGCCAGGGATGGCCTGGTGTCCGTCGACCCAGTCCCGGCGGATGAGGGCTCTCGGCATGAGCAGTGCGGCGGCGAAGGCGTCGCAGATCCGTTCGGTGCGTTCGTGTCTGGTGGCCAGGGCTGTGTCGGGGTACAGGCCGTCAGTGAGAGCCGTTGTCTGCAGTCGCATGAACGGGTCGTCGAGGAGGTGCTTGAGTTCGTGCGCCAGGCTGAAGCGCTGGCGGACCTGCGGCTCATCGCTGCGGATGACGATCACCCAGCCGAGGCCCGTGCGAGTGGCCATGCCGCTGGTCGGGAACTTGGCCCGGTAAGTGACGTGCAGAAATGGCAGGTCGTGCAGTGCGCCGGTCGGCAGTTTCGGGGTGTCGGTGAGCTTGAGCGCTCGCCGGAGCGCGGCGGCTTGGCGTTCGGCCAGAGTGCGGGCTTGACCGTCAGTCAGTGCCCGGCGCGGGACGAGGGCGCGGACGCGTTCGAGGAGCCCGGAGGCGCTGGTCTCCGGTTCTGTTGCCGGGAGCGGTGCGGGGCGTCGAAGACCCAGCAGGGCCATGGTGGACTCGTCGGCGTTGTGGGGCGTGGGGATTGCAGCGGTCGTCATGGCCGACCGCCAATCTGCTCAGCCGGTCCCGCGCTGCCGGGTTGGTCGGGTGCGCCGTACTTGGTGCGGATCTCCTTGAGGGCGTGCTCGATCTCGTCGAGGGCTTCGTCGGATAGGCCGTCGTGGCTGCGGAAGTAGGTGCGGACGCTGGGCAGGGAGTCGGCGAGCAGGCCGCCAGTGATCTGGTCGATGCTGGCTGGGTCGATCTCAAGGTGCTCGGCCAGCCGGGCGACCATGGCGGGGTTCGGTGTGGTGTATCGGCCGCCTTCCAGGCGTATGAGCCAGGACTCGTTGACAGCGAGCCGTTCGGCCAGACGTATGACCGAGAGTCCGCGCCCAGTGCGCGCGGTCTTAAAGACCTGTCCGAGGGTGTTGGCTTGGGTTGGTGTCATGAGGTGGGTCCTCCTTTCGATGTGAGGCGTTGGTTGATTCTCACTTTTAGTATGCGCTCACTTTCTGACATAGTCCATAGTAGATTTTACAACTGAGTGACCGTATAAATACAGTGAGTCCGTCGGGCTCGAAGGGTGGGGGTGCGCGGTACCCGAGGGAGCGTTGCTCGACCTCGGGTACCGGGTGGGTGGTCACCGCACAGGGAGCACGGTGGTGCGCTCAGGCGCTCGCCTCCTTGTCGTCGTCGCTGTCGCCGAGCGCGGCGATCTTGGCCTCGATGGCGGCGATCCGCTCGCGAGCGGATTCCTGCAGGCCGTCGTAGTGGGCCTGGGCGTCCTCGGCCTTCGTCTTCGCTAGCTCGAGCTCGTGCTCGACTGCCTCGATGGACTGGCGCATGGCGTTGACGGCCGCCTCGACGGCGTCCTCGGTGGTGGTCGCCTTCTTGCCCCGGCGGCGGGTGCCGGTCGGGGTGGTGCGTCCTTCTGCGGCGCGCTTGGCGCTGTAGTAGCTGCCACGGATCGAGTCGACCGGCTGGTCGAACTCGGTGGCGAGCTGGCGGAAGGCCTCGGCCTTCTTGGTGCCGTGCTCGACCAGTGCGTCGATGCGCTGGCGAATCTGCTCTGCCTTGGTGGTGCTCATGGGTGAGCATCTCCTTTGGTGGTGGATGGCGGTGACGGCACGACCGATCGATCTCGGTCGCACCGTGGGGCCATCCGCCCCGGTGGGGCTCGGAGTCTTCATCGCGGCTCCGAGCTTCTGGCGGCTTGTCGGGTCCAATGCGTCAGGCGCGCTCTGGCTATGGGCACATAGCGGTGGTCGCGCTCGATACCGATGAACTGCCGCCCTTCAAGCACTGCGGCGCAGCCGATGCTGCCGCTGCCGGTGAACGGATCGAGCACTAGGGAGCCGCCCGGCGGGGCAACCAGCCTCGTGATCCACCTGCAGAGGTCCAGCGGCTTGACGGTCGGGTGGACATTTGCTCTGGCTCTCCCTCCGGTCTTGGAGGAGAAGATCTCTGATGTGATCTTCGGGAGTGCTTCGCAGCCCGCTTCGCGCTCGGTCGGCGTGGCCTTGGTGCTGTAGAACAGCCGTGAGACCGGTCGGGCGCCTCGACGCTCGCTCTTCGCAATCTCGTCGATAAGCCGCACTGTGCAGCGCGGGCCGCAGGCCTCGGCGCAGCGCTCCTCGTGCGCCAGTAGGACGTTGGTCGGCCAGGAGCGGTCGGGAGGGTTGGCAGACGTCCCGTCGATGTCGAGCGCGCCGAGTCCGGTTTCCTCAACATGCCGCGTAAGTGTGCGGCCCCGTGGGAGTGGTTTACGGGCGAGCAGGATGGGCTCATAGGCGGGCCGGAGCGCGCTACTCACGCCGCCCGGCATCCTTCTGCCCTTCGGAACTCCAGTCGAGTAAAGCCACAAAAGCTGGTCCCGGATCTCAAGCCCGGCGTCCTCGACGCCCGCAACAAGGCGGTGCGTGGTCTTCGTCGCACCGAACGACGCGAGGTAGCCCCCGGGGCGCAGCACACGACGGACCTCGCGCGCCCAGGTGGTGGAGAAGGCCTGGAAACCGTCGGCGTCGGCGAGCAGGTCGCCATCCCAGGACTCGCCCTTGAAGGCGATGCCATACGGCGGGTCCGTGATGACCGCATCCACGCTGTCGTTCGGGATGACCTGCAAGAAGGCCAGCGCGTCGGCCTGGATGAGCGCCCAGTTGTGCAGGTCGCCGAAGAGCGGTGGGCGGGTTGACCGCAGCCACGTCGGGCCGCTCATGCCGACCTCCCATCGCCCCGCACCAGGTAGAGCAGCTCGGTCTGCAGCCCGACCAGAAACAGCGGTTGCACGTCGCCTGGAAGCTCGGCGACGAGTGCCTGCAGCACCGCCACGCGACGTTGATCGCTGCAGAGCCAGATGACCTGGGGGAAGACACTGTGCTCGGCTTGTTCGCGACCGGACCGGTAGTACTCGACGTAGGTGCCGAGCTTGCGCCGAAGCGCTGTCGATCCTTCAGTGCCACAGTCCACCTCGATGAACGCCCGGTGCTCGTACTCGCCGACACCAAGGGCGACGAACGCGTCGGGGCGCAGGCTGAGGAGGCCACCGAACGAGCCGGGGTACTGCCGCCAGGCGGCGGGTTCGCCGTGGTGCTCCAACAGCTCGATCTTCCCGGTCTGTTCGGCTTCGCGGAGGTGGACGTAGACCTCCGAGCAGGCCAGGCCATGGTCGACAAAGGTCTGCCCCGGCTCGTGCAAGGTTCGAGGCCGGGTGAGCCCCTGACCGTCACGCAGGGCGACAAGTGCCTTGGCTTCTCCGGTCGGGCCGAAGACGAAGCCGCTGCTGCCCGCCTTGACGCCTCCGACGCGGCGCTCCAGGCGGACGAGCAGGCCGTGTTCTCGCAACCGGTTGAGACTCCTATTGGTTCGTCTCCGCCGGGTCAGCGGCTGTTCGATAGCGGTGAAGTGCAGCCGCTCGATTTGCCCGGCACTCAAGTACCGCAGGCGCACGACATCGCTGACGATGGCCAGGTCGCGGGATGAGATCTGGTCCGCGAGACGTTCCAGGCGGGCCTGGCGCGTGAGGCCGGTCACGAGTGGCCTCCTGGCACCAGGGGTGACGAGGAGGGGGAGGAGTCAGTCAGTGGCGACCTTGGCCGAGAAGCGCCGAGATCGCTGGGGTTCGGCGCGTCGTTGCCTGGTCCGACCGGCGCACCCTTGGCCAGAGGCGTCATGACGTCCTCCGACGTCGACCGACGCCTTCAGTGGCGGTGTCGGGCTCCTGCGCAGCGGCGGCGTTGGTAGTGATGCCGTGCCGCTCGGCAAAGGCCGCATCGACGTCTCCGATAGACGTGCCCCAGCGGCTGGCAGCGTGCTGGCGAAGCGACTCGGCGGTGCCGTTGCTCTCCGAGAGCGGTGTGGTGCGAGCGGTCATGACGGGCGAGGTCACGCCGTGGGACAGCCCGAGGCGAATCGCGACTTCGAAGGGGTCGAGGTGCTGGAGCTGCACGCTGCTGACGCCAGGCAGTTCGCGGGCCAGGGCGGTGGCCTCCTCACTCGAGCGCTGGCGGAAGGCGACGAGGGTGGCGACGTTGGCCAGCAGCGCCTTCCTGATCCGGATCGGCAGCTGATCGAGGGACTGCGGCGACAAGGTCAGACCGACGCCGAGACCCCGGGCGCGCTCGAGCAGGTCGTCGATGGGGAGCGGCAACGAGTCCAGTGCGGAGAGCTCGTCGAGGTAGGCCAGGAACGGACGGCGCTGCTCGGTCGGAAGGGCAGCGCGCGCCTCGACGGCCTGAACGAACTGCCACAGCGTCAGCGCCGCCAGCAAGCGGGTGGCCGGCGTGCCAAGTAGCCCCCGCGGAAGCCTGACCAGGATTATCCGGCCGCGGGCGAGCACCTCACCGAAGTGCAGCTTCGGGTGCTCCTGTCCGACGACCACGCGGACGCTCTTTCGTCCCAGCAGCTGTTCGATCTTGGTCAGCGCCGGGGCGATCTGGGCCGCCTGGTCGGCCGGCGACAGTGCCTCGAATCGCTGCCAGCCAGAGAGCACCAGCGGGTCGCTGACATGCCGCAGCACCCGCAAGCGAAACCGGGCGTCGGCGAACAGCAAAGGCAGGTCCATGACCGTGGTGCCCGGCGCAGCGGCCAGGGTTACAAGAGCGAGACGAAGGTAGTGCTCGGTCCTCACTCCCCAGTGGTCTGCAAACAGCGGCTGCAGCGTGCCGAGCACCACGTCGGCGGTGTGCTCGGGGTCGGAGTGGCGACTGAACAACCTCAGCCCAGGCTGGGGCTGGTCACGGGCCGGATCGAGGACTATGAGGTCGTCGCGGCGCGAATCCGGGAGGCGATCCAGGATGTCGTCGACCAAGTCCCCTTTGCCGTCGAGGACAAGAACGCCTCTGCCTGCCTCAATGTCCTGGAGCGCGAGGTTCGCGACCAGCGAGCTCTTGCCAGATCCCGTCGGTCCGATGATCGCGGCGTGCTGCAGCCCCCCGACAACCGGCTGCGCGAGGGGGCGATCCTCGCTGCCGGGCCAGCTCGAGGTCCCGAAGACCCGGCCGCGCCGGGGGAGGCTCTGTGGCGGTGCCAGGCGAGGGCCGACGCCGTAGCTCAGTCCCACGATCTGCGGTGCCCCGATAGGCCAGCCCGTGAGGGCAACCAGCTCGGCGGGGGAGAGCAGGCTACGCAGTTCACCCAGACCAAGCCGGGATGGCGCGGACAAGGCAGCTTCGGGAGTACGCAGTCGCGGCTTCTGGTGACGGAGCCGGCCTCGCGGACCGGTGGCGGCGCGAAGCGAATCCTTGACGCGCTCGATGAGTCCTGCCGCCTGGCCTGCGGAGCCCGCATGGGCGGCGACTACGATCTCCACACGCAGCAGCGCACCGGCCGCCTTCATCCGAATGGCACGCGCCTGCTCGCCGGGAAGGCGGTCACGGGCGTTGGGGCTCAGCGCACCAGGCCGGGTACGAACCGGCCACAGCCGCACCACCAGCCGGACATGTCCCTGGTGGCTGGCGTCGGCCATTGAGCCGAGCAGGCCCGCGACCAGCGCCTCAGGCTGCTCGGTGCGAAGCAGCGGCCACTGCGATGCCCAACCGAGCCGAGCCACGCTCAAGGGTTGCATCGCCTCCAACGACGTCTCTTGCAGACGGACCCCTGGGGCGATGCCTGACAGGACTGCGCTCAGATCATGCAGCGCCGGTCGCGATGCCAGCAAGAAGAAGCGAAGGCTCCCCCCGCGAGCATCGACGACGAGCTGCACCGGCCGGCCACGGCCCGAAGCGATCTGCCGCAGCAGCGCCTCCATCTGCTCGCTGCTGAAGTCGTCGGGAAACAGTGCCTCGCGGCACGTCCCCTCGTCCTCGCCACCGACCACGGCCCAGGTACCGACCGAGACCACCGCGAGTGCGGCAGCCCCCGTCAGGAGGACTGGCCACGGATCGCTCACGACGATGTCTCCGAACCTGTGTCGTCGAGCTTGGCCGCCTCGCGACGGACCTCGTCCTCTGTGAGCGACCGGCCGTCCGACTTATCAGAAATTAGCTGCTTGCTGAGCAGCCAGAACGCCAAGGTAATCTTGGATTCGTCCACCTGGTCGAGCCGCTTGGTGCGCACCCTGATCCGGTTGCCCTCCAGGCTCGGTGCGGGCTTCCGTGCGGGGCGCCGCCCCTTGTTCTTGCGTGTCTTTGCCATTTTGTGTTCCTCCTTCCGGTTATGGACGACGTCCTGTGTTACTCACTCCACTATGTGAGTAATGTGGGACGGTGTCCATAGTTAAATGAACAACGCCATGCGTCAGTATCTGGTGCGCGTCCACACAACTCGCGCGACGAGTCCGAGCACGATGAGGACGACCAGCCACGGCATGGCGGCTTCGAGTTCGGCGATGGCGACGAGTGCCACCACGACGGCGATGAGGAAGCCGATTGCGTTCATCTGCAGACGGATAAGGGTGTCCAGCCAGCCGCTCATGACGGCTCCTTTCGGGTGCAGGCTTCGGAGGCGCAGCACTCCCGCGCCTGGCGGGCCGGTCGTGGTGGGGACGGCCGTGGCTGGAGCAGCCGGACTTCGATGACAAGTCGGATGCCACGGGCAAGGAGTGGTCTCATCGCTCGTCCTCCAGCACGATCTCGCCGTCGACGATCTCGCCCTCTTGCGTGTCGAGATCCGTCCTCGTCGCTGCGTCTATGTCGGCGTCCGAGAACCCAAGCGGCGTATGGCTGCGGGCTTCAGCACGCGCCTGAGCCATCGCGAGCAGCGCCTCGTTGCGCAGGCGGCGTACCTCCTGCTTGAGGAGGATCTGCTCGCTGACCGAGGACGCGCCGCGTCGGCGTTGCCAGAGAGCGACAGCGAAGAGCGCAACGAGGCTGGCGAGGGTGAGTTCGACCAGCATCACCGCTCCCTGCCCGCTCGGACCACGAGGTTCGCCATCCCGATTGCGGCCGCGTCTGCGATGCCGGAAATGCGTGCCTGTGCGTGAGGGGCCGCCTGAACCAGCAGTGCTTCGACCTGTGCGAGGTGACCGGTGGCCAGGGTTGCCTCCTCAGCGACTGCCTCGATGAGGCGTACCCGAGAGAGCTGTTCCTCGGCCTCGACCGCCGCGCGACCGCGGACTCGCTCAAGTTGCCGACCGACCTGGCGGTCGACCCGAGAGATCCCGAGTGATGGCGGTCCGAAGCGGGCCGGGAGGTCTGAACCGGCCATGGCTCAGGCCTCCTCGGTGCCGGAGATGGACGCCGAAGTCTTGTCCGTCGACTCGCTGGGCGGGAACGGCTCCTCCGGCTCGCCCACGTCCAGCCAGTGGACGCAGTCGAGATCGGGGAAGGGAATGGGGTGGGACGCGGGAAACACGCCGGGCTCCTCTCAGTTCGTTGGTCGAACGAGAGAGTCCACCGGCGGAGTGGGGGCAGACGGGGGTGAAACTGGGGGACTTTGACCGCGCCTGCTTAGCTTCGGCGCGAATCCGATGGCCTCTCCCCACGACACCCCGCAGACGCCACCAGCCCCGGAGGTGTTGGCCGCCGAGCTGGCGAGCGTGCTTCGCACAGGCGTCACGGTCGACAGCTGCCGCAGCGCCGCCGCGCTGATGACGCTTGCCGTAGTGGCGGCGAAGTCAGCCTCGAACGAATCCAACGATCTGGCAGTCGGTGCCGCCAACCTCGTGCGCGAGGCATGTGCCCGTGTCGACGACGTCAACTCCGGACCGACTGCCGTCTTGCTCGGTGTCGCACCCGGCTACCGCGGACGGCCACTGAAGGACCGGCGCCGCGAGGCCGCCGAAGCCCTGTTCATCCAGCCTGAGACCCTGCGTAAGGACCGCGAGCCCCTGCTGATCGAGGCCGTGGCTGACGAGATCTACGCCATGGACTCCGCCTACCGCCTGCGTCACCGCCACCGCAACGAAGCCGAACGCCAACCCCTCGAGTCCCGCCTGCGAGTTGATTGGCTGGCGCAGCACCGCAGCTACCGGCGCATCTGGTCGCCGGTGACGGCGCTACGAAACGACCTCCTCGTTCTAATCGAGTACCTGAGTGAGACCCGCGACGCTGGTCAGGTGCCCCGCGCGGCGGACGCGGTCGATGAGGGTGAGCAGCCGGTTAGCGACGCCACCTGGCTCAATCTCACCGACCGCTGCGCGAACCTGACATTCCGCCTCGCGCAGTTCACCGGAGAACTCGACCGGTTCGTGACGCGCGAAGGGGGCTTGTGGCTCCTGGCGGATGCGGAGGCCGAAACCCGGGCTGCTGACACTATGTTCCGGCTCGTCTACCACTTCCCGTTCGGAGAGGCCAACAACTCCTGGGCCAGGTCGCTTCTCGCGCGCACACCCAGTGGCGAACTCGCCGAGCTGATCGCGCTTCTTGGAGCTGACCCCGACTGGGACATGATGCGACGGGTGTGGCTGGAGTGGGGCTGGGAGTACGTCGAGCATGAAGATCCACTCAGCCGCTCCGCGCTTGAAGGTGCCCTGATGGCAGAGGTCGCCGATGACGTTCCTCCGCCGGCCTTTCAGGCGGTCGCGCCCGAGGAGCCAAGCACGGAGTGCGGGCGCTGGCTCGCCGCAAGCGAGGAGTTCATCGCCCTTATTGATGACGACTGGTACCGCGTGGCGGATTGGTACCGCAAGACCCGTGGACCGATGCCGGAGGGCACATGAACTATCCAGACCAGATCTGGGAACACGCCGTCCTCAGCGTGATGCCGGTCATTGAGGATGGCTGGGTAGTCCACGCCACCGCCGCTGTCGGTGAGAGCCAGATCTTCCACAAGACGTACAAGGTCGGTGAAGTTGAGCGGGAGCACTACGCGATGTACTTCAGTCGCCCGATCGCTGAGCTCGCGGGCCAGGGTTGGGAAGTCCTGACCTCGGACATCCACTTCCCCGCCAGGGGCACCGAATTGCCGCATCCCGGATTCTTCGTCCTCCGACGTCGGCTTAGCAGACCAACTACTTGACCGGCTCGAGCAATGCTCGCGCCAGCAGACTGACGAGCCCGGTGCCACCAACTTTGGTGGGCGCATGCGTCATTTCGTGGGTCGTCCGAGCAGTCCCGCCGACGTACCACGTTCCTTGGCTGTCGATCGCTATCTCCGTCTGGTAGTCGTCCCTGTTGGCGTAGCCCCGGACCAGCAAGTACGCACCCTTCTGATTCCGCGTCATGTGGTGAGTGGAAGCCGCCCGCTTGAGGAACTCCGACACTGCTGCAGCCAGTTCGCGTTCGGCCTGGTCTTCCGCCGCCCTGATCTGACGAGCGCGTGCCTCACGCTCGTCAATCTTCTTCTGCTCGTCACGCAGCGCGTCATCCAGCGCTCCCACTCGCTCAACTCCTCGTCGTTCTTTCAGGTGGTCACGGCAGGTGCCGGGCAAGGAGCACTTGCAGCCCCGTCAGCACCTGTCGCTCGTAGTACCGGTTGCGCTCTGGGTTGATACCAAACGCAAAGTCAGGCGTCGGCTCGAAGACGAACTTCCGAAGCTCCGAAGGGAAGCCGTGGAAGTCCCACATCACCGACGGGACCGTCTCGCCGTACCAGTCTGAGGTGGGCTGCCTCACTAGCTGCACGGCACCTTCGCTAGGGCCGGCTGGCTGCGTCTGATGTCGGGGCGCCCCCGACCAGTACCTGCCGTCCTCAGCGAGGTACAACGTGCTGACGCCCTGGAGGGTCTCGCCGAATCCGACGGACACACTGTCCTTGATCTGGCCGACTTCCCAGACCGCGATTGACTGGGCGCGAGAAGCGGGCGGGCTCGCATCTCGGCGGCGAAATAACCCGCGCTTCTGTACAGACTCGGGCTCCTCGCTCGGCAACAACCCAGTGAGCGCCGGTAGATCGAGGGCATGGGCTCGGTCTAGGAAGTCGCGCGTCAGGGCTTCGACCTGCTTACGATGGGCTCGGCGAGCTTCATCTTCAGCACGTTGTGCGTTGTCTGCGCCAGTTTCAGCTGCCTTCACGACGTCGCGAGCTTCGTCCAAGGACATGGCGCGAAAGTTACCTGACGCTGAGAGTTGGTTCACCTATTGACTGCCGTATCGTCTTCGTGTTTATATGGAGACATACTAAGTAAGTGAGGGAACTACATGTATGGCAAGGCTGCCAACGCCAGGGCAAGACTCGGGTGTCTGGGGAGACATTCTCAATGACTACCTGAGCCAGACGCACACAGCATCCGGTGGACTCAAGGACAACACAGTCGGCGCGAGCCAGCTTCAGGGCGGCAGCGTCACATCGGCAGCGATCGCCACCGACGCCGTCACAGGCGCAGCAGTGCAGGACGGCTCCGTCACGAGAGTCAAACTGACTGGATCGGTACAGACGAGCCTCGACAAGGCCGACGACGCCATCCCGACGAGCCAGAAGGGTGTCGCCTCCGGCGTCGCCACTCTCGATGGCTCCAGCAAGCTGACGATCGCGCAACTGCCGAGTTTGGTGGTAAGGGAGAGTGCGAGCGCACCCCCAACTACAGGTCAGTATCTCGTCAAGGGATCTGACGGGACGGTGAGTGGAGGGGCAGCGATAGCCGGTGCCCTGGATCGCAATGGTCGTGTGCCGGTCAATGCCACGCCATTCTGCCCAATTGCCGGGCCATCCAGCCCACCGCGCAGCAACGGCGCGAACTCGTCAGCCACCGGTGTGACGTTCCGCCAGCCGCGAGTGACAGACGGCTCAGTCGCCGACGTCGGCATCGATATCTGCCAGTGGAATCAGACCACGAACAATGGTGCAGACGTAGTGCCAGGCAACGGAGTGATCGTGCGCGCCGCAATCGAATACAGCGCGGTGACATACCCGCTGTTCTTCAACGGCGTACGCGAGGTAACTGTCGATGCCGGCGCCACCCGGCGTTCGGACCCGTTGCCGATAGTACTTCCAGCCGGTGCAACCTTCTATATCCGAATCTGGATGAACACCGTCAATACGGGCGAGCTGTACACCACGGGCGGCTCACTCAATGGTGACGTGACGATCGGACTTACGGGATCGTTCGCTAACGGCAACTCGGTGGACTCCACGGGCGCACTCGGCACCTTGTCGCCCACCGCTTCATTCCCACTACTTGGAGCAGTGTGGGGCAGGCAACTCGGCGCGCGCAGGCCGGTCTACGTCGTAACAGGCGACAGCATCACAGCCGGTCGTGATGACGCGTTCTCGGGTGGCACAGACACAACTGGCCGCCGCTCAACCGGTTGGATGACACGTGCGGCTGACGGTGACTTCAGCGTGATCAATCTCGCGATGAGTGGAGGCGCAGTCCTGTATTTCAAGCAGTGGGAGTACCGCAAGAGATCGAGCACCTACCTGTCCATGGCGACTCATGCTGTGGTCGCGCACGGCGTCAATGACTTCGCGACCGACCCTAGCGCAGCGAACCTCCGAGCTAGTCTCGCAACGCTTTGGCTGGAACTAGCCAATCGGGGCTTACAGGTGATCGCCTGCACGATCACGCCGAAGACAACATCGACTGACAGCTGGGCTACCACCGGCAATCAGACCAAGCACGCTAATGAAGCGACGCGCATCGCGGTCAACGACTGGCTGCGTGATGGAGCAGCGCTTGACCCGGCAACACTTGCCCCGGTCGCTACAGGCACACCCGGGGCTCTGACGATTGGAAACGACGCTCACCCGGTCGTGGCGCTCAACGACAACGCCGACGCCGTGGAGACCGCCCGCAACAGCGGGATCTGGAAGGTTGATGGCACTGCACTGTGGTACACGACCGACGGAACACATCCGGCAGCTGCCGGGCATCTCGCCATGGCTGCCTCAATGCGCGCCGTTATTGATGCGCTGTAGCGAGCGAGCTGGGGCGACGGGCGGATCTCTGTGTTGGGGACAGGCAGGAGTCGGCCACTCAAGACCCGACGGAACTAGTCAGGGCGCGCTCGCGAGAGCGCGCCCTGCTTCGTTCTACGAGCACCGACGGCGTAGCGCTGCAAGTGATGTGATCAAGTGCAGCGTCGCCAACACGACGAGGATTACTTCCATCGCGTTGCCTCCTGAGTTCGAGGAGCAGGCTTCGTCCTGCTCACTCCTTACGGACCCGGAGAGAGGCGTTTTCACGTGCCGGGCGCATCCATATGCAGTCCCGCCACGCGCAAAGCGAGCTACCCGGTGGCGGCAGGTTTCCTCGCCGACAGCTGTGCTCCGACATCGTCGGAGCCTTCGTCGAGCTGCGGCTGATGGGTGGCGGACCGGACTCGACTCTCGGCAACCTCGATGTAGGCCTCGCTGATGTCGAAGCCGATGCAGGGCCGTCCGAGTTCGACGGCTGCAACCGCGGTTGTCCCAGAGCCGACGAACGGATCGAGAACCAGCTCGCCGGGCTTGGTTGTCAACGCGATGCAACGCCCGGCGAGTGCGAGAGGAAACTCCGCGCCGTGGCCGTTCTTGCCGCTGGCCGTCGGGAGATACCAGACGTCTGTGATGCGTTCGGCTGACTCGCGCAGCATGTTGGGCCCGCCCAGTCTCGACTCCAGCTTCAGCCATGCGGCCTTGTCGAAGAATGGAGTCCGGTTGACAGAGAGGTGGAGGACATACTCCGCTTGTCGGGATACTCGGCTCTTGACTGGCTCTGGTGGCGAAGTGTGCTTGCGCCACGTAATGAAACTCTTGAGCTTGTACCCCACACGAGAGGCGCGCTCCGCGATTCGCGGCGGAACCGAACTCAGCTCCGTGTCATCCAAGTACATGTGGCCGGCGCTGTGCCGGCATGCGGCGTGCTCTGTCCATCCCTTCCGACTCCCTGGCTTCTCACCCATGGCGTCCAGGCGCTCGCGGGCGTTGCCGCGAATCGGCGTCCGAGTGTTGTACGTATCCATGATGTTCCACCACACTGAGCCGGTCTTGGTGATGGCGGGTTTGAGTAGAACCAGCAGCTCGATGGTGTGGCGGATGAATCCCTCGGGCGTTTGCTCGAAGCCGTAGGGGCACGTCTCACCGTCTGCCCATGTGACGCTGCGCTCATTCTCGTAAACCCGCATGCCCCAGTACGGAGATGACGTGGTGACGCACTGGACGGAGCCCGCGGCTAAGCGGGGCAGCAGGTCGCGAGCGTTCCCAACACGGAGCTCGACGTCGCCGATCGTGCGCGTCGACTGGCGAAGGGCGGGGAGCTCGCTAGGCGGGGCGAGAGAGTCCTCGAGCAGATACTTCGGAATCTTGCTCCGCGGAACGAAGGTCTCCTGAAAGCCGTCGACATCGAGCAGGTCGAGAACGTCCCTCAGCGTGTATGTCTTGGGCCGAGTGTTCGGACGGCCAAGCGCTCGCGCAATGAATGCGCGGCTCATTCCAACGACCTGTGACACGAGCTCTGCGTCGAACTCGCGCTCCTTGTCCTTCTTGGTGAAGTCGCGGACGAGGCGATCAGTCGGCGACCGCGGAACGATGTCGCCGATCACGGCTGGGTCCGGCGGATCATCCACTGAACCCTATACGTGGATGCGGCACCCCCGAGGCGACCTGGTCGGGGCGCCCCGGGTGCAGGGAAAAGGTTGTCAGCCGGCTGTGGCTGACCCCTCGTCAGCTCCGTAGGTTTTGATCAGCCAGGCACGAATGGCGTCCCACTCAGGCTCGAACTTTCGCTTCGCTGCCTCGCGCTCTCGCTGCATGGCGGCGATGCCAGAGATCAGGTCACTCGCTTGGGCGAAGATTGCCGGCTGCCCAGAGCTATGCGCACTCCGCGCCTTCTCAAAGGTCACGTAGGGCGCGAGATTACCGACCTTGTAGTTGGACAGGCCCCCGGCCTCGACGAGCGAGCGCACCATCACCTTCCTGTCCGGGGTGACTTGGACCTTCGATGGTTCCCCCGAGCGGAACGGCACCTTCTTGACCTCGAACTGCGCCTTGTACTTCGGAGGCTTGGCCCGTCGCCACTCGGACGTCAGCGTGAGGTCGTCGGCGGTCTCTTCCCACGGCCGGTCGGTGATTTGGGCAACCGCGTTGTGGACCTCTGTGATCGTTTCCGGACGCAAGCGGCTGTAGTTGGCTTGGATCGCCAGCATCACGCGGTTCAGCGGGGTGTCTCGGCGCTGCGCGAAGCTCTCGTCTCGGTCAGTGGTGTACTTGACGCGTTCGACGTTGATGCCGAGGATGGCGGCCGCCTTCACACGCGCGCGCCCATCCACGACGACTCCGTCCTCCTGTTCAGCGACCCAGAATTGCCGCAGGAAGCCGTGTTCGCGCATCGAGGCGAGCAGCGCCTGGAACTCCGGGCTTTCGGGGTTGTCGCTGCAGCTCGGGATGAGAGCACGCGCGTCAAACTGCGCCGCACGCAGTCGCGTGTTGTCACGGTCTAGTCGCTCTCGCGCAGCCTCCAGGCCGGGTGTGTACTCGCGGACCACGCCGTCTGGGTAGCGAATCGACGGAAGCACCCCGGTCAGGGCGACGATGGATTCGCCCTCAAAGGAGCCCAACGAGAGTAGCCCGGCGTCCGCGCACGCCAGAAGCTTCTCGCGGAGGTACTCGCGTTCACCCGCCAGGTGAAGCTCCCGTGGAACCAGTACGCGGAGGCGTCCGATGACCCGATCAAACAACTCGTTCTCGGTCACCGCCGACGGGGGCGTATCACTGTCCGGTTCGCTTGGACTGAACAGTGCATCGAAGATCGCGAGCCGCGCGGCATTGTCGGCCGGAAGCTCCTCGGGCTGCGGGGTCGCGGCGGCTGCCGGTGTTGCCATGTCAGTTTCCTTCCGTCAGACCGTCGGCGAGCTGCCACTCCGTGCGAGCGCGGGTGAGCGCCTCTTCAAGCCTGCGTCGCAGCAAGCTCATCCTCTTGAATGTCTCTCCCTGCCGATCCGGCGGGACATCGAGCAGGTCGGTCACCTCGAAGCGAAGAAGCCCCCCAATGTGTAGGGCGGCACTCGTTCCGCCTCGCCTGGCACCCTTGAAGCCAGACGCGTATGCCCGAATGTCGTCGACCCGGGCTTCTCGAGCGCGTGTCACCACAGCTTGGGCCTCGACCTCCGACGACGCTGCGTTGGCCTCGGCGACGATGGACTTGAGTTCCGTCGACGGCACCTTGGCGTCGATGGCCAGCGCGGTTGCATCCGCAAAGACCGAGCGGAGCTTGGCGGCTTGGAGGGCCGCCCGCGAGCTGTCCGAGAGGTCAGCAAAACGCTCGGGCACGATCTCTTCCCGGCTTGCTCGGGTCTCGAAATGTTTGGCTGCCACCCACCGCGCCAAGGTTGAGGCCTTGACACCGGTCATACGGGCCAGGGCGTTGGCGTCGAGCACCTGCCCCTCTTCGACGGCACCCACGACGAAGGTCCGAAGCTCCTCGGTGGTCATCGAAAGGCCGTGAGACTGATTGAGATCGACAGATAGTGAGCGCGCCTCCAGGGACGACAGATTCGCGCAGACGTACGTCGCGATGGTGGTCTTGCCGTTGCGCCGAGCAGCCGCTGTCCGGGTATTGCCGTCGATCAGCTCGTACCGATCGTTGACGACGATCGCGGGGAAAATGGCCCCGGCCTTCATCTGTTCCGCGTAGCGATCCACCATCTCCTTCGGTGCCCTGTGTGCCCCGAGGCGCACCTGGTTGCCCTCGACATCGCGAATCACATCGATCTGGAGGTTCGGCTCGAACTCGAACTGGATGTGTCGGGAGGCCAGCTTCGTCTCAACCTGACGGGAGGTCGCCGGGTGTTCCCGCGACATGGCTTCTGAACCTGAGCGCGACATGATGCACGCGCTAGCCGGCGACGGCTGCGGGCGCAGCCTCGGGCTCGTTGGTCTGGTCCGCAGTCTCGGACTGCTCCTCATCAGCCGGCGGAGTCAGGTCCCACTCCTGCTCGGCTCGGGATACCACCTGATCGAGGCGGTCGCGGAGGTTCTTCATGCGGCTGAACGTCTCGAACTGCTTCTCCGGGGCCACGTCGAGAAGGGCGTCGACGTTGAACCGCATGAGGCCGCCGATGTGCTGAGCCGAGCCCTTCGAGGACCGATCGTCTCTCGGGCTGAAGCCCGAGGCCACTGCTCGGATCTCGTCAGCCCGGAGCTCACGCTCGGAGGCAACGATGGCCAGCGCCTCCGATTCCGAGGAGGCGGCGTTTGCTCGGGCCACCAACTTCTTGACTTCCGAGACCTTCATGCGGGCGTCGGCGGCAAGCTCGGTCAGAGCGCGGAACACGGCCGCCAGGCGTGTCGCCTGAAGCGCGGCCCGGGTGCTCGCCGGGAGCGCGTTGACCTGCCTCTCGTCCACGCCTTCACGCTCCGCGCGCGCCTTGAACTGGGTCTCGGCGACCCAACGGGCGATCTTGGAGTCCCCAACGCCCGTCATGCGGGACAGCGTCTTGAGGTCCGCGGTCTGACCCTCTTCGACGGCGCCGTCGACGAAGCGCCGGATCTCCTCCTCCGTCATCGCAAGACCGTTGGACTGGTTGAGTTCGACTGACAGCGAACGTGCCTGAAGCGGCGTGAGCCCGTGGCAGATGTAGGCCGGGATCGTTTCGTCGCCGTTCTTGATCCGGGCCTCGAGGCGTGTGTTGCCGTCGATCCTCTCCAGGCGGTCGTTGAGCACGATCGCCGGGAAGGTCGCGCCGTGCTTCATCGCCACGGAGTACTTCGCCACCTGGTCTTTCGGGGCTCGGTGCTCCGTGAGGCGCACCTGGTTGCCCTCGGCGTCGCGGATCTCGGCGATCTGGACGTTCGCTTCGAAGTCGAACGCGATGTTGCGCGCATTGAGCATCTGCTCGATCTGCTGGGAGACGGCTGGGTGGGTCGTGCGGGAGTTGCGGGGTGCCATGGTGGATGGCCTTTCTGCTCGATTGCGAAAAGCCTAGCCGATTATGAGTTAGGAACGCAAGTTTTGCGTTCCACGTTAGGCATGTGGCGAGCCCTCAGAGCGCGAGTTTATGGCTTGCTTGCAGGTGTTTTGCTCGGTCCGACCACTACAGCAAGTCTATTCCAAGGAACGCTCCGCTTTCCGCATCCGGACCAGACGGAGGTGTTGCGAGTTAGCAATCGACTAGCTGACGCGGAAGTGACGGTGCCGCGAGCACGGGCTCGCCGAGGTCGCCAACGCGTCGGTCTCGGTTCTCGGATATCGAGGCGCGACCGATCGAACCTATGCCGCGTACCGGTAGTAGGACGGGCGAACGCGGACTATGTCTCCACGCTTAGCGGCCCTACTCTTCCGGAGCGCCGCCATGATGGTGGACTGACCGAGAAGCACGCCGGACTTCGACTGAATGGCCTGCCGAATCTGCTCGGGCGTCATGTCATCGCCCGTGGTGGCGAGAACATCGATGATCGTTCGGGTAGCCCAGCCTTGTTGGCGAAGCACGGCCGCGGGCGGCGGTAGCACGTCGCTCTCGTCGGGCAAATCCGCAAGCGCCCGGGATAGCCTCTGCAGGCGTGTGCTGACCCTTCCGTTCCAGCATGCGTCGATCAGGCGTACTTCCGGCGTCGGCCGCCGCGCGCCGGGGGATCGCCGCCTGGCGCGGCTCAAGCGGCGCGGGCCTGAGGCGACTACGCACAGCAGGGAGGGCGCCCGCCCTCATTCCGCTGCCCCCTGGAGCCGCCCCATGTCCGCCGTTTCCCTCCGCGCCGCCGGCACGATCACGGCCCTGGCGCTCGCAGCCACCGGCTTCGCCGGGTGCGGCACCACCATGCTGAACACCGACAAGGCCGAGACCGAGATCACCAAGGGCCTCGACGCGCAGGTCGGCACCGGTGCGAAGGTCTCCTGCCCGGATGACGTCGAGATCAAGAAGGGCGACACCTTCAACTGCACCGCGACGGACCCCGAGGGCAATGAGGCGACGATCGTCGTCACGCAGAAGGACGACGAGGGCAACGTCGCCTGGAAGCTGAAGTAGGCCTGCTGGCGCCTGCCGCGACGCTTGCCCGCAGGAGTAGCCTGCAGCAGACCGCCATGCACGCCGACGAGATCCATGAGAGCAGTGACCTCGCGGGCCGGGCCCTCGGGTCCTTCGGCAGCGCCATCAAGGACACGCACCTGGCGATCTCGGGTCGCGTGTTCCGCCGCCTCGGGCCCACCGCCGCACCGGTCCAGGTCGCCCACGACGCGATCTCCGCGCTCGCGTACGGCGGGGTGAAGACCGGCCTGCGGCATGCGCCCCGCGGCGCCGGCGCCCTCGCCGCCCTGCGCACGCAGCCCGACGCGCCCTCGCTGGCCGACAGCGTCGGCGGCGCGCTCGCGCTCGGCGCCCTGAACGCGGCGGCCGGTGACCGGCTCGTGGCCGAGGGGAGCAAACTCGCCGTCCCGATGCAGCTGCGCGCCGGCGGCCACCCCGTCGATGCCGACGCGGGCGCGCTGGCCCGCGCCTACCCCGACGCCGCGCACCGCGTCGTGGTCTTCGTCCACGGCCTCGGCGGCAACGAGGACGTGTGGCGGCTCGACCCCTTCGGCCGCGAGGGCGAGGAGCGCATCGTCTACGGCGACCTGCTGCGCGACGAGCTCGGGGTCACGCCGGTCTACCTCCGGTACAACACTGGCCGCCGCATCAGCGACAACGGGCGGGACCTGTCGGCGCTGCTCGAGGCGCTCGTCGAGCACTGGCCCGTCCGCGTCGACGAGCTCGCGATCGTCGGGCACTCGATGGGCGGCCTCGTCGCCCGCGCCGCCTGCCACGTCGCCGCGCGCGACGCGGACGCGTGGCTGACCCGCACGAAGCACGTCGTCTGCCTCGGCTCCCCGCACGCCGGGGCGCCCCTGGAGCGTGGCGCGAACCTCCTCGGGCACACGCTGCGCGCCGTCCCCGAGACCCGGCCGTGGGGCGAGATGGTCAACGCCCGCAGCGTCGGTATCAAGGACCTGCGCTACGGCGCGGTCGCCCAGGAGGACTGGGACGGCCACGACCCCGACGAGCCGCTGCGCGACCGCCGCACGGTCGTGCTGCCGCCGCCCGGCGTCGTCGTCCACGTCGTCAGCGCCTGCGTGACCGCCGACCGCGACCACCCGCTCGGCCGCATCGTCGGTGACGTCCTCGTGCACGAACGCAGCGCCGCCGGACCCCGGCCGGCCGAGGCGCTCGCGACGGACCCCGCGCACCACCGTCATCTCGACGGCGCGCATCACTGGACGCTCCTGTCGCACCCCGATGTCGGTGCGGCGCTGTGCGGCTGGCTCGGCGACGCCTGACCTGTACCTTCAGGCCGATGGGTACGCGGACACGGACGTCGGCGGTGCTGGCGCTCGCGCTGGTTGCCGCCCTGGGGTCGGCGGGCTCCGCCCTGGCCGATCCGGCGCCGTTCGGCCGCACCTGCGTGCTCGCCGGGGACCATCGCGTCTGCGCGGGGGACACGCTCACCGATCGCGTGCCGTCATGGGACGGGACACCGATCGACGTCGACGTGCGCATCCCGCCGACGGGTGACGGACCCTGGCCGACCGTCGTCTGGCTGCACGGATTCGGCGGCGACAAGCTCGGCCTCGCGCAGCAGACCGCCGAGTACGCCGCAGCGGGCTACGCCGCCGTCGCGGTGTCGTCACGCGGGTTCGGCCGCTCCTGCGGCACCCCGGAGTCGCGCACGCCCGACTGCGCGCGCGGGTGGCTGCACGTCGCCGACCAGCGCTACGAGGTCCGCGACATCCAGCACCTCCTCGGGGTGCTCGCCGATCAGCGCGTCACGATCCCCGACCGCGTCGGCGCAACCGGCTCGTCCTACGGCGGGATCCAGGCGCTGCAGCTCGCGTTCCTCAAGGACCGGGTCCGCCTGCCCGGCGGCGGGTACGCGCCGTGGCGCAGCCCCGCCGGGACACCGATGCGGGTCGCTGGAGCCGCGCCGATGCTCGCCTGGTCCGACGCCGTCGCCGCGATGTTCCCCGGCGGGGACTTCGGCGACGCCACCACGCCCGCGAGCACGGCCACGCGCACGCAGTTCGGTCCCCGCCTCGCGTCGTTCTTCGACCTCATCACCACCGGCGCGCAGGTCGTGAACTTCGTCGCGCCGCCCGGCGCCGACCCGACCGTCGACTTCCGGCGCTGGCTCACGCTGTCCGGTGAGGCGCTCACCCGGCCGGACGGCAAGCGGGCGCTCGACGAGCTGTACCGCTATCGCTCCGCGCTGGCGATCGAAGGCGGGACGCCCGCGCCGCTGGTCCTCGCCCAGGGGTGGACCGATTCGGCGACGCCCGTCTCCCACGCCCTCGCGGTCTACCGAACGCTGCGCGCACGCGACCGGCGGGCGAAGGTGTGGATGACCCTGTCGGACTTCGGGCACTGGCGCTCGATGAACAAGCGCCGGACGACCGACCTCGTCAACGCGCGCAACCTGCGCTTCTTCGACCACTTCCTGCGCGGCGGCCCGGCAGTCGCTCCGGCCAGCGCGGTCCGCGTTTACCGGTCGGACTGCGCGAACGCGCGCAGCGACGGTCCGCCGATCGACGCGGGGAGCTACGAGGCGCTCGCGCGCGGGCGCGTGACGGCGACGCGCGGTGGCCGCCTCGGGACGGTCACGTCTTCCGGCGGGCTGCCCTCGATCGCGCGCGGCGTCGATCCCGTCGCCTCGCGCCAGCACTGCACCACCGTGCCGCTGCGCTCCGAACCCGGGACGGCCGCGCTCGGCCTGCGGGTGCAGCGACCCTTCACCTATCTCGGCCGCGGCGTGGTCCGCGCACGGATCCGTGGCACGGGCGGGCCGCGCGGCGAGCTCGTCGCCCGGCTGTGGGAGATCGACGGCGACCGGCAGCGGCTGGTCGACCGCAGCGTGCATCGCGTGGACCTGCCGCGCACCGGCGAGGTGCGCGTCGAACTGAACGGCGGCGCGCGGCGGTTCGCCCGCGGCACGCGGCTGCGCCTCCAGCTCCTCGGCCGTGATGCCCCGACCTACGAGGCGCCCGACCGGTCCTTCCGGATCGCGGTCTCCGACGTCCGGGTCGACCTGCCCACGCGCGAGCGTGACCCCGGCCGCGCGCTCGCGGTCAGACCGCGCGGGTGAGCCCGCCGTCGACGACCAGCGCCTGGCCGGTCACGTACCCGGCGCGCGCGCTGAGCAGGAACGCGGCGGCGGCCGCCATCTCGTCGGGCTCGCCCAGCCGTCCGGCGGGCACCTCGTCGGCCGCGACGCGCTCGGCTGCGTCGCGCGAGCCGCCGTACAGCGAGAACAGCCGCTCGGTCGCGATCCGCCCCGGCAGCACGCTGTTGAGCGTGATCCCGTCACCGGCCACCTGACGCGAGACCGTCTTGAACGCCGCCATCGTGGCGGCGCGGTGGGTGTTCGACAGCATGAGGTTCGGGATCGGCTCCCGCGGACCGGTCGACACGACGTTGACGATCCGGCCGAAGCCCTGCGCGCGCATCCCCGGGATCGCGGACTGCACGAGGGCCATCGGCCCGAGCACGAGTTCGCGATACGCGCCCTCCCACTGGTCGCGGCTGAACCCCAGCGCGTCGGGGTTGCCGGGCGGGCCGCCGGTGTTCGTGACCAGCAGGGTGACCGGAGCGCTCAGCGCGTCGGCGACCGCTTCGAGCAGGCCGGGGGCGCCGTCGGCGTCGGCGGTGTCGTGGACGAAGCCCGCGGCGCCGAGCTCGGCGGCCGTCGCGTCCGCGCGCTCGCGCGAGCGCGACGTGATCGCCACCCGCGCGCCCTCGGCGATCAGCTCCGCCGCGATCGCCCTGCCGATGCCCTGCGTGGCGCCGCACACCAGGGCGGCGCGTCCGGTGATGCCGAGGTCCATGCCCGGGAACCTACTGCTGCGCGGCGGCGGTGGCCTCGGCCTCACGCGCGTCGTACGCGGTGCGGGCGGCGGCGATCTGCACGCGGTGCTCGTCGGTCCAGCGCACGAGCGACTGGATGGTGTCGAGCAGTGTGCAGCCGAGGTCGGTGAGCGCGTACTCGACGCGCGGCGGGACCACGGGGTAGACGGTCCGCTCGATCAGGCCGTCGCGCTCGAGCTGGCGCAGCGTCACGGTGAGCATCCGCTGGCTGATGCCGTCGATCTCCCGCTGGAGCTGGGAGAAGCGCTTGGTGTCCCGGGCGAGCAGCGAGATCACGAGCAGCGACCACTTGCCGGCGATGCGGTCGAGGATCTGCCGCGTCTCGCACTCCGCGTCGGCCCACTGGTATGCGTCGTAGTCGACCTGGGTATCGCAGGAGTCACTGGGTGACGTTGAAGTGCCCTCTTCCATCGCGCTCCATGATGACGCATGATGCGGTCACGCACCAGAAGTAACTGTCGACCCCCCGGTGGTCCCCATGTCCCGCACCCTGCTCGCCACAACCCCGACCTTCGACGCCCGCGCGTGGGCCGTCCTCGCGGTGCTCTGCGGCACGGCCTTCCTCGAGGGCCTCGACATCTCGATGATGGGCGTCGCGCTGCCCGCGATCCGCGAGGAACTCGGGCTGTCCACCTCCTCGCTGCAGTGGGTCGTCAGCGCGTACGTCCTGGGCTACGGCGGGTTCGTCCTGCTCGGTGGGCGCGCCGCCGACCTGTTCGGCCGCCGCCGCATGTTCCTGCTCTGGTTGGGGATCTTCGTTGCGTTCTCGGGCTTGGGCGGGTTGGCGTCCGAGGGCTGGATGCTGCTGACCGCGCGCTTCGTGACGGGCGTGGCGGCCGGCTTCCTGACCCCCGCGAGCATCTCGATCATCACGACGAACTTCGCCCCCGGCGACGCCCGGCACCGCGCGGTCCTGGTGTTCTCCGGCGCCGGTGCCGCGGGGTTCTCGCTCGGCATGGTGGCCGGAGGGCTGCTGACGGCGATCGGCTGGCGATGGGTGTTCTTCGCCCCGGTGATCTTCGCGTCGGTGCTGCTCGTGGCAGCGCTCCGCACGCTCCCGGACGACGGCCGGCCGGCCGCCCGCGAAGGCGGGGTCGACCTCCCGGGCGCGCTGACCGTCACCGGGTCCATGCTGCTGCTCGTCCTCGGTGTGGTGCGGGCCCCGGACGTCGAGCTCGCCGTCACGGCGGTGACGTTGCTGGCCAGCGCCGCGTTGGCCGCGGCGTTCGTCGCCATCGAGCGCCGGGCGACGGCGCCGCTGGTCCGCCTCGGCATCCTGCGCTCGGCGCCGCTCGTCCGCGCGAACCTCGGCGCGCTGCTGTTCTTCGCCTCGTTCGTCGGCTTCCAGTTCATCGTCGTGCTCTACCTCCAGGAGCTGCGCGGCTGGTCGGCGCTGGAGACCGGCCTGGCGCTCATGCTCGCCGGGCTCGACGCGGTCATCGCGCCGACGATCACGCCCGTGCTCGTCCGCCGGTACGGCAACCTCCGGGTCCTGCTCGGCGGGGTGCTGGCGGGCGTCGTCGCGTACGCGCTCTTCCTGCCGCTGGGCGCGGACTGGACCTACGCGCTGATGGTGCCGACGATGCTGCTCATCGCCGTCGCGTTCGCGTGCGCCTACGGGCCGTTCACCATCGCGGCGACCGACGGGATCGACGAGGACGAGCAGGGCCTGGCCAGCGGCCTGCTCAATGTCAGCATCCAGTTCGGCGCGGCGCTCGGGCTGGCGGTGGTGACGGCGGTCAACGTCGCGGCCACCGACGGCTCGTCGCCGCAGGCGTTGCTCGACGGGTACCGCGCGGCGCTCATCGTCCCCGTGGTGTCGGCGGCCCTCGCGAGCGTCGTCGTGGCGACGGGCCTGCGGCCCATGGCCCTACGATGGTCGGCCGCGGGCGGTTAGCTCAGCTGGTCAGAGCGCGCGCCTTACAAGCGTGAGGTCCCCGGTTCGATCCCGGGACCGCCCATCGTCTCGTCCGTATCGTCGGTCGTTCGTGGGGACTCGATCCCGTGTACCGTGAGGCGCGGACTCGCAAGGTCCGTTCCTGCCGCCGTTGAACGAGGTCGCGATGTCCCGCCTGCCCTTTGCCGTCGCTGTGACGACGGTCGCCATGTTCGCGGCGGCCACCGGCCCGGCCACTGCCGCCACGATGACCTTCGGGGCCGACCTGGCGCAGGTGCCGGCCAACAACACACCAGGAACCGCCTGCAAGGACGGCACCTGGTGGAACGCGGTGCTGCTCGGGCTGCCGCTGCTCGGCAACACCGTGCCCGCGGATGCTCAGGGGTCCTGTCAGTTCAGCTCAGGCGGTGTCAACGCGGGTGGGTCCTTCGGCCTCGCGGCTCCCGCAACCGGCACGGTCACGGCGGCGCGTGTCAAGGTCGGGAACACCACTGGACCGATGCGCATCAACGTCATCCGCACGCTCTTCCAGCAGACCGGCGACGCGGCGAACCCCAGCTCGAGCACGCCGTTCCTGCAGGCCTACGGCCCGACCTTCACCCCTCAGGCCAACGCCGTCACGACGGTGCCTCTCAACCTTCCAGTGCGAGCGCAGGCCGCACCCGACATCAACGACACAGGCAGCGTCGCGGGCACCGACTGGCTGGCACTCGAGGTCCTCGCACCCGACGTGCCGGTTCCGCTCGCCCTCTCGTCGGGCGCCGCCGCCTTCTTCTTCGCCGCGTTCCCCGGCCCGACGGCGGGCGGCGTTGCGGCCCCCAGTCCCAACCCGCTGCCGAACTACGGGCAGCTCGGGCTGCAGGTCACGATGAGCGCCGACCTCACCACGACCGCGAACGCCACGCCCGGCGGACGTGCCACCGTCGACCTGGCCCGCACGACGGCATCGGTGGTCGGAGGGCGTGCGCTGCTGGACCTCCTGTGCAAGGTGCGCGACTGCGCCGGCAGCGTCACGCTGGGGCCGGTCAGCTCCGGCGGCAAGACCACGACCTACGGCCGCGCCACGTTCTCCGGGAAGGCGGGCAAGCAGGTGAGAGTGCGTGTGAAGCTCACGACGAAGGGGCGCACCCTGCTGCGGCGCAAGCGCAAGGCCAAGGTGCGTGCGGTGGTCGTCCTGGACGGTGTTGCGGCGACGACGAAGCTCACGGTCACGCTGAAGCGCTGATCGCACGCGCTCGCGCGCGTCGACACAGCAGGGACAGCGGATTGGAACCCCTCCAGCGCGTTCGGGCCGAACGGCGTCGTGGAGACGCCGAGCAACCGGCGCTGTATCAGCCGCCGGTACTCGGTCCGCATGCCGAAGACGACCCGTATCCTGCGCCGCCCGCCGTGGGGGACGATCGTCGACCTGCGGGGCCTGCCGAAGGGCACGTTCAAGGTCCGCATCACCGCGCTGCTCGCCACGGGGCGAACGATCAAGGGCGCGCGGACCTACCGCACGTGCCGCGGCAAGCTCACGGGCGGGAAGCCGAAGCTCTGAGCGCCGTGAAGTAGTCCAGCGACGACGGGTTCGCCATCCCGTCGAGGCTCGTCGTCGCTGCCGGGTCCGCGCCCATGAGGATCCGCTTGACGGGGATCTCCAGCGCCTTGCCGCTCAGCGTGCGGGGCACCTCGGCGATCTCCAGCACCTCGCTCGGGACGTGCCGTGGTGAGCACTGCTCGCGCACGGCGCGCTTGATCCGCGCCACGAGCTCGTCGTCGAGCGCCGCGCCCTCACGCAGCACGACGAACAGCGGCATCCAGCTCTCGTCGCCCTCCCGGGGGACGTCGACGACGAGGCTGTCAACGACCTCCTCGACCGTGCCCACCGCGCTGTAGATCTCCGCGGTGCCCATGCGCACGCCGCCGCGGTTGATGGTCGAGTCGCTGCGCCCGTGGATCACCGCGGTGCCGCGCTCGGTGATCTCGAGCCAGTCGCCGTGCCGCCAGATCCCGGGGAACATCTCGAAGTACGCGGCGCGGTAGCGCGACCCGTCCTCGTCGCCCCAGAACCCGACGGGCATGCACGGCATCGGCCGCGTGATGACGAGCTCGCCGACCTCACCGACCACCGGTTCGCCTGCTTCATTCCACGCCTCGACCGACGCGCCCAGGCAGCGGCCCTGCAGCTCGCCCTCGTAGACCGGGAGCGTCGGGATGCCGCCGACGAACGCGGTGCAGACGTCGGTGCCGCCGCTGGTGGAGAACAGCCACGTGTCGGCGCCGACGTGCTCGTAGACCCAGCGGAAGCCCTCGGGAGACAGCGGCGAGCCCGTCGAGCCGACGGCGGTCAGCGCGGAGAGGTCACGCCCGCGGCCGGGCTCGATCCCCTGCTTCAGGCACGCGTTGAGGTACGCCGCGCTGGTGCCGAACGTCGTGACGCCCGCGTCGGCGGCGAGGTCCCACAGCACCTCGCCCGCGGGGTTGCCGTCGTAGAGGACGATCGACGCGTCGCTGAGGAGCACCGACATCAGGAAGTTCCACATCATCCAACCGGTGGTGGTGAACCAGAAGATACGGTCACCGGCCTGCGCGTCGAGGTGCAGGTACGTCTTCTTGAGGTGCTCGAGGAGCATGCCGCCCTGGCCGTGGACGATCGGCTTCGGCAGGCCGGTCGTGCCGCTCGAGTAGAGGATCCACAGCGGGTGGTCGAACGGCACGCGGTCGAAGGTCAGCGGGGCGTCGGCCTGCAGGAACCCCGCGGGCCAGCCGCTGCCGTCGAGGTAGCCGAAGCGCACGAGCTCGGCGCCGATGCCCTTGGCGATGTGCGCGGACTGCGCGTCGCGGGTGAAGTCCTTGCCGCCATAGCGGTACCCGTCGACGCCGAGCAGCACCTTCGGCTCGATCTGGGCGAAGCGGTCGATGACGGCCTGCTCGCCGAACTCCGGCGCAGCGCTCGACCAGATCGCGCCCAGCGACGCGGTGGCCGCAAACGCCGCGATGGTCTCGGCGATGTTCGGGAGGTAGGCGGCCACGCGGTCGCCCGGGCCGACCCCGAGGGCGACGAGGCCCGCGCGGATCGCGGCCGTCTCGGCCCGCAGCCGTCCCCACGTCCACGCCTCGAGGTCACGGACCTCTGACGCCTGCTGGATGGCGAGCGCGTCGTCGTCCTTGCCGGCGAACAGCCGCTCGGCGTAGTTCACCGCGGTGTCGGGGAACCACACGGCGCCGGGCATCCGGTCGTCGGCCAGCACCGTGTCGAACCCGCCCGGCACGCCGTAGCGGCGCCAGATCTCGCCCCAGAACGCGTCGAGGTTCTCCACCGACCAGCGCCACAGGTCCTCGTAGCTCGCGTCGGCGTGGCCCACGTCCGCGGCGAAGCGGGTGATCTCGGCGCGGGCGACACGCTCGGGTGAGGGGGACCAGAGGGAGGTCGTCATGGGAGTGCCCTGGAGCCTATCCCGGCGACTCCATACCGTACGGTACGGTACGGTACGAACCGGGCCCGCTGGGGAGGCGGGCATCGCGGAATCCGAGGAGAGACGTATGCGCTTCACCCCCGTCGTACTGGTCACGGCATTGAGCCTGCCGCTCGCACTCCCTGTGGGCGCGGCAGCGGAACCGGTCCAGGACTTCGATGTTCAGGCCACACCGGCCAAGACCAAGCGACCAATCGCACTCGGGTTCTCGACGGGAACTCGCGAGACCACGCCTGGCGTGATGCCGCCCTCGTTGGATCGCGTGTCCGTGCTGTTCCCGGCCGGCTCCACGTACAACGGCCATCTCTTCCCGACCTGCGACAGCGGGGCCATCAGTGCCGCGAGGTCGACGGACGACTGCCCGTCCGGATCGATCGTCGGAACAGGGCGAGCGGCTGGCGTCGCGCCGGGTGGCATCACGCAGGACGATCTGAAGATCACGGTCGTCAACGGCGGACGCACGCGGGTGAACCTCTTCGTCGAGGGCACCAGCCCGCTCCGCATCCAGTCGAACATCATCGCGTCGATCTCCAAGGCGAGCGGCAACTTCGGCGTCAAGCTCAGCACGCAGATTCCGGCGAACCTCAGGGAGCCGGCACCGGGCGTGAAGGTCGGCATCAGCCTCTTCAAGGTGAACGTCAGCCGCACGATCCGCGTCAAGGGGCGCAAGCGCGGCTTGATCGAGATCACGAAGTGCAGCGGCGGCAGCTGGAAGTCTCAGGGACAGTTCACGTTCGACACCGGCGCGAAGATCACGGTCGACGACCGTCTGCCGTGTTCGAACTGACGGACTAGGCGGTGAGGTGCAGCGCGTGGTCGTCCCCGGCGACGACCACGCGGTTGCGCCCTCCTCGCTTGGCGCCGTAGAGCGCCTCGTCGGCCTGGGCGGTGATCTCGCTGAGCAGGAAGGTCCCGTCCGTCTGCGTCGCAACACCGAGTGAGAGCGTCACGGTCGCGGCGATCCCGTCGAGGTCGTCGACCGCCGCGCGGAGTCGCTCGGCCAACTCGACCGCCTCGGGGGCCTCCGCGCCCGGGAGCAGGACGATGAACTCGTCGCCGCCGACCCGATAGATGAGGTCGAAACCGCGCAGTGCTTTGCGCATCGCGTACGCGACGTCTTGGAGCGCCGCGTCCCCGGCGTCGTGGCCTGCGCTGTCGTTGATGGCCTTGAAGCCGTCGAGGTCGCAGGCGACGACGCTGACCGGCAGGCCGGTCACGCGGGCCTGGCTCTCCAGTTCCAGGGCCCGGCGGCTGAGCGCCTTGCGGTTCAGCAGTCCGGTCAGGACATCGAGGACGGCATCCGCGCGGGCCGCGCGCTCGGAGTGCGACAGGATCGTCGCGATCCCGGTCACGCCGACGAGCGTCGCGATCCAGAGGTACACCGTGGCCGGCTCGTCGAGCAGCATCCGCGGATTGGCGATAAGGCAGCCCCCGAACAGCAGCACGCCGCTCACGGCCGTGGTGGCCCAAAGCGTCCGTCCTGCGAAGCGCGCGCCCGCCATCACGGTCGCGAGGGCCATGAGGCCGACGAGCGGGCTCTCGAGGCCTCCGGTCAGCACGAGGAGCCCGGCAAGTGCTGTCGTCCCGGTGAGGTGCTCGGCGACGAGCCAGCGCGTGGGATGCTGCGATCGCCTGAGGCGACGCTGCGTCCAGGTGCTGACGACGGCCAGCGCGACGGCGGCGCACGCGGCGATCGCGACCGTCCGGGGCGGCAGGACGAACAGCGCGGCTGCCGCGGCGAAGGCGCCGAACACCGCCAGGACACCGAGGACCGGCCGCAGGCGCGCTTCGTTCTCGACCATGCGCAGCCGCGCGGCCTCAGCCGAGTCGTGGGGTGGGTGCGCTGCACGCATTCAACGTGCTATCGACCTCATGGGCACGGAGCCTGACCAGCCACCGCCGGGTCGGACGAACGTCCAGCCGCCGGACTCCCCGTGAACCGGGGGACGGCGTGGACCTGCCCGGGGAGCGTCAGGCCGGTCTGCTCATGCAGCCACTGTGCGGTCTCGACGAGGCTGTCCAGGTTCACGCCGGTGGTGATCCCCTCCCGCTCGAGCAGGTACACGAGGTCCTCGGTCGCGACGTTGCCGGTGGCCCCCGGCGCGAACGGGCACCCGCCCAGTCCGCCGATCGCCGCGTCCAGTGAGGTGGCACCACCCTCGACGGCCGCCACCGCGTTCGCGTACCCCGTGTTGCGCGTGTTGTGGAGGTGCAGGCCGACCGGGAGGCCGAGCGGTCTGGCGCCCATGAGCACGTCACGGATCTCCCGCGGTGCGGCGACGCCGATCGTGTCGGCGAAGACCAGCTCGTCGGCGCCCGCCTCGGCAAGCTTCTCGGCGACGGCGAGCGTGTCCCGCAGCGGGACATCGCCGGAGAACGGACAGCCGAACGCGGTCGCGATGACGCCGCCGGCGCGGACTCCGAGTTCGCGCACGCGGCTGATCATGCGGAGCGCCGACGTGAGCGCGTCTTCGGTGGAGGTGCCGACGTTCCGGCGGCTGAAGGCATCGGAGGCCGCGACGACGATGCGCGCCTCGTGCATGCCGATGTCGAGCAGTCGGTCGAGGCCGCGCTCGTTGAGCACGAGGCCGATCGGAAGGATGGGCGTCTCGATATCGATCCCGCAGACCACCGCTTCGGCCCCGGCCATCTGCGGGACGCGATCGGGGTGCACGAAGCTCACCGCCTCCACGCGCCGGATCCCGCTCGCCGCGGCCCGCATGCACAGCTCGGCGCGCAGCGCGGGCGCGAACGTCCGGGGTGCGTTCTGGAGCCCGTCGCGGGGGCCGACCTCGACGATCTCGATCATCAGATGACCCCCCGCTCGGCCAGGTCGGAGAGCGTCTCGTCGTCGCGGTCGAGCAGGCTCCCGAACACCTCGGGGTTGTGGACACCCGGCTCCCACGGCCCGCTCCAGCGGACGCTGCTCGGGGTCGCGGAGAAGTGCGGGGTCACGCCCGGCCCGAGGAACGTCCCGATCTCGGGATCGTCATGAGGGACGAGCATCTCGCGCGCACGGACCTGGGGATCGCGGAAGACGTCGGCGATCGTGGCGATCGGCCCGCAGACGACGCCCGAGCGTGAGAGCAGCGTGTCGATCTCCTCGGCGGTGTGCCGCGCCGCCCACGCGGCGACCTCGGCGTCGAGCTCGTCCTGGTGCTCGCCGCGCGCCTGGTGGTCGGCGTACCGCGGGTCGTCGGCCAGCTCCGGGCGGCCCATCGCCTCACAGAGCCGCCGGAAGAGCGTGTCCTTGTTCGCGGCGATGACCATGAGCTTGCCGTCCCCGGCGCGGTAGACGTTCGAGGGCGCGATGCCCTCGAGCCGCGGTCCGGTGGGTTGACGCACGAGGCCGAGCGCGTCGTACTCGGGCGCGATGCTCTCCATCAGGCTGAAGCACGACTCGAGGATCGAGACGTCGACCTCCTGGCCCTCTCCGCCCAGCGCGTCACGCTGATAGAGCGCGGCGAGCAGGCCCTGGAGCGCGTACATCCCGGCGAGCGAGTCGCCCAGCGAGATGCCCATGCGCGGCGGGATCTCGCCGGGCTCGCCGTTGAGGTGGCGCATGCCGCTCATCGCCTCGCCGACGGACGCGAAACCCGGGCGGTCGGCGTAGGGGCCGGTCTGCCCGTAGCCCGAGACGCGGACGACGACGATGCGCGGGTTCGCCTCGCGCAACCGGTCGTACGACAGGTTCCAGCGGTCGAGCGTGCCGGGGCGGAAGTTCTCGATGATCGCGTCGCTCTCGCGCACGAGCTCGAGGAACAGCTCCTTCCCCTCGGGGTCACGGAGGTTCAGCGTCACGCAGTGCTTGTTGCGGGTCAGCACCGGCCACCACAGCGCGCGGCCGTTCTTCGTGCCGTGGCCCCAGGTGCGCATCGGGTCGAGCCGGTCGGGCGTTTCGATCTTCACGACCGTGGCGCCCATATCCGCCGCCAGGCGGCCCGCGAAGGGGCCGGCGAGCAGTGAGCCGATCTCGATGAGCCGGATGCCGGCGAGCGGCCCGCTCACGCTGCGCTCCCCGACACCGGCTGAAACCACGTGCGGTAGTAGTCGGGCTGGTCCGAGTCGAGCGCCGCGCAGCCGAAGCGCATGGGCTTGAACGTGTCGATCATCACCGCCGTCTCGTCGACGAAGCTCACGCCGGACTCGACGAGGTCGAGCGCTCCCTCGACTGCGCCGGGATGCGGTCCGTGCGACCAGCCGGTCGGGTGCACGCTCATGGAGTACTGCTGGATGCCCGACGTCTTGCCCCGGCTGCTGAAGTTGCCGTTCCAGTAGAACATGAGCTCGTCGGAGTCGACGTTGCCGTGGTTGTACGGCACGGGGATCGCCTCGGGGTGGAACTCGAGCATGTGCGGCACGAACGAGCACATGACGAAGTTCGGCCCCTGGAACGTCTGGTAGGTCGGCGGGGGCTGGAGGATGGCGCCGACGACCGGCTCGAAGTCGTGGATGCTGAACGCATACGGGTACAGGCACCCGTCCCAGCCGACGACATCGAACGGGTGGTGGGCGAAGGTGAGGACCGCGCTGCCCTCGCGGTGTCGGACATAGACGTCGACCTCGCCGCCGTCGGCGAGGAACGTCGTGGCCGGTACCCGCAGGTCGCGCTCGCAGTACGGCGCGTGCTCGAGGAACTGGCCGCGCTTGGAGAGGTACTTTGCGGGCGGGGTGATGTGCCCGCGCGCGGCGGTGATGAGCAGCCGCAGTGGGTCGTCGCCCTCCAGGGGGATCCACCGATGGGTCGTCGTCGTCGGGATGTGGACGTAGTCGCCGCGCTCGACCTCCAGCACGCCGAACACCGTCTCCACCCGCGCGCGCCCGGACACCACGAAGGTGACCTCGTCGCCCATGGCGTTGCGGTACAGCGGGCTCGTCGTGGTCGGCGCCGCCCAGAAGATCTCGACGTCGTCGTTGCCCGCCACGAGGCGGCGGCCGAGCACTGCGTCCTCGCCGAACAGCCCGTCGCCCTCCAGGTCGGACGGGCGGAAGTGCCGGGGCCGCGCAGGAGCGTTCGGCTCCAGGGCCAGCGCCTCGGGCTCCCAGGACTGCACGTCGGTCAGCGTCGTCGGCGGGTGCAGGTGGTAGAGCAGGCTGCAGTCCGACGAGAAGCCCTCCGCGCCCATCATCTCCTCGTGGAACAGGCCCCCGTCGGGCTGCCGGAAGGTGGTGTGGCGCTTCTTCGGGACCTGCCCGACGCGGCGGTAGTACGGCATTGCGACCTCCAGTTCGTGGTCAGGCCATGCGCGCGGTCAGCCACGCTGCGACGATCTCGCCGGCGGCGGCGCGCGGGTCGTACGGGTCCGGCGCGCCGGGCGCCATCCCCAGGTAGTGCAGGGCGTGCGGCAGGCGCTCCATCTCCAAGTCGTCCGCCGGGCAGCGGGCGACGAGGTCCTCCTGGCTGCGGGGGAAGATCACCTCGTCGGCTTCGGGGTAGACGAAGAGCGTCGGCACGTCGAGGTGCTCGATGGCGTAGGTCAGCTCGCAGCGCGAGGCCAGCCCGCTCCAGGTCGAGAGCCAGGCCCGAGGGGTGACGACGCGCGCGAGGCCGCCCGGCGCGGAGTTGCCGCTGAACGGGTTGCCGTTGGCGAAGAGGGAGCCGACGGGCCGGTCGCTCGGGTCGATCGAGAGATCGAGGTTCGCGGGGTTCGCGCATGTCCCGTAGACGACGAGGTACGGGAGCGCCGTCGCGCGGCGCGCCCAGGGCGTGGTGAGGTCGGACGCGTCCGACGAGGCGCGCGCGTCGGCGTAGTCGGCCAGCGCGGTGCGGGCAAGTGCGTCGATCCGGGCGCACCGGGCGCGCTGCGCCGCGCGGTACCGGTCGATGAACGCCGGGTCGTACCGGCTCTCCTGCGGGAACGGGCGGTAGCCGTTGGCGGGCGAGAAGAGGTCGAGCGCAGGGTCGACGGCGATCGGGTCGTGCTCGTCGACGATCGCGGCGTCGAGCGCATCGAGGAGCACGAGGCCCTCGCCCTGGTGCGCGGCGAGGGCGACGAAGAGGTCGGCGGGCGGCATGTCCTCGCCCGCGAACCCGGTCGGCCCGCCCGCTGGGTCGGTCGTCATGCGCAGGTCGGGGGCGGCGGTCGCCTGCCACTGGTAGCTGCCGAGCAGTGAGCCGCCGCCGCTGTTCCCGATGAGGACGATCTGCTCGAAGCCGCGGTCGCGGAGCATCCGCATGCCGGCGGCGACGTCGAGGAGGACCTCCTCGTGCGTCATGTCGGTGTCGTTGTTGACGTGGCGGCTGTGCTGGCCCCACACCGCGATGCCCGCGTCGAGCAGATACGGGGCGAGGTACGGCCGGGTCTGCTGCGTGCGCGGGTGCATGAACATCGCGCACATCGAGCCCCGTGGGGTTGGCGGCAGGTGCAGGATCCCGAGGCTGAACGCGCCGTCGCTCGCCGTGATGTCGATCGGCTCGCGGACCGTCCCGACGGGAAGCAGCGCCGGGTCGTACGCGTTGAAGGCCCTCGGGATGCGCCGGTCGGGCGTGACGAAGAGCTCGGGGAGTTGCACGTTGCCTGCCATCTCTTATTCATATATACACATGACAACGTGAGGTCGCCAGCTGCCACCCCCGGTCCGCGCCGCATTCGCTGCGACGATCCCCCGATGTCTCCCGCCTCACGCCGTGCCCGCGACGCCGACGTCCTGAGCACCGACACCCCCATGCAGGTCCAGATCTACCGGCAGCTGCGCAGCGAGATCGTCGACGGCCTGTGGGTCGATCGCAACGACTTCCCCGGGGACCGCGAGCTGGGCGAGCGCTTCGGCGTGAGCGTCATCACCTCGCGCGGCGCGCTCGAGCGCCTGCAACGCGAAGGCCTGATCGAACGCCAGCGTGGCCGCGGGACGCGCGCGGTCTTCGTGCCGGAGGACGAGGATCCGCCCGCGACCCCGCCGCTCTTTCCGCCGCCCGACGACGCGGAGTCCCTGCGCTACGACGTCGTCCGCAGCGGCGTGGACATCGCACCCGCCGCCGCGTGCCGCGCGTTCGGCGTGCCGATGGGCACCCACCTCTGGCAGGTCGTGCGTGTCGCGACGTTCGGTGGGACGCCGCACGTCGTCTTCCACAACGTCCAGCTCCCGGAGACCGGCGAGCGCCACACCGCCGACGACCTCGCCTCACGGCCGATGGTCTCGATCTTCCGCTCGGAGGGCGTGCCGATCGCACGCGTCCACCGGACGGTCCAGGCGACGAGCGCCCCGCCCACTGCCGCCCGCCACCTCGGGCTCAGCCTCGATGCGCCCGTGCTGCAGCTCGTCCTGCGTGCGGCCACCGCCGACGACGAGACGCTCGAGTGGACCCGCGCCTTCACCCGCCCTGATCAACCGCTGCCCGAAGAGGTCCTTGACCTCGCGACGGGGCGGTGGTCGGGGCCATCTGGTTAGGACCCAGTCCGCCGTTCCCCGCGAAGGAGAGAGAGATGCAGCTGCCGTCGTTCGCCGAGCCCGCCCCCGAGCTGGTGCCGGTCCAGGTCGTGGCCGAATGGCCGGAGATGACTTTCCTGGAGAACCTCGCCGCGGCGCCCGATGGGGCGTTCTGGATCACCCACTATGTCGGCGGCGAGGTCTACCGCGTGGACCCCGCTGCCGGTGGTGCCGTGGAGCTCGTGGCGAAGACCGAGGGCTTTCACCCGACCGGCATCGCCTTCGCCGCGGATGGGTCCGCGGTGCTGGCCGGCCACCGCCAGCCGATGTTCGAGGCGCGCCCGCCTGAGGCGCAGGACGGCTTCTGGCAGCTGCGGCCCCGTGGCGCGATCACCCATATCGTCGACGCGCCCGGCGCGCGATTCCTCAACGGGCTGACCCCTGCGGGCGGCGACCGGTTCTACGCCGCGGACTCGATCAGCTCGCAGGTGTGGGAGGTCGACCTGGCCGCAGGCACCGCCACCGTCGCGCTGCACCACGAGCTCCTGGGGCCGCTCGACGTCGACACCCCGCTGCCCGCCGCGAACGGCATCAAGGTGCTCGACCGGTGGCTGTACGTGTCGAACTGGGTGAAGTCGCTCATCGTCCGCTCGCCGATCCGTGCCGACGGCACGCTCGGCGAGCCGGAGATCGTGGCCGAGGACCTCGTGGTCGACGACTTCGCGTTCTCCGCCGACGGCTCGCTGTTCGGCGCGACGCACATGGCGACGGTCGTGCGGCTCGACTCCGACGGGAAGACTCGCACCGTCGGCGGGCCCGAGCAGCTCGTCGCCGGCTGCACCGCCACCGCGTTCCGTCCCGGCGACGACGGGCTCTACGTCATCACCGACGGCGGGGTCGTGGCGAACGAGCCCGAGCCCGCGCGGCTCGTACGGCTCGCTGTCGGCCGATCGGGTGCCCCGCTGCCGGGGTAGGCAGCGGAGCGGCGTCCCGTGACGGTCAGGCCATCCGCACGATCGGCTTGATCGTCACGCCGCTGGCGGAGTCCTGGAACGCCTGGTCGAGGTCCTCGAAGTCGTAGAACGTCACGAGCCGGTCGAACGGGAAGCGGCCGGCCTTGTAGAGGCCGATGAGCCGCGGGATGCTGATCGACGGCACGCCGTCGCCGACGATGACCCCGCGCAGCGTGCGGCCGAGGAGGATGGAGAACGCGTCGAGCGTCAGCTCGGTGCCCATCGGCGCGGCACCGAGCGACGCGCACGTGCCGCGCAGGCGCACGGCTTCCAGTGCGGTGCGGAGCACGCCGGGGTTCGCGGTCGTCTCGATCGCGTTGTCGACGCCGCCCGGCGCGATGGCCGCGAGCGCCTCGGCGAGGTCGCCGTCGTCGGGGTGCAGCGTGTGCGTGGCACCGAGTTCGCGGGCGAGATCGAGCCGCTCGCGGTTCGTGTCGACCGCGATGATCGGGGTGCAGCCGAGCACGTTCGCCGCCATGATCGCGCTGAGGCCGACCGCGCCTGTCCCGGTCACCAGGATCTTGCTGCCGACTTCGACGTCGAGCGCGTCGAACACCGCGCCTGCGCCGGTGAGCACACCGCAGCCGAGCGGGCCGAGCAGCTCGAGCGGCACGTCGTCGTCGACCTTCACCGCGTGGGCCTCGGGCACGACGGCGTACGTCGCGAACGAGGACTGGCCGATGAAGTGCGAGTGCACGTCCTCGCCGTCGCGGCTCAGCGACGTGGTGCCGTCGGTCAGACGGGTGCCGCCGAACGACACGCGGCCCATGTCGTCGCAGTAGGCCTGGTCGCCGCGCAGGCAGTTCGCGCATCTGCCGCACCCGCGGCCCCAGCTCAGGACGACGTGGTCGCCCGGCGCGAGGTCGGTGACGTTCGCGCCAACGCGCTCGACGACTCCTGATCCCTCGTGCCCGAGGACGACGGGCAGCGGGACGGGGATGCCCTGATTGCGGCAGACGTCGTCGGTGTGGCACACCCCCGACGCGACGACGCGGACGAGCACCTCGTCGGCGCGGGGCTCCTCCAGTTCGAGCGGCTCGAAGACGAACGGCGCCTCGGGTTCGTTCACAACTGCTGCGGTGACCTGCATCTCTCGACCTCCCAGTCGGCGACTCATCTCATAAAGCCATGAGATTCGGTGTTCGGCCTGGCGAGTGTTCCATACCGCATGGTATGTTGGCGAGCGTCTGGTGACGCGGTCTCTGGGAGGAGAGCCATGGTCAGGGGGCTTGGTCGGCGCCTGCGCGGATGCGCGCTAGCGGCTGCGATGGTGACGGCGGTGCTCGGGCTCGCTCCCGCGGCGGACGCCAAGGTCAACGTGACGGACATGATCGCCACGACGGTGCGCCCTGACGCCCCGTGCGCGCTGAACAACCGTCCGGACTCGTGGACGCAGGCGGGCGCGAACGCCGATGTGTGCCTGGCCTTGGCGTTCAAGAGCGCGACCCCGAGCGAGCTCGGCAACAGCTATGGCTTGGGCGACGATGTACGCGACCTGCGCGTCTCGCTCCCGCCCGGTCAGGTCGGCTCGCCGCGCGTCGTCCCGATGTGCGACACCGCCACCTTCCGCCGCAGGGGCTGTCCGTCCGCGCACCAGGTCGGCACGGTGCGCGCCGCCGCCGAGACCGCCGTGGGCGTCATCGGCGAGAACGTGCTGCGAGGCGCCATCTATGTCATCTCGCCGACCGGCACCGAGGCCGCGCGGCTTGGTGTGCAGCTCGAAGCGGCCGGCATCCCCGCGATCCGGCTCGAGGCCGAGATGCGCCTGCGCCCCGAGGACAACGGCATCGACACGATCGTCAAGGACAGCCCGCGCGGCTTCGCCGGGATCCCCATCGAACTGCGCCGCATGGCGATGCGACTCTGGGGCTCGGACGCCAACCGTCCGCACTTCCAGCGCCCCTTCCTCTCCAGCCCGACGGACTGCGCGCGGCCCGCCACCTACCGCGTCGAGCTGACGTCGTACGCCGGGGACACGACCGTCGCCGAGCGCTCGCCGTACACGCCGACGGACTGCGGCACGCTGAAGATGCCGATCGGCGCGAAGGTCACGACCGACAACCGCGCGGACGTCCCCACGGAGGTCGTCGCCGACGTCACGGCGGACGATGACGCCGGTACGGGGCGCGGCAACGCGCACGTCAGCAACGCGCGGCTCGTGCTGCCGGTCGGCTTCGAGATCTCCGCGTCATCCGGCTCGAAGGGCCTGGAGGGCTGCACCGACGAGCAGTTCGGCCTCGGCGCCGGCCGGGCCGCGACGTGCCCGGAGGCGTCGAGGATCGGCACCGTGCAGTTCCGGTCTCCGCTGCTGCTCGCCGACGAGCTCGAAGGCCCGGTCTACATCGCCACGCCGAAGCCGGGCTCGCCGAAGCTGCGCTTCTTCGCCACCGCCCAGGCGGGTCCGCAGGATGACGCGATCCGGGTGAAGATCGCCGCACGCGCGGAGGTCGACCCGGTCACCGGTCAGCTCACAACGGTCCTCGAGGACCTGCCGGCGACGCCGTTCACGCGCTTCCGGTTCATCTTCCGCGGCGGGCCGCAGGCGATGCTCTCCACCCCGCGCAGGTGCGGCACGTACACGTCGTCGATCGTCGCCGAGGGTTTCCCCGGAGCCCCGGGCGCGTCGGCGCAGAGCACCACGACGATCGATCAGGGCTGCAACGACCCCGAGCCGTTCACGCCCGAGCTGACGACCGAGCTGGCCACGAACCAGGCCGGGGCGGACACGTCGATCGTCGCCACGCTCGGCCGCCCGGACGGGAGCGCCCGGCTCGCCGGCGCGAGGGTCACGTTGCCGCCCGGACTCGCGGGCCGGCTGGACTCGGTCACGCCCTGCCCGGTCGACGTCGCCCGTGCGGGTGGATGCGGGCCGGAGAGTCGTGTCGGCTCGGTGACGTCCGTGGCCGGTCCCGGCCCCGAGCCGTTGTCGCTGCCCGGCGGCGTCTTCCTCACGACACCGATCGACGGCGCGCCCGCCGGTATGGCGGTGATCGCCGACGCGAAGGTCGGGCCGCTGGACTTCGGCCGGATCGTCGTGCTCGCGAAGGTCGATGTCGGCACGGACGCGTCGATCGCGATGACGTTCCTCGACGTGCCCCAGCGGATGCAGGGCATCCCGCTGAACCTGCGCGGCCTGCGCCTGGCGCTGGATCGTCCCGGGTTCATCTTCAACGCGTCGAACTGCGCGCCGCTGCAGCTGAGCGCGACGCTGACCTCGGACACCGGCCTGCTGTCGAACCTCACGGCGCCCTACCAGGTGACCGGGTGCGACAGGCTCGCGTTCGGCCCGAAGCTGACCGCGGCGATCGAGGGCAACCGCGCCGCGCTGTCCCCGGGCGGCAACCCGACGCTGCGCGTGCAGCTCGCGTCCGACGCGGGGTCGGCGAACGTGCGCGCCACGGCGATCACGATGCCGGCCGGCATCTCGGTCGACATCACGAAGCTCAGCACCGTCTGTCCGCTGGCGGACTATCAGCGGGGCGCGTGCGGGCCGGCGTCGCAGATCGGCACGGTGACCGCGCGCACCCCGGTGCTCAACGACCCGCTGACGGGCGTGGTGCGCTTCATCTCGGTGCCCGGCGTGCCGCTGCCGCAGCTCGGCATCCAGATCCGCGGGCGCATCAGCCTGGACCTCACCGGCACCGTCGCGATCGATGCCAGGTCTCGCCTGGTCACGACGCTGGACCCGGTGCCCGACACGCCGATCTCGAGCCTGGTGATGACCCTGGGCGGGCGCGGCACGCCGCTGGTCGTCGGCAGGGACCTGTGCGCGAACGCGTCCAACCCGGTGCTCGCCAAGTTCACGTCGTGGGCAGGCTCGACGGTGTCGAGCACGACGCAGCTGCGGACGTCGGGCTGCACGCCGACGGCGACGCTGAAGGTGTCGTCGCTGACGCGTGGACGGCCTGCGCTCGACCTGCGCGTGGCGAGTGGACAGTCGCCGGTCAACCGGGTGGAACTCGCCCTGCCCAGCGGCATGGCCTACGCGTCGGCGCGGTCGGTCCGCGCGCGGGTGCGGGTGAGCGCCACGAACGCCGGCAAGAAGAAGGCGACCGTGACGCTCGCCGGACGGAAGCTGCGCGTCACCTTCCCCAAGGGCGTGAAGGCCACCACGGTGCGCGTGCGGATCGCGCGAGGCGCCGTGCAGGTCAGCCCGCGCCTGCGCCGCTCGTCGGCGCGCCTGCGCTTCACGGTCGGCACCCGCACGTCGAACGGGAAGGCCCGGAACCTCCGGGTCGCCGTGCGCCCCGGGTAGGACGTCAGGTCGTCGCGCAGAACAGCCGCGGCACCGCGGTGTCCGACAGATCCTGGCCCGGCGCGGTGATGCGCAGGCGCAGCATCATCTCGTGGTCCTCGTGATCGATCACGTGGCAGTGCCAGACGTAGCCCTGTTCGGTCCCGCCCTGCGGGGTGGTGAACGGCGCGTCGGGGTCGAAGCCCAGCTCATCGGCGGTGGGCCACCGGACGATGACGCTCGTGACCTGCCGGCGCGGGCAGCGCACCGTGTCCTTCCACCCCGCCTCGTACGGCGCGGGCTGCTCGACGGCGCCGCGCAGGTACCGGTCGGGCGCCGGCGCCCAGCGGCGGCCCAGCGTGGGCGGCGGGTTGTCGCGCATGTACCGCGCGACGTTGAGGTCCTGCCGGCTGACGACCCGGAACTGCACGAGGTGCAGGTGCATGGCGTGGATCTGGATCGTCCAGTCGCAGTTGACGAAGTCCCACCGCTCGGTGGTCCCCTGCACGGGCGCTTCGATCTCCGGGTCGGCGTAGGTGAGGTTGTTCATGTTCATCACGCCGGTCGAGATCCAGCGGATGTTCCTGCGGTCCAGGAACGCGTTGAGCGTGGCGGTCCGCACGCGCCGCGTGGTCGGTACCGCGGGCAGGCGCGCGGGCTGGCGCGTGCCGCCGCGCAGGGTGTTGGGGATGGAGCGGTGGCGGCCACGGTCGGTGCCGGCGACGAACCGCATGACGTTCGGCACCTGCACTGCGCCGATGAGCTTGCCCGCCCACGAGATGCGCATGGTGTTCAGCAGGTCGACGTGCTCGCCGGGCCGCAGTGACGAGAAGTCGATGAGCAGGTCGTAGCGCTCGCCCGGGGCGATGTCGAGCTCGGCGACATGCGCCGGCGCGTCGAGCAGGCCGCCGTCGCTGCCGATCACCCAGAACGGCTGCCCGTTCGACAGCTCCAGCCGGTAGTCGTTGATCTGCGCCGCGTTGACGGTCCGGAAGCGGTAGACGCCGCGGTCGACCTCCAGGCGCGGCCACGCCTTGCCGTTGACGATCATGACGTCGCCGCACAGGCCGCCCGCCCACTCGTCCCGCGCGACGAGCGGCGTGCCCTGGTAGCGCAGGCGTCCGTCGGGATAGAACAGCTTGTCGGTCAGGACGAGCGGGATCTCATACTCGCCGGCAGGCAGTCCGAGCGGGTTGTCGGTCTCGCCGGTGTCGAACTCGTCGCGCAGGAGGAACATCCCGGCGAGCCCCGCGTACAGGCTCAGCCGCGTGGTGCCCATCGCGTGGTCGTGGTACCAGAGGCCCGCGGCCTCCATGTCGGTGCCGAAGACGTGCGTGACCCGACCGCCGGGCCGCGACATCGCCATCGGGTGGCCGTCGGCAGACGGCCGGTTCGGCGCACCGTGGAGGTGGACGACGGCGGGCGGGTGCGTGCGGTCCAGCTCGGACGCGCCGTGCAGCCGGCGGTCGATGTCGCGCCACATGACGTGGCGGCCGAGCGCGTTGACGAAGGTCGTCGGCGTCTGCTCGCGGCGGACCGCCTCGATCGTCGGGCCGAGGTGGCTGAGCCCGTCGTAGCCCCAGCTGGGCACGAGGTCGAGGTCGCGGTGGAAGCGGTGGCGCGCCTCAGCCATGACGATGTCGCCGCCCAGCCCGCGGCGGGGCAGCACCGGGAGGTCGTCGACGTACTTCGCCAGCCGCGGGGACTTGAACTCCAGGCCCAGGCCGGGCACGTTCGGCTGGTCGAGCCGGTGTGGCGGCGAGTACGGCGCGCCGACCGCCCGGGACGTGAACGCGAGGCTGCCGAGCGCCGCGCTCGCCAGTGCCTGTCGCCGGGTGAAGCGGTCAGGCATGGCGGTCCTACCCGCAGGTCCCGGGTTCGGGTTGGGTGCCGCTCATCCGGGACCCCAGCCACGACAGCGCGCTGGTGGTGCCGTTGACGAGCGCACCTGCGTGGTCGGTCGCCATGGCCCGCCAGCGCACCGTCGCGCCGCGCGTGCACCAGGCGGCACGCAACCGCTCGGCGCCGGCGATGGGCACGCTGCGGTCGCCTCGGCCGTGGTAGAGCAGGACGGGTGCCGCGGGGGCGGTGTCGCCCGGCGTGTTCTCGTGCGCGCGGCGCGCCCAGGCGGGGCGGACGAACGGGTCGCTGGCGAGGAGCGCGCTCGCGCGCGGGTAGTTCAGCGTCGCGATCCACTCCAGCGCGCAGCGGCTGCCGACGGTCCGCGCGAACGACTCGCCGCGCGGGGTGAGCAGCGGCGCGAGGTCAAGGTCGTCGTACGCGGCGTCGAGTCCGAGCAGCGTGCCGAACCCGGCCCCCGCGCCCCATGTGCCGGACCCGGCGGCGAGGAACGCGGGAAGGTCGGCGATCGTCCCGCCCGCGGCGACGCCCGCGAGCGGGACGTCCGGCGCATAGGTGGGCTGCAGCTGGGCGGTCCACGCCGCGGCGGCGCCGCCCTGCGAGTAGCCGAGCACGCCGGAGCGGCCGCCCTCGGTCAGCCCGCTCCCGGGCAGCGCTCGCGCGGCGCGCAGGGCATCGAGCACCGCGTGGCCCTCGGACCGGCCCACGAACATCGTGTGCTGGCCGGGGGTCCCGAGGCCCTCGTAGTCGGTCATCGCGACCGCCCAGCCGCGTGCGGTCGCGGCGGCGATCATCGGCAGTTCGGTGAGTGTGAGGTCCTGCAGCCGGCGCGACGGCGCGCACCGGTCGGCGAACCCCTGGGTGCTCGGCGCGATCGCCAGAACGTGACGTGCTCCGGGCGGGACGATCACCGAGCCGGAGACCGCGATGGGCGAGCCGTCAGCCGATGTCGAGCGGTACAGCAGGCGCCATGCCCTCGGCGAGCCCGGGAGCAGGCGCGCGCTCGCCGGCTCGGCGCGGAGGATCTCGCCGGGCACCGTCGCCGCGAGGTCGGGCGGCGGGGCAGAGACGGGCGACGCGCCGGACGCCGGTGCCGCGGCGAGAACTGCTGCGGACACTGCCGCTGCTGACGCGCGTCTCATCGTGACCGGGTGGTGATGCGCGCGGTGAGTTCGACCTCTTCGTCGATCACGCGGTCGGCGAGCCATGACGGCACGATCTGCACGTCGCGCCGGCGCAGCCGTCCACGCACGAGGGCCGTGAGTGACGCGTCGGTCCCGAAGAGCTCGACCTCGACCGGCACGGCCGTGGTGACGCCCTTCAGCGTGAGCATCGCCGTGGCGTGCTGCACGCCCGCGCGTCGCACGATGCCGTCCACGCGGACGGTGATCGTCGGGTGCCGGGCGACGTCGAGGAACTCTGCCGACCTGAGGTGTCGGTCGCGACGGCGGATGTCCGTGTCGACGGTCTCGACGGCGATGGTCACGGCGCTCGAGAGGGTGTCGTCGGTCTGGACGATGGTGCCGGTGGGGCCGGAGGCAAACGTTCCGCGCACCGCGATCCGCCGGAGGAGGCGAGCCGTGAACGTGATGTCCGAGCGCGCGGCATCGACGGACCAGGTGCGGTGGACGGCGCGTGCGCTGGCCATCAGGACGCGCTCAGTCGGAGGGGGAGCATCATGTCGTGGTCCTCGTGGTCGAGGACGTGGCAGTGCCAGACATACCCGCGCGCACGATCGGCCTTCGGCTGCGTGCTGTTGGACAGCCGGCACACCGCGGTCGGCTTGGCGTTCACGCCCGGCGCGCCCGACTCGACGCTCGACGGCACGGCGAACGGCGCATCTGGATCGAATCCGAGCTCGTCGGCGCTGGGCCAGCGCACGAGCAGCCGGGTGATGACGCCCGGCGGCGCGTACACCGTGTCCTTCCACCCGGCCTCCCACGGCTGCGGGCCGGCCATGGCCCCGAGCCGGTAGCGGTCGGCCGACGGCGCCCAGCGGCGCCCGAACCCGGGGCGCGGGTTGCGCAGGATGTACGTGAGGGCGGCGAATCGCTGGCGCCCGAGCACCCGGATGAGTGGCATGTGCAGATGGATCGGGTGGTCGTCGATGGTCAGGTTGATGATGTTCCACTGCTCGACGGTGCCCGCCTGGACGTGCTCGACGTCCTCGGTCTCGAAGCCGAGGTTGTTCAGGCTCATCACGGCCGGGGGGAAGCGGCGGCCGTCGGGCAGCTGCATCACGGTCATGTTCCGCACGCGCGTCGGCTTGTCGTTCGGGGGCAGGGCAGGCGGCAGACCGGGCCCACCGCGCAGGCGCTCGGGCACCGGCCCGGTGAAGCCGCGCGCGGCGCCGACGCGGAACTCCATGATGTCGCGGATCCGTGCATCGCCGACGGCGATGAGGAACTGCGCAGGGAGCCGGTCGGTGTTGCGCAGCTGCACGCGCGTGCCCGCGGGGAGCGCACTGAAGTCCACGAGCACGTCGGCGCGCTCGCCGGGGGAGAGGCGGATCCGATCGAGGCGAGCCGGCGCGTTGACGAGCCCTGCATCCGTGCCCACCAGCCAGAACGGCATCCCGTTGGAGAACGAGAGCATCATCGCGCGGAGGTTCGACCCGTTGAGCAGGCGCAGGCGGTACAGCCCGCGCGCCACCTCGTGGAACGGGTACGCGATGCCGTTGACGACCGGGACGTCACCGGCCTGGCCGCCCTCCCACTTGCCCTCCTGGACGTAGGTCGCGAGGCGGAACTGCAGCGTGCCGTCCTGGGCGAAGATCTTGTCCTGCAGCACGAGCGGCAACTCGAACTCGCCCGCGGGCAGGCCCAGCGCGTTCGACGCATCGCCGGTGTCCCACGCGTCGCGCAGGAGATAGTGCCCGGCCAGCCCCGCGTACACGTTCAGCCGGGTGATGCCCATGGCGTGGTCGTGGTACCAGAGGCCGGCGGCCTCCTGGTCACCGTCGTAGTGGTGGACGCGGGTCTGGCCCGCGCGGGTGCTCGCGAGCGGGTGCCCGTCCGAGCCGGGCTCGGTCAGGCTGCCGTGCAGGTGGATGGACATCCGCGGGCGCGTGCGGTCGAGCAGGGATGCCCCGTGGATCGTCGGGTCGAGGTGACGTGCGAGCGGGTGGGCGGTCAGCTCGTTGCGGAACGTCTGCGTGACCGGCTGTCCGCGGTGTGCCTCGAGCACGGGGCCGAGGTAGGACTGCCCGCCGAACCCGGCGGTGTCGCTGACGGCGAGGTCGCGGTGGAAGCGGTGGCGCGCGTTCGCGGCGACGAGCTCGCCGCCGGCGGCGCGGTACGACAGGACGGGCAGCGGGTCGACGAACGGCTCGATGCGCGGCGAGACGAACATGAACGGGTTGGGCCCGACCGCCGAGTTGGCCGACCGGCCGAACGCGGGTCCCGCGTAGTGCATGGCGGCCGCGCCGACGGCGGCGCCGATGAGGCGGCGTCGCGTGAACGCGGCGCCGCCACTGCTGTGCTGTTGCTCCATGGACGCTCCCCAGACCCCTGCTCCGGGCCATACCATACCGCACGGTATGGAGAGGTGCCACCTAGTTGCTCGGGGCCCTGTGGGACACTGGCGCCGTGGCCCCTCCCCGATCGTCAGCGTCGAAGACCACCACCCCGCGGCTGTCCGTGGACGACTGGGTGGCCTGCGCGCTGGAGGTCCTCGCCGACGAGGGCGTTGCCGGCATCAAGATCCCCACGCTGTGCAAGCGCCTGGGGGTCACGAAGGGCAGCTTCTACTGGCACTTCTCCGACCTCGAGGCGTTCCTCGCTGCGGTCGCCGAGCACTGGGCGGTCGGGCGCGACGAAGCGGTCGCGTCGTTCTCTGCGCTCGAGAGCGTCGAGCCGAACGAGCGCCTGCGTCTCATGATGCTGCGCTTCGCCGACACCTCGACGTGGCCGCTCGAACGCGCGGTGCGCGAGTGGGCGCGCACGAACCCGTGGGTGCGCGAGCGCGTCGCCCAGACGGACGCGGTGATGGGCGCCAAGGTGATGGAGGCGTTCGAGGGCATCGGCTTCAGCCGGGCCGACGCCGCGGTGCGCTCGGAGATGCTCTTCCGCACTGGGGTCGGCTTCATGCTCACCATTCCGGAGGGGGGCGAGATGGACCTGGCGCTCGGCGAGGCGATGCTCGCCATCCTCACCCGGCCGTAGGGCGCCGACTGGCTCCATACCTGGCGGTATGGTAGAAGTAGGACATGGCCACCGTCCATGCCGTGCCCCCTGCGCAGGAACAGCAGGAGACCCCGACCGACTTCGCGTACTGGGACACGCTCCGCAGGCCGGGCGTCGAGCGCTTCCGCCGCCGCGCCCAGCGCTTCCTGCGGTTCGACCCGTTCCTGCCCGACGACGTTGCCGCCGAGTACATCGCCGACATGTGGGCGGGCGACCCGGTCGCCGAGGCGTTCGTCGACGACACGGTCTTCGGCGAGTTGGGCCCGCGCGCCACGCGCAAGCTCGTCGATCGCGCGCTCGAGGAGGGCGTCGACGCCGTCGGTGAGGCACCCGACAGCATGCGGACGCTCTTCGCCGAGTTCGAGCGCGTCCCCGAGTGGGTCGATCCCGAGCTCGTGGAGCGGGGCGCCGCGATCTGGCGGCGATGGGGCACCGACCTCTTCGCCGTCGCCGGCCTCTCCACCCTGGAGATCTACACCGAGGCCGCCGTCGCGCTGCCGCTGTCGCTGACCGGCGGCTACGCGGGTGACAACGCCCTGCGCCGCTTCCTGGAGACCGGCAAGTTCTGGGTCGATGTCTCGGAGCCCGGCGCACTGCTGACCCCGCACAGCCAGGCGCGCAAGACCGCCATGCGCGTGCGGATCATGCACGTGTCGGTGCGCCGCCGCGTCTCCGAGCATCCCGAGTGGGACGCGGCCAAGTGGGGCACGCCCATCAGCCAGCTCTACATGCTGCTGACGCTCATGGGCGGCAGCGTCGCCCCCGCGCTCTTCCTGTGGGGCGCCGGCTACCAGACCGGTCCGAACGACATGCGCGCGCTGCTGCACTACCAGCGCTACATGGGCTACCTGCTCGGGGTGCATCCGCGCCGCTACCCGGAGACCGTCAGCGAGGCGTTCAAGCTCGTCAGCATGACCGCGCTGGCACGCACGTACACGTCGGGCGACCACGGCAAGGAGCTCATCGAGTCCTTTCCCAACGCGCTGTCCGCGCGCGAGGCGAAGGGGCTGCGGGAGAGGCTGCGCCACGAGTACGAACGCCACCTGTACGCCGGGTACCTCGCGCTGTTCATGCAGCCGCAGACCCGCGCGAAGTACGACCTCCCGCCGGTCTTCCCGAGCATCGTGCTCATGGCGGCGCGTGCGCCGGTGGTCGGCGCGGGCGAGCTCGCGCGCCGGGTCATCCCCGGGGTCGGCGACCTTCTCGAACGACGGGCCGACGCGCGGCGCAAGCGCTGGCTCGCCGGGCAGTTGCAGGGCCGCGAGGCCGAGTTTCAGGCCGCCAGCGCGCTGCGCCGTTAGACCGTCCCACCCACGGAGAGAGCACCCATGGCAACGCTGCAGGTCGTCGATCGCTGGACCGGTCCCGGAAACCGCGACGAGATCATCAACCCTGTCCCGATGCGGGAGAACGGCGCGCACCCGTCGCCCGGCAAGGGGCACTTCGAGCACTGGTACTTCGACGCGCGCTTGGACGATGGGCACGTCATCGTCGGCTTCCTGCAGACCGCGGAGCTCATGACGAAGAAGGCCGGCGTCGAGCTGCACGTCTACGAGCCGAACGGCACCCGCCACGAGGTGCGCAAGTTCTACCCGCACGCCCAGGCGAGTGCGTCGACCGAGAAGTGCGACGTGCGGGTCGCGCACAACTGGGGCAAGGTCGTCGAGGACTTCGCCGACGGTGCGCTGCCGACGCACCAGATCCACATCGCCGAGGACGGCATGCAGTTCGACCTGACGTTCGAGAGCCTCGTCCCGATGTGGCAGCCCGGTGAGGGTCTGACGAACTACGGCAAGGACAGCTTCTTCGCGTGGGTCGTCGCCGCGCCGAAGGCCAAGGTCACCGGCTCGATCGTCGTGAACGGCAAGCGCCACGACGTGACCGGCATCGGCTACCACGACCACAACTGGGGCAATGGGACGATGCCGCGTATCGTCGACCACTGGTACTGGGGCCGGGTCTACGCCGACGACCTCACGGTGGTCTACGCGACGATCTTCACCACCGGCCGGTTCGGCAACGCGGTCTCCACGCCGTTCATGCTCGCCAGCGGCAGCGAGGTCGTGCTGAGCACCGGCGAGGTCGAGATCGAAGAGGGCCCGACGGTCTACAACGAGGTCGCCGACCAGTCCTACCCGTCGTCGCTCACGCTGCGCGCGGGCAACGGCGCCGCCGAGCTGCGGCTCGACGTGCAGGAGATCATCCACGCGCACGACCTGCTCAACGACGTGCCGGTCGTGGGCAAGCGGTTCGTCAAGCCGGTCGCCAAGCCCGTCATCAACCGGCTGCTCGGCAACCCCGGCTACTTCCGTTTCCGCTCGGACTTCACGCTCACCGCCCAGGTGGGCGGCGAGACGGTCGTCCGGACGGGGTCAACGCTGCATGAGGCCGTGGCCCTGCGCTGATCAGCGCGTCGGCAGCTCGATGAACGACGGCGCGCTCTCCGGCGAGCTGAGCGCGATCTTCGCCCCAGGCGGGTTCTTGTCCAGGATGTAGTTCAGGTCCTGCCCCGCGATGCTGAGCAGCAGCTTGTGTCCCGGCGGGATGTCGTAGGCGGTGGGGCGCAGCGGGAGCTCATACGTGAGCGGCTCGCCGACCGTCTTGTCCCGCCACGTCAGCGGCGTGTGGGTCATGTTGAACACGACGTTGCGCGGGCTGACCGAGAACAGCGTCGCGATGACCGTGCCCTTCGCCGACTGCGGCGTGACCGTGAAGCGGACGCGCGGTGCGCCGCGCACCTTCAGGCGCTCGGCGAACGGCGGCGTCATCCACATCGCGCGGGTCCTGCGGTCCAGCGACGCCAGGCGGGCGTTCAACGGCTTGCCGGTGAGTGCCTCGCCAAGGTGACCGACCAGCGGGCCGCCGGGGCCGTCGTCGGTGCTCAGCGCCGGGCGGTACTCGACGTCCCAGCCGGTCTGCGGCGTCTCGGCGAGCGTGCGGTAGCCCGTGCCGCCGCCGAGGTACCAGCGCTTGGTCCCGGTGCTGACCGCCGACCACTCGGGGTACGTCTCGAGCGTGCGGTCGCCCCACGGCGTGCGCGGCTGGAGGGTGACGCTGCCAGCGCGGGCGGCCGGGTCCGGCGCGTTCTTCAGGGTGCGGTCAAACCACGCGTAGGTCTCGTTGAGCTGGCGGTTCTGCAGCCCGAGCAGACCCGGTGACTCCTGGGACACGTGGTCGCCGGGCTGGAGCAGCAGGCGCTTCGGCCCCTCGAGGCCCTCGTAGAAGTCGAGGATCTGGTCGGGCGGGAAGATCATCTCGTTCCACTGTTGGGACATGAGGATCGCCGGCTGGTTCTCGTTGATCTGGTCAATGTACGTCTGCGCCGACCGTCCGGCGCCGAACGCGAGGTTCTCCTCGACGCGCACCTGGCGGAAGAACCGGTGGAAGATGTCGAGGAACTCCGGCCCGACCCGCGAGGCGTCGACGGCCGACTTGTAGAGGATGCCGCCGGCCCAGGCATTGCGCGTCTCGTTGGGCCAGAGCGCGCGGTTGAGGTCGGTCCAGCCGCTGAAGGACGCGACGGAGCGGATGCGCGGGTCGAACGCCGAGGCGATCAGCGCCAGCCCGGCGCCGTAGGAGATGCCGGCCGCGCCGATGCGGTCGGGGTCGACCGGGCGGTTGGCGATGAGCCAGTCGATGACCGCCGTCATGTCCATCCGGTCGTTGGGACCGGCCATATTGACCTCGCCATCGAGGAACTTGGCCATGCCGCGCATCGTGTAGAGGTGGACGACGTAGCCCTTGCTGGCGAGCTTGAGCGCCGGCACCGTGTTCTGCTCCCAGCCGCCGTTCCATGCCGCCGCGAAGGCGATCGCCGGGTACTTGCGGCCGGGGGTGGGCCGCGCCGGCATCACGACGGCGCCGTCGATGGTGACGCCGTCGGGCGCCTTGATCTGGACGCGCTTGAGCGACGGCGTCTCAGCGTGCGCCATCCCTGGCGCCAGAAGCAGCAGCGCGCAGATCAGCGCGCACGCTGCGGACAGTCCTCTCGGCACAACTCCCCCTCGCAACACATCCCCCTGCCCCACACGGGGCGCCTGCACGAACAAGAGTAGCCGGGACGGGCGTGATCCGGAAGGGTCTGAGACGCCACATGGCGAACGTCGTTCAGTCGCCGTGCACGCCCATGTCCGTGTGCGGCCTGACCGTAACTTCCGCGCGGCCCGACCGTTCAGGGTCCGCAGCCAATGAACTTCACCCTGGAGGACTTCCCATCATGACCAAGCGATCGTTCGTCGCGGCGCTGTGCGCCGCGAGCGTGACGCTCGCCGGTGCGACCGCCGCTGACGCGGCCGTCCGCGTCGGCACATCCGGCTGGAACTGGGGCAATCCGACCCCGACCGGATCGAACATCAACGCGATCGGCTTCGCCGGCGCCACCGGGTACGCCAGCGGCGCCTTTGGCACGCTGATCAAGAGCACCGACGCCGGCGCGACGTGGACGGGCCTGCCCACCGGCCTGCTCGGCCCGCTCACCGAGGTCCAGGTCATCTCCCCCGACGCCTTCATCGTCGGCGGTGGCTGCGCTGCGCGCCGGTCGGTCGACGGCGGCGCGACCTTCACGCGCCTGTACTTCAACTCGCTCGGCTGCAAGGAATCGCTCGAGGGCGTGTCGTTCACCGACGTCAACACGGGCTACCTCGTGCTGAAGGACGGCACCGTCGTCGGGTCCACCGACGGCGGCGCGACGTGGTCCCCGAAGACCGCGGTCACCGGCACGCGCGCGTCGGGCGGCAACGCCACGCCGACGGATCTCGCCTTCACCAGCCCGACCACTGGCGTCGCCGCGACGACCCAGGGCCGGATCTACCGCACGGTCGACGGCGCCGGCTCCTGGACCCAGGTCAGCGACACGGCACGCGCGGTCAACGACGTCACGTTCGTCGACGCGAACAACGGCTTCGCGGTCGGCGCCAACGGGCTGTTCCTCGTGACGACCGACGGCGGAGCGACGTGGACGCCCAAGAACACGGGCGCGGACGGCAGCAATCTGACGACCGTCCGGGCGATCGACGCGAACACCGCGATCGCCACGGTGGAGAAGGGCGACTTCCTGCTGCGCACCGCCGACGGGGGCACGACGTTCTCCCGCGTCACCGCGACGACCCAGGCGACCAACGCGGCGGCGTTCTCCTCGGCGACCCGCGTGGTCGTCGCCGGCAACGAGGGCGCCATGGCGGCATCGAACGATGGCGGTGCGACGTTCACGCCGATCGGCAACCCGCGCCTCGCCGGCCAGTACTTCGTCGTGCGCTCCGCTCCGGGCGGTGCCGCCTTCGCCACGGGTGAGAACGGCGGCCTGGCCCGCACGACCGACGGCGGTCAGACGTGGACCAAGGTCGGCGTCCCCACGTCGGAGGACATCCTCGACGTGTCGTTCCCGACGGCGCAGATCGGTTACGCCGTCGACACCGAGGGCAAGCTGTTCAAGTCCACGAACACCGGCACGTCGTGGGCGAACCTCGACACCGGCACCACGGCGCGTCCCGCCGCGGTGTTCGCCCCGAACGCGAACACGGTCCTGCTCATCGGCCCGACCGGCGTGCGCCGCTCGACCAACGGCGCGGACAGCTTCTCGACGGTGCGCGGCGCCGTGGCCAAGGCCAAGCTCAACGACTACGACGAGGGCGGCAACGCGATCGTCGTCTCGGGCCGCTCGGCGCTGCTGCGATCGGTCGACAACGGCAAGACCTGGAAGGCGCTGAAGCTCCCGGGCAAGCGCACGCGGATCGACCGCGCCGACTTCGTCACGGCGAACACCGGCTTCCTGCGCGACACGGGCGGGCGCCTGTGGAAGACCACCAACGGCGGCAAGAAGTGGACCGAGATGCAGGGCGTCGGGACGACCGACTTCTACGGCATGTCCTTCTCGTCGGCCACCAGCGGCTACCTGGTGATGAGCGAGTTCGGTGAGTCCAGCGAACTCGGCTACCTGCTGCGCACGACCGACGGCGGTAAGACGTGGGCGCCGCAGCTCGTGACGGACAGCGAGATCAAGGGCTACGGGATCGCCGCGGGCGGCACGAGCTACGTGCTCGCGGGCACGCATTCGCTCTTCTACAGCCAGTCCGGCGGCCAGGCCGGCAAGGCCTCGTCGGTCACCGTGAAGACGGCGAAGACGAAGCTCAAGAAGAAGGCCCGCATCCGCGTGACGATCCGCGTCACCGGCGCGAAGCAGGGCGATGTCGCGGTGGTCGCGGGGCGGAAGGCCGGCGGCGACTGGACCCAGCAGGAGGTCGAGCTCGACCGCTCCGGCCAGGCCACGACGAGCTGGAACGTCACCAAGGGCACGACGACCTTCGTCGGCCAGTGGGCGGGTAACGAGGCGTCGGCCGGCGACGGCAGCGCCCCGCTCACGGTGAAGGTGGGCTAGCTCCCCGGGGGCGGCTGGGTCTCGTCTAGAGGCCCAGCCGCGCCGCGCCGATCGCGCCGCCCAGGTCGCCGAGCTCGGCGAGGACCAGCGGCGGCGGGTCGGCGTCCTTGAAGAGGTGCGGCAGCATCGCGTCCTCGATCCGCTGGCGGTACTCCTCACCCAGCCGCAGCCCGAGTCCGCCGCCGAGCACGACCCGCTCGAGGTCGAGCAGGTTCACCGCGCTGGCCGTCGCCGTGGCGATGGCCTCGACCGCCTCGTCGATGAGCTCGTGGGCGAGCCCGTCGCTCTTCTCCAGCGCCTTGGCCCACACGCTCGAGGTCAGGACCGGCTTGCCCTTCTCGTGCATGAGATGGAAGAGCATGGTCTTGCGGTGGCGGTCGTGGTGCAGGTGGTGCGCGCGCTTCTGCATCGCGCCGCGGCCCGCGTAGGCCTCCATGCAGCCGCGTCGCCCGCACGGGCACTGGCGCCCGCCGGTCTTCACGACCATGTGGCCGATCTCGCCCGCGGCGCCGCGCCCGGCCCACTCCTCGCCGTCGAAGATCACCGCGCCGCCGACGCCGGTGCCCCAGAAGACGCCGAGCGCCGACGGGACGTTCCGCGCGGCTCCGAGGGCGACCTCCGCTTGCACGGCGACGCTCACGTCGTTGCCCAGGAAGACGTCGACGCTGCCGCCGAGCTCGGCGGCGAGCAGGTCGCAGACCGCGACGGTCGCGTCGCGCCAGCCGTCGAGGTTGCCGCTGCGCGACAGCGTGCCCGCTGCCGCGTCGACCGCGCCCGGCGCGCCGATGCCCACGCCGTCGAGATCGGCGACGTCGACCTCCGCGTCCTCGCACGCCGTCCGCAGGACCGCGGCCAGCTCCGCGATGATCGCGGGCGGCCCGCCCGTCCGCGGTGTCGGCGTGCGCGCCTGGCCGATGACCGTGTTCGTGTCGTCCAGGACGATCGCCTGGATTTTCGTGCCGCCGAGGTCCAGCCCGCCGCGCGCGGCCATCAGACGGCCCGCCCGCGGGCGGCGCGGTAGCGCGCGATGAGCGCGTTGGTCGACGCGTCGTGGTCCAGCACGGGTGCCTCCTGGCCTTCGAGCTCGGGAATGATCTGCTGCGCCAGCACCTTGCCGAGCTCGACGCCCCACTGGTCGAAGCTGTCGATCTCCCAGATCGCGCCCTGCACGAACACCTTGTGCTCGTAGTAGGCGATCAGCGCGCCGAGCGTCCGGGGCTCGAGCCGGTTGACGAGGATCGTGGTCGTCGGCCGGTTGCCGTCGAAGCTGCGCGCCGGCTCCTCGGCGGTCTTGCCGAACGCCAGCGCCTCGGTCTGCGCGAAGAGGTTCGCCATGAGCAGGTCGTGGTGGCGGCCGACGTCGCGCAGCGGCTGGCAGGCGCCGAGGAAGTCACACGGGATGAGCCGGGTGCCCTGATGGATCAACTGGTAGAAGGCGTGCTGACCGTTCGTCCCCGGCTGTCCCCAGACGATCGGGCCGGTGTCGGTCTCCACCCGCTCGCCCGTGAGGTCGACGTGCTTGCCGTTGCTCTCCATGTCGAGCTGCTGGAGGTAGGCGGGCAGGTCGCCGAGGTCGTCGGCGTAGGGCAGGACCGCCAGCGTGTCCGCGCCGAGGAAGTTGCTGTTCCAGATCCCGATGAGCGCCGCGAGCATGGGCAGGTTCTCGGCGGCCGGCGCGGTGCGGAAGTGCTCGTCCATGTCGTGGAACCCGGCGAGCATCTCGTCGAACTTGTCGGGTCCGATGGCGAGCATGAGGGACAGGCCGATGGCGCTGTCCATCGAGTAGCGACCGCCGACCCAGTCCCAGAAACCGAACATGTTGTCCGTGTCGATGCCGAACTCCGACACCTTCTCGGCGTTCGTGGAGACCGCGACGAAGTGCTTGGCGATCGCGGCGGTGTCACCCCCGAGGCCGCCGAGCAGCCAGTCGCGCGCGGTGGTCGCGTTCGTGAGGGTCTCCAGCGTGGTGAACGTCTTCGAGCTGACGACGAACAGCGTCGTCGCGGGATCGAGGTCGCGGACGGCCTCGACGAACTCGGTCCCGTCGACGTTGCTGACGAACCGGACCTTCAGGTCACGGTCGGCGAACGGGCGCAGCGCCCGGTAGGCCATGCGCGGACCGAGGTCGCTGCCGCCGATGCCGATGTTCACGACCGCCTGGATCGGCTCGCCGGTGTGCCCGGCCCACTGCCCGGAGCGGACCTTGCGGGCGAACGCGCCCATGCGGTCGAGGACGTCGTGGACGTCGGCGACGACATCCACGCCGTCGACGACCAGCGACCGTCCCTTGGGCATCCGCAGCGCCACGTGCAGGACGGCGCGGTCCTCGGTGACGTTGATGTGCTCGCCCGCGAACATCGCGTCGCGGCGGGCGGCGACGCCGGCCTGGTCGGCGAGATCGGTCAGCAGCGTGAGCGTGTCCGCGGTGACCCGCTGCTTGGCGTGGTCGACGAACAGCCCGGCGGCCTCGAAGCTCAGCGCGCGCCCGCGTTCCGGGTCGGCGGCGAAGAGGTCGCGCAGGTGCGTGCTGCCGGCGGTGTCGCGATGGGCGGCCAGCGCGTTCCACGCCGGCAGCTGTGTGGGGGCCATGGCGGGACCTTACCCGCCGTGGTCGTCGGTCAGGCCGGGACCTCGGCGGGGACGTCGACGGCGTCCCACCGGACGCGGTCCCTGCCGTCCTCCTTCGCGCGGTACAGCGCGGCGTCCGCGCGGGCGAAGAGGCGCTGCCACGAGAGCGGCTCGCCCGCGCGGGTGACGGCGACGCCCGCTGAGGCCGTGAGGCGGTGGCCGGCCAGGTGGGCGCGGCGGGTGGCGTGCAGGAGCCGCTGGGCGAGGTCGGTCGCGCCCTCGGTGTCGAGGCCGGGAACCAGGACGGCGAACTCCTCGCCACCCAGCCGGTAGGCGAGGTCGTCGCCGCGGACCTCGTCGCGCAGCAGCGCACCGAATGCCGTGAGGACGTCGTCGCCGGCCTGGTGGCCGAACTCGTCGTTGATGCGCTTGAAGTGGTCGATGTCCAGCACGATCAGCGCGGTGCCCGCCGCGTCGTACCGGCGTCCCTCCAGCGCGTCGGCTCGCGCCCGCAGGGCGACGCGGTTCGGCAGGCCGGTGAGGACATCAAACGTCGCCGCGTTGTGGTGCGCGACGTCGGACAGCCGCAGCACCGAGACGTTGATCGCGACGGCGGCGTTGATGGCGATGAACCCGCTCAGGACGACCGGCGCGTCGCGCAGCACCTCGGGCGCGCCGAACGCGAACCCGGCGACGAGCAGCACGGTGATGATGGACATGCCGACGACGACCACGCGGGTCGGGAAGCGGCTCGCGAGGCCGGAGGCGGGCCAGAGCAGCAGGCCGAGCGCGCCGTACTGGGCGAGACCCGACAGTGCGACGGCCGCCGTGATGCATGCGGCGGCGACCAGGAGCGACCAGAAGAGCCAGACCTCCGGCCGTCTGCGCGCCGGCGCGAGTGCCTGGATGGCGCCGTACTGCGCGAACCCCACGGTGGCCAGGGCGAACACCGCGAGTGGGTGGTCCACCACGAAGACCGCGGGCGCCAGGCTGACGGCCACGAGGACGAGCACGAAGCGGTTCACGCGCTCGAACCGCGCATGGAGGGACATGGTGCGCGCGCGCTCGACGGCGTCGCGGGTGATCCACGAGTACCGCACGGGTGGGTGGCCGTCGGACATCGCCCGGAGTATCGGCGCTGCGTGTGTGTCACATGACGCGGTGCGTGGCGTGCTGGACGGGGTTTGGCACGCCGCCGGGATTGGTAGGTTTGCGAAGGATGGGTCACGCAATCGAGGTCGCCGGGCTGACGAAGAGATTCGGCGCCACCCCCGCAGTGCAGGACCTGTCGTTCACCGTCGACGCAGGCCGGATCGTCGGGTTTCTCGGACCGAACGGCGCGGGGAAGACCACCACGCTGCGGATGGTCCTCGGCCTGGTGAACCCCACGGCGGGCACGGCGACGATCGAGGGCGCGCCCTACACGCAGCTCGACGATCCCATCCGGACGGTCGGCGCGGTCCTTGACGGCGGCGCGCTGCACCCCGGGCGCTCGGGGCGCAACCACCTGCGCTCGTACGCGCGCGCGGCGCGCATCGGCGACGAGCGCGTCGACGAACTGCTGGCGATGGTCGGCCTGACCGACGCCGCGGACCGGCGCGCGGGCGGCTACTCGCTGGGCATGCGCCAGCGCCTGGGCTTGGCGACGGCCCTGCTGGGTGACCCGAAGATCCTGATCCTGGACGAGCCGGCGAACGGCCTGGACCCGCAGGGCATCCGCTGGCTGCGCGACTTCCTGCGCCACCTGGCGGGTCAGGGCCGCGCGATCCTCGTGTCCTCCCACGGCCTGGCGGAGATCTCGCAGATGGTCGACGACGTCGTGGTCATCGACCGCGGCCGCTCGATCGCCCAGGCCCCGCTGGAGCAGCTCATGGCGTCCAGCGGCGGCGGCATGCGGGTTCGCGGCCCGGACGTGGCGAAGCTCGCCGAGCTGCTGCGCGCCGAGGGCGCCACCGTGTCCGGTGACGGCGACCTCATGGTCGGCGGCCGCACCGGCGAGCAGATCGGCCGCCTGGTCGCCCAGCACCAGCTCGTCATCAGCGAGCTGACGCCGGTGGGCGCGTCGCTGGAAGAGGTCTTCCTGCGGCTCACGCAATCCGAGGCAGGGGGCCCGTCATGAACGCGCTCATCGCCAGCGAGATCCTCAAGCTCCGCACCACCCGCACGTTCTTCGGGCTGACGGGCGCGGCCCTGGGTCTCGTCCTGCTCATCACCACGCTCGCCGCGGCGCTGGCGCCCTGGGACGACGAGAACACGCCGTTCACCGAGCTCATCGGCATCGCCTCGCTGGCGGGCATCTTCGCGCTGGTGCTCGGCATCCTGGCGATCAGCACGGAATTCCGGCACGGCACCGTCACGCCGTCGCTCCTCGCCGTCCCGAACCGCCCGGTGTGGGCACTGTCCAAGCTCATCGCCAACGGCGTCGCGGGTCTGGCCCTCGGCCTGGCGGCGGTGCTCATTCCGGCGCTCGTCGTCCTGCTGATCTTCTCCATCCGCGGGATCGAGGGCAACGCCGACACCGAAGAGGTGATCCGGATCGTCGCCGGTTGCACCGTCGGCGCCGGACTGCTCGCGGCGCTCGGCGTGGGACTCGGCGCGCTCATCCGCAATCAGGCGGGCGCGATCGTCGTCGCGCTGGTGTGGCTGTTCTTCCTCGAGGGGCTACTCGGCATCATCCCGGGGCTGGACGAGATCGTGCCGAAGTACGCGCCCGGCGCGGCCTGGGGCGCGGTCACCGGCACCGACCAGACGGCCGACCAGCTCGGTCAGGTGCCGGCCGGACTCGTCCTCGTCGGGTGGGCTGCGCTGTTCCTCGTCGCGGGGATCGGGCTGCTGCGCCGCCGCGACGTCGCGGCGAACTCCAGCTGACCCCACCGCGCTACGCGCTCGGCTTCACGTGATGCCCGCCGAACTGGAAGCGCATCGCGTTGAGCACCCGGTTGGCGTGCTCGTCGGCGCCCTGGGAGGCGAACCGCTCGAACAGCGCCGCGTTGAGCACCGGCGCGGGCACGCCCTCCTCGATCGCGGCGACCGCCGTCCAGCGGCCCTCGCCGGAGTCGGACACCGAGCCCGTGAACGCGTCGAGGTTGGGGTCGTCGAGGTAGGACACCGCGGTGAGGTCCAGCAGCCACGAGCCGACGACGCTGCCGCGCCGCCACAGCTCCGCGACCTCGCCCAGGTCGATGTCGTAGTCGTAGAAGTGCGGGTCGCCGAGCGGGGCGGTCTCGGCGTCGGCCTCGCGTGACGTGCGGCCGATGTTCGCGTGCTTGAGGATGTTGAAGCCCTCGGCGTACGCGGCCATGAGGCCGTACTCGATGCCGTTGTGGACCATCTTCACGAAGTGCCCGGCCCCGACCTTGCCGCAGTGCAGGTAGCCCTTCTCGGCGGTCGAGTCCGGCTTGTCGCGGCCCGGCGTGGGCGGGGCCTCGCCGACGCCCGGGGCGAGGGTCTCGAAGATCGGCTCCAGCCGCGCGAACGCGTCGTCGGGCCCGCCGATCATGAGGCAGTACCCGCGCTCCAGGCCGTGCGTGCCGCCGGACGTCCCCATGTCCATGTACTCCAGGCCGCCGGCGGCCAGCTCCTCGGAGCGGCGGATGTCGTCGCGGTAGTACGAGTTGCCGCCGTCGATGATCACGTCGCCGGGCTCGAAGTGCGGGGTCAGGCCCGCGAGGGTGACGTCCACCACCGCGGCAGGGACCATGATGATCGTCGCGCGCGGCTTGCTGAGCTTCGCGGCGAACTCGTCGAGCGTGCGCGCGCCCGTGGCGCCCTCGGCCTCGAGCGCAGCGACGGCGTCCTCGCTGACGTCGTAGACCACGCACTCGTGTCCCGCGCGCATGAGGCGACGCACCATGTTGGCGCCCATTCGGCCGAGCCCGATCATTCCCAGCTGCATCGCGTCGTTCCTCCGTCGTGGTCGTAAGAAGGTGACCCGGCGCGGAGGCTATCGCGGGGCGGGGCCGCTACCGTCCGCCTCGTGAGCGCCGACGTCGCGGTCCTCCTGCTGGCGCTCCTCGTCGGGGTCACGGGAGTCGTCGGCGCGCTCGCGGTCCGCTCCGAACACGACTGGCACGTCCCGAGCCCGACGTCCCTGCGCGAGTCGCTGCACCGCCACCGCCGCGCGATCCTCCAGCACCTCGCGCTGACCCTCGTCCTCGTCGCGATCCTCGTGGCGTTCACGCACTTCGAGAACCCCGAGGAGCTGTGGCGGCGCATCGAGGAGGCCAACGGCTGGTGGCTGCTCGCCGGCGTCGGATTCGAGGTGCTGTCGTTCGTCGGCTACATCGCGCTGTTCCGCGGCCTGTTCGTGCTCGGGCTGCCGAAGATGGGCTGGCGGGCGAGCGCCGAGGTCACGCTCGCGGGTGTCGTCGCGACCCGGCTGTTCGCGACGGCCGGCGCCGGCGGCATCGCGCTCACGGGGTGGGCGCTGCACGCCGCGGGCATGGCCGCGCGGGAGACGGCGCGGGGGGTCGCGTCGTTCCTCGTCATCCTCTACGCGTCGTACTTCGCCACGCTCGCGGTCGTCTCGCTCCTGCTGCTCACTGGAATCCTGAGCGGCGCGCATGCCGCGCTGGCGGCGCTCGGGCTGCTCGTCGGCGGCGGCGTCATCGCGCTGGCGCTCACCGCGCTGCTGGTGCCGGGCGACCTCGAGGCGCGGGCCAAGCGGGTCGCCGCAGGCCAGGGACGGTTCGCAAAGCTCGCCACCCGCGTCTCCACTGTGCCGGCCGTGCTCTCCGAAGCCGTCGCGCTGGCGATCGAACGCACGCGCGCGAACGTGGCCCTGCTCGGGTGGAGCCTGCTGTGGTGGATCGGCGATGTGGCCGTGCTCGTCGTGACCTTCGCGGCGTTCGGCGACGTCCCGGCGATCGGGGTCATCGTCTTCGCGTACTTCCTGGGCCACGTCGGCAACGCGCTGCCGATCCCCGGCGGCGTGGGCGGCACCGAGGGCGGGATGATCGGCGTGTTCGTGGCGTGCGGCGTCGACCTGAGCCTCGCGGTCGTCGCCACGCTGACCTACCAGGTGATCTCGGTGTGGCTGCCGGTGCTGCCGGGCGTCGCGGGATTCGCGTCGTTGCGCCGCCGGGTGCGTGGGTGGAAGGCCGAGGACGCGGCCGTCGGCGTCCCTGGATGAAGTTGCGCCCGGCGCTCCGTCAGGGAACGGAGCGCCGGGCGTCACTACCGGGCGCGCATTGTCAGGGGATGGGCGCCCGGCCCCCTGCCCGAAGATCGCTCACGCTGCGCGGAGACGGGGCCGCGCGCAGTGAGGGGATCTTCGAGGTCTGTGCTGCCTAGCTCTGCTGACCATCCTCCGCGGGTGACTCCTCGGCGTCTTCGGTCTGGCTGTCGGCCTTCTTCGGCGCCTTGCGCTCCACGAACTCACACGAGCCGTTCGGGGCGGTCTCGGTCGCGTCGACGATCACGTCGACGGGATCGAGGTACGCGCGGTCGTCACCCGGTCCGCAGTCGACGCGGTCGGCCTCGCCGTCGCGTGCACGGAAGACGTCGTTGCCGCCCTCGCCGATGAGGGTGTCGCCGGTGGTGTCGTCCTCGCCCTCGACGTCGCCGCGCGCGAGACCCCAGAGGACGTCGTCGCCCTCGCCGCCGTAGCTCGTGTCGATGCCGAGGTTGCCGAAGATGACGTCGTTGCCGGCCCCGCTGTACTGGGTGTCGTTGCCCTTGCCCCCCGAGAGACGGTCGTTCCCGTTGTCCCCGCGGATCTCGTCGGAGCCGTCGCCACCGTGCAGCCGGTCGTCGCCCTCGCCGCCGCTGACCTTGTCGTCGCCCGTGCCGCCCCAGACGCGGTCGGCGCCGCCGGGGATCGCGCTGTCGGCGCTGTCGCCCGCGAGCACGTCGTCGCCGGCGTTGCCGTGCAGCCGGTCGCGGCCCGCGTTGCCCTGGAGGGTGTCGTCGCCCGACGCGCCGAACAGCCGGTCGTTGCCGTCGTCCCCGCCGAGCTTGTCGTTCCCGCGTCCGCCGAGGACGTAGTCGTGGCCGTCGCCGCCGAGCACGGTGTCGTTGCCGTCATGCGCTGCGACGCGGTCGGCGCCCTCGCCCGCGTCGATGATGTCGTCGCCGCCGAGCGCGCGGATCCGGTCGTTGCCCCCGAGGGCGGTGATCGTGTCGGCCGCGGGCGTGCCGGTGAGCTTGTCGGCCTTCTCGGTGCCGCCCACGGTGGACGCGAGCGCGACCGTGGCGGTCACCGCGAGGGTGCTGAGGGCGGCCGTGAGGCCGAGAGGAAGTCGGGGGCTGTGCATGTCGGTGGTGTTCGCCGGTGCTACCGTGAGTCCGCCCTCTGAACACCGGCCGTCACGCCGGGTTGCGGTCGGGCATACTTCCCAGCCTCGCTGGGGGCGTAGCTCAGTTGGTTAGAGCGCCGGCCTGTCACGCCGGAGGTCGCGGGTTCGAGTCCCGTCGCTCCCGTCCCAGTACGAGACCCCGTCCATGGCGGGGTCTTCGTCGTTCAGGGCCCGGTGTGCAACGGGCCCTGCGTGCCGGGCTCGCGCCTCAGAGCGCCAGCCGCATCGGAGCCTCGAGCGTCTGCTTGACGTCGAGCAGGAAGCGCGCGCCGTCGGCCCCGTTGAGGATGCGGTGGTCGCCGCTGAGGGTCAGCGTCAGCAGGTGGCGGTCGACCACCTCGCCGTCGGCCGATCGCGTGAGCGTCGGTCGCGCGGCGCCCACGCCGAGGATCGCGGCCTGCGGCGGGTTGATGACCGCGGTGATCGCCGTCATGCCGAACATCCCGAGGTTCGACACGGTGAACGTCGCGCCCGTGAGGTCCTGTGGCGCGGCGTCTCCGCTACGCGCGAGGGCGGCGAGCCGGCGGCTGTCCCGCGCGATGCTCCCGAGGGACTTGACGTCGGCGTCGCGGATCGTCGCGACGAGCAGCCCGTCCTGCGCGGCGACGGCGACCCCGACGTGGACGTGTTCGTGCAACTCGTACCCGCCCTCGACGAAGGACCCGTTGACCAGCGGGTGCTCAGGCAGGCGCAGCGCGCACGCCTTCACGATGAGGTCGTTGACCGAGGGCGCCGGCGCTCCGTCGGCCGCTGCGTCCTTCAGCGCCTGCCGGAGCTCGAGCGCCGCGTCGATCTCGACCTCGGTCTGCACCTGGAAGTGCGGCACCGTGGTCGTCGCCTCCAGCATGCGGCGGGCGACGACCTGCTGGAGCCGCGTCAGTGGCACCACCTGGTGCGCAGGCGCGTCACGCGGCGGCGGCGCCGGCTCCGGTGGGGCCGGCGGTGCGGGCACGCCCGAAGCCGCCAGGACATCAGTCTTCGTGATCCGGTTGCGGGGCCCGGTGCCACGGAGGGTGGCGAGGTCGATTCCGTGCACCAGTGCGACGCGACGGGCCAGTGGCGTGGCGCGGGGTTCCCCGTCCTGCCGTGGTGCCTGCCCCGCGATCACCGGGACGGGTGAGGGTTCGGGCTCGACGTGGCCGTTGCTCCGGGCCGGCACGTCCGCCTGCTCGCGGCCGGGCCCGGCCACGGCCGCGCCGACCCGCGCGATGACCTCGCCCACGGCGACGGTCTCGCCGACCGCCGCAAGGATCTGCAGCGCGCCGTCGGCCTCGGAGGCGTGGGCGACCGTGGCCTTGTCGGTCTCGATCTCGACGATCTCCTGCCCCGCCGTGACCTGCGCTCCGTCCTGCGCGAGCCAGGCGACGATGGTGCCCTCCTCCATCTGATCGGTGAGGCGCGGCATCTGGATGTCGGTCATGTGCGGGTCACCCGAGGAGGTCCAAGGCGGCGCCGACGATCGTGTCGGCGTCGATTCCGAAGTGGCGGTAGAGGTCCTCGACATCGCCCGACTGCCCGAAGTCCTGCACGCCGAGGCAGGCCACCGGCGCCTGTGCCACGGCGCCGAGGAAGGCCAGGGCGTGGGGATGGCCGTCGAGCACGGTCACGACGGGTGTGCCGCGGCCGGGCGGAAGGAGGACGTCGAGGATCGCGTCGTCCGCGTCGGCGAGACCCTGGCGCGCCTGCTGGGCGCGGAACACGAGGTCGGGCGATGTCAGGCAGACGACGTCGGTCGGGACGCCGGCCGCGGTGAGCTCGTCGGCCGCTTGGCAGGCCTCGACGACCATCACGCCGACCGCGACGATCGTGACGCGCGCACCCTCGGCCTCGCGCAGCCGGTACCCGCCGGCGAGCGCCTGGCGGCGGCGCTCCTCGCGGGCGGCCGGGCTGGTGGGGACGGCTGCGAGGGTCTGGTCGACAGGCCGCGTGCTGAGCCGGAAGTACGCCGAGGTGCCATCGGGGCGGCCGATCCGCGAGAGGGCGTGCAGCATGGTCCACTCGAGGTCCTGTCCGAACGCTGGCTCCCACGCGACGCAGCCCGGCTGGGCGATGCCGATCGACGGGGTGGAGATCGACTGGTGCGCGCCGCCCTCCGGGGCGAGCGTCACGCCCGACGGTGTCCCGACGAGGATCGACTGCCCGCCCGCGTACATCCCGAACGACCAGGGCTCCAGCGCCCGCGAGACGAACGGGTCGTAGATGGTCCCGATCGGTAGAAGTGGCTGCCCGTCGCGCGACCAGGTGGCGCCCAGCTCGCCCAGGAGCCCGACGAGGTTGACCTCGGCGATGCCGAGCTCGATGTGCTGCCCGTGGGCCGACTCCTTCCAGCGGATCGCCGTCTCGGAGTCGTCGGCGAACCAGTCGATCCGGTCGCCGATGTTGAAGATCCCCACGCGGTTGATCCAGCCGCCCAGGTTCGTCGAGGAGGCCACGTCGGGGGAGACGGTCACGACGCGGTCGGCGACGTCGCCGGCCTGATGGGCGAGATCGACGAAGAAGCGGCCGAAGGCCTGCTGGGTGGACGCGGTGCCGCGGTGCTCGCGCCCGAATTCGACGGCCACCGGCGGGGCCGCCTCGGGCGGGCGCTCCTCGCGGTGCAGGCGCGCCGCCGCCGTCCGGCAGAGCGCGGCCTCGGGGCTGTCCTCCGCGAACGGCGCCCACGGGTCGTCGGCGTCGGCGCCGGTGTCCTGCGCGAGCTGGGTCCACTGCGCACGCGTCAGCAGCGCGGAGTGGTTGGCCGGGTGGCCCTCGGTCGGGAGGCCCCGGGCCTTGATCGTGTAGGCGAAGACCACCGACGGCCGGTCGGTGTCGGCGTCTGCCGCCTGAAACGCGGCGAGCAGGTCCTCCAGGTCGTGGCCGCCGAGGTCGCGGAGCGCGGCGGCGATCTCGGCGTCGTCGAGGTCGCGCAGGAGCGTGGCGACGGCGCGGCGCCCGCGCCCGTCGCCTGGCAGCCGGTCTCGGACATCGGCCGCGGGCGTGCGCAGCAGCCGCTGGTACTCCTCGTTGCCCATCGCGTCGATCCGGCGGCGCAGCGCGTCGCCCCCGGGCCGCTCGAACAGCTCCCGCAGACGGCGGCCGTACTTGACCGTGATGGTCTGCCACCCAGCCGCCTCGAACATCGCGCCGATGCGTCCCGCCGCGATGTCGGGAACCACGCGGTCGAGCGACTGGCGGTTGAGGTCGACGACCCACAGCACCTCGCCGAGCCGCGGCACCATCGGGTCGACCAGTGCCTCCCAGATCGCGCCCTCGTCGAGCTCCGCGTCGCCGAGCAGGGCGACCTGGCGCCCGCCCTGCGGCACGTCGAAGTGCCCGGCGACGTAGCGGTGCGCCAGTGCGCTCCACAGCGTCGCGGTGGCGCCGATGCCCACGCTGCCGGTCGAGAAGTCCACCGGGTCGGGGTCCTTCGAGCGCGAGGGGTAGGACTGCAGCCCGCCGTACTCGCGCAGCCGGGGCAGGTAGGACGGGTCCAGCCGTCCGAGCAGGAAGTTGATCGCGTGCAGGACCGGCGCGGCGTGCGGCTTGACCGAGACGCGGTCTGCGCCGCGCAGGTGCGCGAAGTACAGCGCGGTCATGAGCGAGACCATCGAGGCCGACGACGCCTGGTGGCCTCCGACCTTCACCCCGGACGGGGTCTCGCGGACCTTGTTGGCGTGGTGGACGATCGAGGTCGCCAGCCAGAGCACGCGGCGCTGCACGGCCTCGAGGGCGGCCATGTCGAGACCGTCGGCGATCGTGGCGATGTCGTCGACC